>JAGYLC010000002.1 GCA_018401235.1 Kiritimatiellia bacterium
CCGCGTGACCGAATATAATCGGATCCGACACTTTCATCATGGTGGCCTTCATGTGCAGGGACAACAACACATCCTCCTTTTTGGCTGCCGCCACCTGTTCCTCCAGAAAAGCGCACAAAGCCCGCTTGCTCATCACCGCGCCATCAAAAATCTCTCCCGCTTCCAAGCGGAGTCCCTGCTTAAGCACTTGTGTCCCCGCCGCGGTCTGCAGTTGAATCGTCACCTTGCCGGCGGTTTCCTGCACAAATGACTTCTCGGAGCCGAAGAAATCCCCCTCGCTCATGCTGGCCACCCGGGTTTTGGAATCCGTACTCCATTTTCCCATCGAATGCGGGTACTTGCGGGCGTAGGCTTTCACCGGGTCCGCGACCCGCCGATCTGAGTTTCCTTCCCGCAGCACCGGATTTACCGCGCTGCCCAACACACTGGCATAGCGGCTTTTGATTTCTTTCGCCTCATCCGTTTTTGCTTCATCCTGATAATCAGGCACCGCATACCCCTGCGACTGCAATTCCAGTATCGCCGCTTTCAACTGCGGAATCGACGCGCTGATATTCGGCAGCTTGACGATATTCGCTTCCGGCGTTTTGGCCAGGTCACCTAATTCTCCCAGAGCATCTCCAATTCGTTGATCCTCGTTCAGCCGTTCCGGGAACTGAGACAGAATACGTCCAGACAGGGAAATATCTTTTAAGGTGACATCTATTCCCGCAGCCTTCGTGAAACTTTGCAGGATCGGCAGCAGCGAGCAGGTCGCCAACATCGGAGCTTCGTCGGTCCAGGTGTACAGAATTTCAGGTTTTGATGTGTTCATATGATATTCCAATAAAGTTAAAAAAAGTTCACTGGCTATAACCATATCCTTTTCCCCGATGCAAGGCGGAGAGTTGACAAATAGTGGTTTGGCACCATCCTGCCTGCATGCGATCCCTCTGCACTTTTCTTGAACTCCTGGCGACAACCCCCGATCCGGGAACGCTCAGCCACCCCCTCCACCGCCTCCTATCCGAGGCAACCCCGGAGGAGCTGCCTCACCTGATCGCCGAGGTACTCGGTTCCATCCTCGGCAACGACCCCGCTTGGCTGGAAATTCAACTGGCCTCCACTCCCCGGCCCACCACCCAAGATCTCACCCGCTGGTCCAACATGCCCGATACAAACCTGCATCAACCCTATCCGTATCCTACACCCAAAGCTCTGGTCGCTGACACCGAACTCTCGCCACTCTCCGACTGGCAGACCGAATGGATTTGGCCCGGGGTACCCGCACAGTTGATGGTCCGCGACCATCAGGTTCAGATCTGGACCGAAGCGGGCCTGGTGACCGACCGCTTTCCATCCGTCATCTCCGAAGCCACAACTCTACTCAACGGAAGCGTGTTGGAGGGACAGCTCATGACTCCCCCCGGCAGCCCGCCTCTGCGGGAGGAAAAAATAGCAACATGCGATCCCGATCCGGTTCTGTTCATGGCCAAGGACTGCTTGGAAGTTCAGGGCGTCGATATTCGAAGTATGCCCCTGTATTCCCGGCGCGAGCAACTGCTTCCGATGGTCGGAAGCCTCGACCTGCCCCACTTCCGAGCGTCGGAACCGCTCTTTCCCGATCATCCGCAGGACCTCCACACCCTCCAGGAAAACTGCCGGAGTCGAGGTGCTGTAGGGTTACTATTCAAACCGATTCACGGAGCGTACGATCAGGGCTACCGATCCTGGAGGGTCCCGCGACTCCGACAGACACTGCATCTGCTGTATGTACTGGTTGCCGGCGAACCGGAGTACACCTTTGGACTCCGAGAGGAAAACGAATGGATCCCCATCGCCCGCCTCCGCCTGAAACCGGAGCAACAAGCCCTAGCGGAAAAAATAGACACCTATATCCAGTCCCACACGGTTGAGAAAAAAGGACCGGTCCGCCTGGTGGAGCCGGGCCTTCAGGCCCTGATTTCCTACGACGCGGAAATCCCCTCCCCCCGCCACAAATCGGGGGTGGAGTGGATCAGGCCATACTTAGAAGAGATTCATCCCCCTGACTAAAAAATGCGAACGTTGAACTTCCAACTTCGAACGTCCAACTTCGAACGCTCCATGCATAAAAGTTAACTCAGCCCAGAGACTTTATATTTCTCTTAATCCTACCTGACATCTCTGTACATAAGTCTTCGACGTTCAACGTTGGACGTTCAACGTTCGAATTCTATCCCATCTCCCATCCTATCTCCTATCTCCTATCTCCCATCTCCCATCTCCTATAACACCGTATCCGACGGAATCACCATGCCTTTAGGCACCACAATCACCCCGTCACTAATGGAATACCGATCATAGGTGCCGTTTTTCTTCCCTTTTGGACTGATCACCACCCGATCACCAATGCAGACATTCTTGTCGATAATGGCGTCTTCCACATGGCAATCCCGACCGATTCCGGGAGGCAGGCATGCTTTAGGTGCCTCTTCTTCATCCGCATAATAATCCGCCCCCATCATCACCGTGTTCCGCATAATCGTTCCCTCGCCAATCACCCCACGAATCCCCACAATACTGCGGCTGACCTCCCGCCCCGACAAAATACATCCCTCAGACAACAAGCAATTATTCACTACGCAGCTCAACACCTTGGAGGGCGGCAGATACCGCATGCGGGTATAAATTTTGTATTTGGAATCATACAAAGAGAATTCGGGCATGGCATCGGTCAATTGCAGGCTGCTCTCCCAGAAATTGCGAATCGTCCCGATGTCCCGCCAATATCCGTTGTAAATGTAAGAGTACACCTTGGTATTTTCAATAGCCTGGGGAATTACTTCTTTTCCAAAATCCTGGGCATCGCCCTTCAACAAGCGTTTCAAGACATCGACATTGAAAATGTAAATTCCCATACTGGCCAGAAAGGTTTCCTCCTCGTACATGGGTGCCCGTAATTTAGTCAACTCGGGGGTGTCACCCGGCTTTTCCACGAAATTGATAATGCGTGAATCCTTGTCGGATTCCAGAATCCCCAGCGATCCCGCATCCCGCCGATCCGTGGGTTTGGTGGCAATGGTCACCTCCGCCCCCCGGGCAATGTGCTCCTTCAGCATCGCCTGAAAATCCATCGAATACAACTGGTCCCCGCTCAGAATCACCACATAATCCGGATTCTCGTTACCTAGGTGGGTCAGGGTTTTGCGAACCGCGTCGGCAGTTCCGTTAAACCAGCTTTCATCGTCCGGAGTCTGCTGGGCGGCCAGAATCCGCACAAAACTTTTTGAAAAAGAATCGAAGCGGTAGGTAGTCTGAATGTGACGGTGCAAGGACTCGCTGTTGAACTGCGTGAGCACGAAGATGCGTTTGATGTCGTTGTTGATGCAGTTACTGATCGGAATATCCACCAACCGATATTTACCCGCGATCGGAACCGCCGGCTTCGACCGCTCCGAGGTCAGGGGTTGTAACCGGGTTCCAGCACCGCCACCTAAAATCACGCCAATCACATTCATACGAGTCTCCAAGTTCGAATTGCACACATAGTCATTACAATTGATTTCCTAGCGTATTCCGTGTGCGAAACCTAAATAAAAATGATGAAAAATGATGAAAAAACGCCTCCCGATCCGGGGGATCGGCTGACGTTTCCAAAACTTAAAAAATCAGCCGTGGTTCGGGGGAAAGCTTGCAATTATCCTGAAATGCAACATAAGGGCCTTTTTAACCCTTCCAAGAATATGTGCATGAAAACGATTTATCTTAGCGGACCCATTATGGACGAACATCTGGGCGTGGCCCGCGAATGGCGCGAAGCCGCCAAAGTGTTGCTCAAAGACCATTTTCGATTGCTCGACCCCATGCGGCGCAATTTCAAGGACCGCGAAGTCGATAGCGCCAATGAGATCGTGGAATTCGATCTTCAGGACGTGCGCGATGCCGACATCCTGCTGGTCAATTACAATAAAGCCTCTATCGGCACCTCCATGGAGGTCTTTTACGCCGCCCACGATTTGGGAAAATTCGTCATCGCCTTCAGCGATTTCCCCTTTCAGGATTGCAGCCCCTGGATGGTCCGCTACTGCACTAAAATTCATCCCACTCTTGCCAGCGCCTCCGAGTATCTGATCAACCATTTCATTGAGTAAACGAATCCACATGATCCTTAAACTCGAACCCTACTCCGGCATCAGCGGCGATATGTTTTTGGGAGCCCTGGCTCCCCTGCTGAACGCGGAAGCGGACATATGCGCCCTTCCCGCCAAACTGGGACTCGCCCACGTGGAGGTCCACTTCACCGATGTCATCCGCTCCACCATTCGATGCCGCAAAGCCACCGTCACCGTGGGGGGAACAGCACCGGAGGAACAGGACCATGCGCACCACCATGATCATGACCACGGACACGGACATGGGCACGGACATTCACACGGACATGGGCACGGACATTCGCATGCCCACCGTAGCTACACCGATATCGTGCATCTCATCCAACACGCCGATCTCACTGAAGGTACCCGGCGGATCGCCCTCGACCTTTTCCGCCGCCTGGGTGAGGCCGAGTCCGACATGCACGGCATCCCCTTGGACGAAGTCCATTTCCACGAAGTCGGTGCCGAGGATGCCATCGTCGATCTGGTAGGCGCCGCCCTGCTCATCGACCGCCTCCAACCCGAGGCTGTCTACAGCAGTCCGGTTTGTGTAGGCAGCGGCTTTGTTAAAACCGCCCACGGACGACTGCCCGTGCCAGCGCCCGCCACCCAAAAACTACTTCAGGGCTTTCCTACCTTTCCAGGCCCCCTGGAAATGGAAATGACCACCCCCACCGGCGCGGTCATTCTTGCCGCACTTAACCCCAGCTTCACGCAGCCCACACTTATTTGCGATCAAACCGGTCTTGGTGCCGGCACCCGCGACCCGGATCAGCCCAACGCCCTGCGCCTGAGCCTCTGCCGCGCCCCCGAGGCCTCCGAATCCGATGAATCCATCCACCTGCTGCAATGCAACCTCGACAATATCACCCCCGAGGATCTCGGCAGCGACCTGCTTCAGGACCTGCTCGATGCCGGAGCCCTGGATGCCTGGCTCACCCCCATTCTGATGAAAAAGGGTCGCCCCGGCCAAATGCTCGAAGTCCTCTGTACCCCCGAAAAGTCCCCCGCCCTCAGCACCCACATCCTGCAACACCTGCCCACCCTCGGCATCCGCTGCCTCCCCGGAACCCGCAGCATTCTCCAACGGGACTCCGCCACTGTGTCCACCTCGTATGGTGAGATCAACTTGAAAATCCACCACCTCCCCAACGGCGATATCCGCGTATTCCCCGAATACGAAAGCTGCCGCGCCGCCGCCCTCACCCACGGCATTCCCCCCCGCGATGTCCGTCTCGCCGCCATCGCCGCTTTTTATTCCGCATCATGACAAATACCCCCTCCGTCCTCATCACCGGCACCTCCTCCGGCATCGGCCTGGCGGCGGCCTTGGAAATGAAACAGCGGGGCTGGACGGTGTTTGCCGCCGCCCGCAAACAAGTGGACTTGGCGGATCTGGAGTCCCAAGGCCTGATTCCGGTCCATCTGGATGTGGCCGACACCGCCTCCATCGACCAGGCGGTGACGGACGTGCTTTCTCAGTGCGACGGACAGCTCACCGGACTGGTTAACAACGCCGGGTTTGGCCAGCCGGGAGCCATCGAAGATCTGAGTCTCGACGCCATGCGGACGC
The DNA here is from genome assembly GCA_018401235.1 of Kiritimatiellia bacterium. Taxonomy (GTDB): domain Bacteria; phylum Verrucomicrobiota; class Kiritimatiellia; order SS1-B-03-39; family UBA6053; genus UBA6053. The sequence continues at coordinate 5,689 of JAGYLC010000002.1, forward strand.
AGTTTGAGGTCAATGTCTTTGGTCTGCAGGTCCTCACCAACCGATTTCTTCCGGGCATGATCCAACAGGGACATGGACGCATTGTCCAAATTTCCAGTGTGGTCGGACGCGTCTCACTCCCCTTTATGGGCGTCTACTCCGCCAGTAAATTCGCGGTGGAGGCCCTGGCCGATGCCCAGCGGGTGGAATTGACCGGAACCGGCGTCCGGCTCAGCCTGGTGGAGCCCGGCCCCATCACCACTCGCTTTTCCAAAAATGCGATCTCCTCCACTCACAGCGGACTCTCTGCCGAACATTCCCGCTTCGCCGATTTGTACAAGAAAGAACTCGCCGACCGCGCCAGTGACCGTGACCCGCGTCCCTTCTCTTTACCTCCCGAAGCCGTTGCCCGCAAAATCGCCCACGCCCTCACTTCTCCCCATCCCCGACGCCGCTACAAAGTCACCTTCCCCGCCTATCTCGGTGCCTTCATGAGCCGCGCCGCCCCCGACGCCCTCATCGACTGGATGCTGGCCAGAGAGCTTCGGAAACAGTAAGAGGGTGAAAATTCCTTATTGGCATTCCGTTTAAAATGTATACTATGATTATACATAATAAGGAAATGTATGAATGCAAGTGTTGTTGATTTACGTTACAGAATGAAAGAAATTCTGGAATCTCTGGACCGCCGGGAAAGTGTGAATGTGTTGTATCACGGAAAGGTCAAGGGGATCCTCTCTCCCGTGACCGCCGACGAGGAACCCGTAGTAAAACTTCATCCTTTTTTTGGCATGAACACCTCGGATGAATCTGTCGATGCCACCCTTGAACAGCTGCGGGGAGGCCGTTACAGTGCTCTTTGACACCGATGTGTTCATCTGGCTGCAAAAAGGAAATATCCACGCGGCCGAGGTGATTGAATCCAGCCGGGACCGTCAAATCTCTCTTCAAACGTACTTGGAGCTGCTGCAAACACTTCAAAGCGGTTAAGGACTTGGATTTCAAGAGGTTCAATCCTTGAATATCCGGGCTTTGTTGATAGGTTCACCGAATGTCAGGAAGCAGCTTCGGAACTTTATATCGTGTCAGCACCTTTGGTGAATCCCATTGTGCGGGGGTTGGAGCCATCGTGGATGGATGCCCCCCGAATTTGGAATTGTCCGAGGCGGATATTCAAACCCAGTTGACCCGGCGGCGTCCGGGTCAGAGCAAGGTCAATACCCCCCGCGACGAAAAGGACCAGGTCCGAATCCTCTCCGGAGTCGAGAATGGACGCACCCTCGGCACTCCCATCGGACTGTTTGTGGCCAATGAGGACCATCGTCCCAAAGATTATGGCGAAATGAGCCAAATCCCGCGGCCCTCCCACGCCGATTTCACCTACCAGCAAAAATACGGCGTTCGCGCCTCCAGCGGCGGTGGTCGCAGCAGTGCCCGCGAAACCATTGGCCGGGTGGCCGCCGGTGCCATCGCGGAGAAATGGCTCTCCGAAACTCATGGCATCGAGATCGTTTCCTGGGTGAGTGCCTGCGGCGAATTGGAACTCACCGATGTCAATCCTGACACCATCTCCCGCGCGGATGTGGACCAGAATATCATTCGCTGTCCCCATCCCATCCTGGCCGAAGAAATGATTCAACTGGTCACCACCCTTCGCGAAGAAGGCGATTCCGTCGGCGGCGTGCTCACCTGCGTGGTGCGCAACTGTCCGGCAGGCTGGGGAGAACCCGTATTTGACAAACTCGAAGCCAAACTCGCACAGGCCATGATGTCCATTCCCGCCACCAAAGGCTTCGAAATCGGATCCGGTTTTGCGGCGGCCCGCATGAAAGGCTCCGCCCACAACGATGCCTTCGTGATGAAAGCGGGTCGTCTCGGTACCACCACCAATTACAGCGGCGGCATCCAGGGCGGTATCAGCAATGGCGAACCCATCCTCTTCCGACTGGCTATCAAGCCCCCGGCCACCATCAGCAAAGCTCAGTCCACCTCCACCTTTGAAGGCGACCCCGCCGTGCTCGAAGCCAAAGGGCGCCACGACCCCTTCGTGGTCAACCGCGCCGTCCCCATCGTGGAAACCATGGCCGCCCTCGTCCTCATGGATATGGCGTTGATACAGAACAGCCGAAAATAGTCATTAGTCAAGGGCGGCGGAGCCACGTCATTGGTCACTGGTCAGTTGTCAATCGGGTCAACCAGGTCATTGAAGTCAATGGGCGCCCGGCATCGTAATTGCAGTTTTGAGCAACCAGCCCCAACCCAAAATCAGCACCAACCCGCCAATAGGTGTAATCGGACCCAGTACGCCCCGGGGTCCGATCCCGAGACTGAGTAGATAAATCGACCCGCTGAACAACAGCGTACCCAGCCCGAAGCAAATCACCGTCGGTTTCAGAGAGAACCCTTTGTCCATCAACAGCGCCATCAGCAGCAACGCCAGCGCGTGATACATCTGATACCGTACCCCCGTTTCCCACGACAGCAATTGATCCGGCGACAGGCGATCCTTCAACGCATGAGCGCCAAAGGCACCGAATATGACGGCCGACAAACCATAACATGAGGCGAGAATAAGACTCAATTTCATAGGAAACTCCAAAAGGGGTTACTGCAAGACAGTTGTCATAACGCATCCCCCTGCTGATTGGCAAGCAAAGAGCAGCTTGTCTGGAGGATTCCGGCGGATCCATGAATGGGTGCATAGATGAACGTGAGTACGGGCTTGACCCGTGTTCACGGAACATCTCATATTAGAAGGACTCTACTCTTCATCTGCAAGGATTGGGCTTGTCCCATTCCACGCAGCCATCTTATGCCCGCTAATAAGATGCCTGCGCGACACAGGCAAGCCTATGTCTTGCCTCCTCCTTTAGTCGCGGAACCAGAAATGAAATGTTTGCGCTCCATGGGCAAGCCCATAAATCGCATTTTCCCTTTAGGTAAAAACGTTTCATAGAAAATGGATGTCCCAACGGGACAAAAGACGATAGCCCAGGGTAAGCGACGAAGGAGCGCAACCCTGGGAGCAGGCATCTCATCATGTTCGTCGCGCTGAAAGTGCGAAAGGTCTTCGGAACGCCTTCCGGCCTTTCAGGCCTCTTATTTTGGTGGACACCTCTCCCGGGGATGCGGTCGTACCTCCCTTCCCCCGGGCTTTCGCCTTTCCCCCCGTTGGGGGATAAATATCGGTATCCAATTATCCCGAAGAATCCCCCACCTCAAATCACCTGCTTGAGCGTATCCTTGAGTGCGCGTCCGGAGGCTTGCAGTCCCTGAACTTCTTTTGGCCAGAGGTTGATTTCCACGTGATCCAACACTCCCGCCCGTCCGATCACGGTGGGCACGCTGATGCTGATGTCCCGCAGGCCGTAACATCCGTGTTGCTGCGAACTGACCGGTAGCAATGCGTGCCGATCCAATGCCACCGCGTGCACGGTTTCGGCAATGGTGGCCCCCACCGCCCAGCCCGCCCCGCCTTTCTTGCGAATCACCTCCGCACCACTTTGCTTGGTGCGGGTGAAAAGTTGATTCTGTAATGCCGGAGTGACCTGCTTAAGTCCCGCCAGCGGCAAACCGCCCACGGTGGCAGAAGACCAGACCGGGATCATGCTGTCGCCGTGTTCTCCCAAAATCAGGGCGTTCACCTGCGAAGCGTCCAAGGATAATTCCTGGGCGATCAGCGAACGGAACCGGGCCGTGTCCAGCATGGTGCCGAGTCCGTACACCTGTTGCCAGGGCAAGTTGAGCGTGCGAACAGCCAACTCCGTGAGAATATCCACCGGATTGGAGACCACAAACACCTGCGCCGTGGGTTTGTATCCGCCCTGATGCATGCTTTCCAGAACACCTTTGAATAACTCCACGTTTCGGTTGATCAGGTCCAGCCGCGATTCATCCGGCTTGCGGCGAAGTCCGGCGGTGATCACGAAAATATCGGTGTCTTTCGCCCGATCATAGTCACCCGCATAAATGCGTTGCCCCCCCAGAGAGGCCGCCCCATGTAACAAATCAAGCGCCTCGCCTTCGGCCAGGTCCTGATTGTAATCGAGGATTTGAATTTCTTTAACGATGCCCGCGCATTGCATGGCAAAGGCCGCATTGGATCCGACGCGGCCACCGCCGCCGATGATAGTTACTTTCATAATGTTTGAGAGGTTAGAAGTTAGAGGTCAGAGGTCAGAAAGAGGGTCGGGGGATTCGGGGTAACCGGAAGGCAGGGTGGTGTGATAGACCGCGTCCGGTTCGCGAACCCATTTATGTTCGGAGCTTGGCAGGCGGGTTTCGAGATTTCGTTCGAGTCCGTTCAGCATTCGGATACACTCCTGGTAGCGGGTTTTCAATTCCGTGAATTTGTCTTCTGAAATGTAGGTTTTTCGATAGCCGATTCGAAGATGATGAATGGTTTCACCGGCTTCTCCCCGGGAACGGTTTACACCCTCAATCCGATTTTTGAGATGACGGTCGTCATTCTTCTCCGCAAGTTGTGCGGGAGAACTGTTCGAGGATCTTAACAATTGAGAAGTTAATTCAAAACGCTCACTTCGGGGCCAGGTTTTACAGAGATCACACACCTCCAGATGCAGATCGCATAACCGAACATACACTGTCAAATTCTCAATATCTCTATAGGTCGTATCTGCCATATCTTCTTTCCTACTTTCTCACTTCAAACATCTGCACCTGACCTCTCCCCTCCGACCTCTGACCGCTAGAACGCCTTCATCACTTCATTCGTGATCTGTTGCACCAACGCTTCCGCACTATCATCGTATTCCGGTTGTTCACCGTTGGCGGCTGCAACCGGAGGAACCCCGCAAATCACCCCCGGTCGGAAATCGGAGTTGTCGCAGAGTTCGCACTCTTTCCAATTTTCCCGATAGTCATCCATGCCCAGGGCTTTGCGGATTCCGATCAATTCTTTGGCCTGTGGACCGGAAATGGTTTTCAGTTGTCCGCCCTTGAGCTGGGAGGCGATCCAAACGGTTTTGCAGTAGGCATCCGTATTTTCCATTTTCCAGTAGGCATCTTCAATATCTTTGCCCCAGGTAATCACCCCATGGTTTTCCATGAGCACCGACTGGTGGTTCACCCCGATTTCGCCCACGGTGTCCGCATTTTCGGGACTGCCGGGCGTTTGATACGGCGCCATACCAATCTGGCCCAGAAACACTTCCGCTTCCGGGATCATGCAGGTGGGCGGCACCACGGAGGCCACTGCAAATGCGGTGGCGTGGGGCGGATGCGCGTGACAGCAGGCTTTGGCCTTGGGCTGACGTTTCATGATGCCGATGTGGGTCATCACTTCGCTGGTCCGCTTGCGGGTGCCAGCCAGCTGGGTTCCATTCATGTCCACCATGCACATATCCTCCGCGCTCATAAATCCTTTGGAGATCAGGGTCGGTGTGCACAACACCAAATTGTCGCCCACCCGAATGGTGAGGTTCCCGCCGTTCCCGTCCACATAATCTTTGTTCCAGATCCGCTGTCCAATATCGGCCATGCGCTCCCGCAGGGTGGTGATCTCTTTGGAGTGATAAAAGGCCTGCAGGTCCGCCGGCGATTGGGGATCCGATCCGGGAGTCCATTTATATTCATAATCCGGCACCACGGGTTCGGAAGCCTTGGCGGACGCGCCGCCCTTGATGGCAGTGCCCCCTTTGCGCTGCGCATCCTTGAGCAGATCGCGGGCGATGGGAGTCAGTTGGGCATCCGCCGGAACTCCGGAAGGTCCCTGCTTGGCCAGGATCGTTTTCATTTCGTTTGCGGTTATCAATTTTTTCATAAGGTTTCTCCTTCGCCGGGGGGCGAATAATGTAGTTTCTCTAAAATCATGCAGTTGTAGGCGTCCACCGGGGTTTCGTCACAAAAGGCCATGCAGGCTTCTCCACCCTCACTGAACGCGACCCGGTCTCCTATGTCCGCGCCCAAATCATCAAACATCACCAGCGAGTTTCCTTTCGGCAACGGTTCCAAACTGTCCCGAAGCAACTGTTCGCGGGTGGCGGGCAACACCAAAAAAAAACGTCCGCCTTTGTAACTGTCCAGTTTGTGACCAAAAGTGACCCGGCCAATGATGTGACCGATTTTCATGCCTCCACCTCGTCCACGATGTGAGTGATCATATTGCGCAACGGACTTTTCGGATCTTTCACCCACTCGCGCAGGGTGTCCCCGTCGCTGCTGATGATTACCCGCTGATGCAGTCCCGCCCCCATATCATCCAACGCGATAATCGGAGTGGAAATCTCATTCCCCTCCTCGTCAATGGGCTGACAAATCGCCAGTCGCCAGCCCTTGGCACTCGGGTGCCGAATGGTGGCGGTGGCGGATCCATCTATGCGGGCGAGGTACATGAGTCGGTTTTTAAAACAGGTTGAGGTTGTCCACCATTACGCAACGCCGTTTGCGGGTGAAGGTGAGAGGAGTGGTGATGCCTTCGCCGGTGGTGGTGGCGATCGAGAAACTCGAATAGCCCTCTCCTCCAATTCCCAGCCCTGCGGTGCAGGCCCCGTTTTTCACAAACAAGGTGCTGTCCAGCGCCTTGGCCATGTAGGTCATGTGTTCCACATTCAAGGTATGGATCATGGAGGAATGTTTGTAGTTGTGCTCGCTTTCTTTGGCCAGTTCCACCGCTTCGTGAATGTCCCGAACCCGAATCACCGGCACCATCGGCATCATTTGCTCTTCTTCGACGAAGAGGTGATCCTTGTCGGTTTCGGCAAACAACAATTCGGTTCCCTGGGGGATGCTGCGCCCGGCAATTTTTGCCAGCATATCCGGCGAGGCACCTACCAGTGCCCGGTTCAGCACGGCCTTGGAACAGCCGCCGGCTCCGTTCGTGGTATTGAAGGCTTCCGCGGTGAGTGCATTCAATTCGCGGTCGTTCAACTGCACCGCTCCGGCGCGTTTGAACGCTTCCAGGAATTGCGAGTAGACTTTATCCAAGACGAAAATCTGTTTTTCCCCGATGCAGAGGAGGTTGTTGTCAAACGAAGCCCCGAAAATGATGTCGCGGGCCGCCTTGTCCAGCCGGGCGGATTCGTCCACCACCACCGGGGGATTTCCGGGGCCCGCGCAAATCGCGCGCTTGCCGCTGGCCATCGCCGCCTTCACCACTCCGGGACCCCCGGTGATCACCAGCAGGTTCACGTCCGGGCTGGCGCAGAGTTCGTTGAAGCTGTCGAGGGTCGGTTCTTCAATAATGGTGATGATGTTGGAAATCCCCAACTCGCGCTCAATTTCCGCGTTGAAGGTCCGCACCGCCGTCGCCGCGCATTTGGCGCCGCCGGGATGGGCATTGAATACGGCGGTGTTTCCGCCTGCCACAATATTGATCACATTGCAGGCCAGGTCGGGATGGAGTGGGTCACCGGCGTAATCGCCCACACACGCCGAAGGTGTTTTCCTCCGCCAAATCCCGTGGTCTCGGACATGCCGTAGGGCCGAAGCCATTCAGCCCCGGAAGATTTTGAATCCCCTGCAACTTTGCGATTTTATGGTCGAGACGCCCAATTTTGGTTTCGTCGGTTTCCCAGCTTTCCCCATTTCCTCATCCTTGGCGGTGCAAATTCGTTTAACGATGTCCGCGCCTGTACCCGTCTTGGTCCACTGGTGCGAAGTTGCTCCAGCCACCCGGGCCTGCCGCCTCGAGTTCGCGTCAGGAACGCGGGTTTCCCGAGCCTCCGCGCACATCCCGCAGGAGGCGGAGGAGGGGGCCGATGGGCCTTTACGGAATTCTGCAACACTTCTTCCACGATGTTGCGTACCAATTCTTCACTTACTTGTTTTTGCATAGTTGTTCCCGCCGCGAAGACGCGGCATTAGTCAGAGGATTTAAAAATATTGGTACCAGCACATCCACGGAATCGACAATTCCGGTTACCGCGGCATCGATCCAGGCAGGGAGAGGCCTTTGACTTTCAGGCCGAGCTGCCCTGCACAAACATCACCAGCTCCCCCACCCGGCACCGACGGAATCGACGACCACCACCGTGTTGGATCGGACCTTAATTGGGTAGTTCTCCTCGTCCACCAGCATTGGACGGATGAAACTGCGCCCCTGCATCGCCTCGTCCTTTTTGCTGGAGACGACCTGACCGATACGCGTGCCAAAAACATCGCTTACTTCTTGGCGGCGGCGGTTGCGCGGGGTAGGATCGCAGCCACTTCGTCGTGCGGACGCGGGATAGCCTGCATGCTCACGACTTCGCCGATTTCGGAGGCCGCCTGGTTGCCGACTTCAATCGGCAACGCCTTTACAGCCGCCGCATCGCCTTCGATCATCGCGGAACGAGACCCGCTGCCCGTTTCATCCGGGCCGACCAGGGTGACGTCCGCTGCTTTCCTTTATTGCGTCCCGTTCAGCGACCAGACAAACCAGTCCTTTCGTTTCGAGTATTCCTAATGCTTTTTGTGCCATGATGTAGTTCCTTTGGGTTGTGTTGTTAAAGAGGGTAGAGGGTAGAGGTCAGAGGTCAGGGAATATGTAGAATTGAGAAAAGTGATCGTCATTGAAGTTTATCCTCTGACCTCTGAATTCTGACCTCTCTCCAGTAGTCGTTTCGTTTCCCGGGCAACCACCAGCTCTTCGTTGGTGGGGATGACCCAGGCTTGTATTTTAGAGGCATCCGAATGGATGGGGCCTTCACTGTGTAAATCGTCATTTTTAGAGGGCTCGATGGTGAGTCCAATCTCTTCCAGTCCCGCGCATACCGCTTCGCGCAACCAAGGATTGTGCTCCCCGATGCCGGCGGTAAAGACCAAGGCGTCCAGACCGCCCATTTTGAGCATGTAACTGCCAATATAGCTGCGGATAGAATCGACCAGCACATCCAGAGCGAGTTGCGCATCGGCATTGCCCGCCTCCGCCGCCGCTTTGATGTCGCGCAGATCGTTGCTGACTCCCGATATTCCCAACAGACCGCCTTCTTTGTTCATCTGCCGCACCGCTTCTTCCACCGATAGGCCCAATTTGGACATCGCGTAGGGGAGCGCATTGGAATCGAGATCGCCCACCCGGTTGTTCTGAGGCAAACCGGATTGCGGACTTAATCCCATGCTGGTGCCGATGGCTACTCCGCTGAGGGTCCCCGTCACCGAACTACTTCCTCCCAAGTGGCAGGACACCATTCGGAATGGGTTGGCGGGAGCCTCTCCCGGTCCTTTGGTGTAGAGATCTCGCACTCGATCCGCCACATCCGGTCGATTCATCCGCTCCGCCGCCCGTTGGGCCACAAACTTGTGACTGGCCCCGTGAAAGCCAAGTCGCTCAATTCCCAAATCCCGCCAACTTTTGGGCAGGGCATAGGTGCGTGCAGCCTTGGGCACCCACTGATAGAAGGCGGTTTCGAACAAGGCCACCCGCTGAATGGACGGGTAAGTGTCCCGAAAATAGCGAATCCCGGCGGCGTAGGGCGGATTGTGCGCCGGCGCGATTTCTTTGAAATCGTCCAGAGCCTTCAACGCCCGGTCATCCGCCGGCACACAGCCGGACAGATCTTTTCCTAGCACCGTTTTGAATCCCACCGCGTCCAGAGACTCAATGGAGGAGAGATGTCTCTCCTCCACCAACTTCTGTAAACACGACTCGATCGCCTGACCGTGATCGGTCACCCGCTCGAGGCCGCCTTCCGCCCGCACACACTCCGTCGCCCCGTCCATGTCAAACAGACGGTACTTAAACGAGGTGGAGCCGATGTTGGCGACGAGGATTTTCATCGGATATCACTTAGCCGATATACGCACCGAGACCGCTGAGGTCGTCGTGCGGACGCGGAATCACCTGTACGGATTTCACCGTGCCGATTTGCGAAGCGGATTCCGCTCCCACTTCAACTGCGGCTTTTACCGCCGCCACGTCGCCGTGAAAAAATCCAGTGACCAAGCCACTGCCTACTTTTTCCCAGCCGGACATGGTAACGTCCGCCGCTTTCAACGCCGCGTCCGCCGCTTCCATCAAGGTGGTCAATCCCACCGTTTCAATCATTCCTAATGCTTGTTTTGCCATAATAAGGTTCCTTATGTTTTACAGTCCAAATTGTTTCACGAGATCCGGGTGGGGTCGTGGAATCACATGCGAGGCGACCAGTTCGCCCACGCGGGAGGCTGCTTCGGCACCGGCTTCCACCGCTGCTTTCACGCTGCCCACATCGCCTTTGACCGTGATGGTAATATAACCACCGCCAATCGGGATTTGCTTTGCCAGCTTTACGCCGGCGGCTTTGACCATGGCATCACTGGCTTCAATGCTGCCGGCCAGTCCTTTCGTTTCGATAATTCCCAGGGAATCACTCATGTTTTTTTCCTCTTCGTTACAGGTTCAACCCCGCGACTGCGGGATCAGGGGTTAGGGTTTCATTTACAATTTTAAAAGTTCGCAGGGAGTATCCGGACGCAGATCGCAGGCATTGCCCTCATCCGTATCAATATGAATTTCCAGTTTGATGCCGTCCCCGACTCGAACCTGAATCCGGTCGAAGCTCATGGCCAGGGGTCCCCCCACGTTCAGCCGCATCATCTCTCCATTCTTCACTCCATAAAAATCAGCGTCAGCCGGACTCATGTGCACATGGGGTGCCGCCCGGATAATGCCCTCGTCCAGTTCCAAGGTGCCCTCGGGCCCCATGATCAGCCCGGGCGCACTTCCCTTCACGTCCCCCGAAATCCGGGTGGGCACGTTCCGAATTCCCAGCGCAATCGAATCCGTGTAGGCCAGTTCAATCTGATTCACATCCCGACAGGGACCCAAAATGCGCAAATTCGAAATCACCCGACTCCGCGGCCCCACCAGCGTAATCATTTCCTCCGCCGCAAAATAGCCATCCTGATACAGCCACTTCTTCGGAGTCAGGGTGTGTCCGGCACCGAACAATTTCTCCACCGCCGCCTGGGTCAAATGCGCATGCCGCGCACTCACATTTACCAACAGCGGATTCGGCGCATTCACTTTCCGCGGAATCGGCAGCCCCATGGCCGCATACACCTGAGCGCGGACCTGGGCTTCAATCGATTGACGTGTCGTAGGTGTAGATTTCGTTGCCATGGGAGCACTCTTAACCAGAAAAGCCCCCTTGACAATCGAAATTTTTCATTTGTGGGCAAAAACCACTATTACCCACACATATCCACATATTACCAACACTCCGTTCCCCTGGACAACAGGAAAGTATTCCAAAAGGAACTGTATGTCCCAACGGGACAAAAACCGATTGCCCAGGGTATCACTCCTCTTGCATGGCACCTGGATTCAGATATCCACATCAATCGTAACACTGTGATACCATCGCTCATAGTGGGGCCGTTCTACCCCTTTTCCCACTTGGGTGATCGGAGTGACAGACTTATGTGTCAGAACCCGCGTCTTTCCCACTATCCTCTTTAGGAGAAGGCGGCACGGCGCGGACGAGGATTTCCATATAGAACGACTCCCAGCCTCCCGCCTTGGCGGTGTCCACGCTCTTGATCACATCCGCCGGGGAAATCTTTACGGCTTCTGCCTCGTTGGGACCGAAGCGGCAATCAAAATCCCAATACGCCATGTCCTCAGGCAATGCACGTCGGTTTTCCCGGCGCAGATACTTGCGGAGTTCATGTTTGATGGCTTCGATCAGGCGTTCCGGATGTTTGCCGGGCTGGTTTAGGGAAAAGGTTTTTTTCATTTTGAAGAAGGCGGTCAGAGGTTGGAAGTCAGAGGTTGGAGATCAAAACCTGAGCCTGACCTCTACCCCCTACCCTCTGACCTCTTCAATTACGAGAACTCATCATAGGAGATCATCTCTTTCTCGACGCCGAGGTTGAACAACATGTTGTTCACAGCGGCGATCATGGGTGGCGGACCGCACATGTAGTATTCGATCTCGGTGGGATCGTCGTGCTTGAGCAGGTACTCGTCCTGACAGACGGTGTGAATGAACCCGGTGGGGCCGTCCCAGTTGTCTTCGGGCTGCGGTTCGCTCAGGGCGATGGTGTAGTCAAAGTTAGGATTGTTGGCTTTGATGTCGTCAAAGTCCTCCATATAAAACAGCTCTTTCTTGGAACGTCCACCGTACCAGAAGGTCACTTTGCGATCGGTGTGATCGGTGTGGAAGAGGTGGAACAAATGAGACCGCAAAGGCGCCATGCCCGCGCCACCGCCGATGTAGCACATTTCCCGCTCCGAGTCCCGAATGAAGAATTCCCCATACGGACCGGACAAGGTGATCTTATCTCCGGGTTTCAGGCTGAACACGTAGGTGGAGCAAACGCCGGGGGGCACGTCCATGCCGCGCGGGGGCGGCGCAATGCGGATATTCAGCATCACCATATTGCCTTCGGCGGGATGATTGGCCATGGAATAGGCCCGAAAAACCTCTTCTTCGTTTTTATACCCCAGATCCCACATTTTGAAGTGGTCCCAGTCGCCTTTGTATTCGTCCTCCACATCGAAATCCTTGAAGCGGATGTCGTATTTGGGCACGTCAATCTGAATGTAGCCGCCGGCCTGGAAGTTCAAGTCCACGCCTTCGGGCAGATCCACGATCAGCTCTTTGATGAAGGTGGCCACGTTGTGGTTGGAGCGCACGGTTCCCTCGAATTTCTTGATCTCCATCATTTCTTCGGGGATCTTGATTTTGAGGTCCTCTTTGACCTTGAGCTGACAACTCAGGCGGGTGCCCTCCTTCTGTTCCGGCTTGGAAATCTGTCCTTTTTCGGTGGGCAGAATTTGTCCGCCCCCCTCTTTCACCTGACATTTGCACATGGCGCAGGTACCGCCCCCACCGCAGGCGGAGGGGAGGAAAATGTCGTTCGAGGCAAGAGTACCCAGCAGACTGCCCCCCGGGGGAACCACGAGGACTTTATGTCCGTCGTTGATATCGATGGTCACGGTGCCTCCCGGAGAGAGGGCGTTCGATGCGGACATCAATCCGAACACCAGCAGACAAATCACGCCGGTGAATACAAGGATGCTGAGAATAAAGAATGTCATAGATATACTCGGTTGCGGGGGTTTTTACGGGGCCAAAAGCGATACGCTGGAAAAGCTCTGAAAACCCAAAGCCATAAGACCGGTGAGAATAAAGGTGATGCCGAGACCACGCAGTCCCGGAGGGATATTAGAATAACGCAACTTCGTACGAATTCCAGCTAATGCAATGATCGCAAGGAAAAAACCCATGCCGGAGCCAAAACCGAAGGCGATGGATTCGGTGAAGTTGTAGTTCCTCTCCACCATAAACAGGGAGCCTCCCAGAATGGAACAGTTTACCGTGATTAGAGGCAGGAAAATACCCAGGCTGTTGTACAATGGCGGGAAAAAGCGATCCAACACCATTTCCACCAACTGCACCGTGGAGGCAATCACTGCGATGAAACACAGGAAGGTGAGGAATTCCAGATTCACGCCTTCCACCAGCGTGCCGTTTTTCAACAGGGCATTGAAAATGATGTTGTTGAGAGGCGTGGTGATGCCCAGTACGAACACCACCGCCATGCCTAACCCGAAGGCGGTGTCCACTTTCTTGGACAGCGCCAGGAAGGAACACATGCCCAGGAAGTAGGCCAGCACCATGTTGTTGACAAAAATCGCGCGGACAAAAATATCAATCAGATTACCCATTTCAGACCTCCTCGTATTTTTTAGTGACGGTGCGTTGCAGCCAGATCAGCAGTCCGATCACCACAAACGCGCCCGGTGCGATAACCATAAGTCCGTTTCCCGGATAGGATTCGGGCAGAATCTTCAATCCGGCCAGGGTTCCGAAGCCCAGCAGTTCGCGGATAAAGCCGACGATAATCAGAATCGCACTGTAGCCGAGTCCGTTGCCGAGTCCGTCCAGAAAGGCTTCTTTGGGTGGATGCGACATGGCGAAAGCCTCCGCCCGGCCCATCACGATACAATTGGTGATAATCAGTCCCACGAACACACTGAGTTGCTTGCTGATCTCGAAGGCATACGCCTTCAGAATTTGATCCACCACAATCACCAACGAGGCGATGACCACCATTTCCACAATCATCCGGATTTTATCGGGAATGTGATTGCGCAGTAGCGAAATAATGGTGTTGGAGGCACAGAGCACTGCGGTTACCGCCAGGGACATGGTGAACGCGGTAGGCAACTGGGCGGTCACCGCCAGAGCCGAACAGATGCCCAGCATCTGCACGGTAATCGGATTGTTGTCCGACAGGGGGTCTAAAACAATTTTATTGATAGCTGGCATAAATTCTCCTACATCGCACGTTTGCTTTCAAACGCGGCGGAATTGTACTCTCGGAAGGTTTTGTTGAGAAAACGCTGAATCCCGTTTCCGGTAATGGTGGCCCCGCTCATCCCGTCCACTTTGTAGTCGGTCTGCGGGTCCGCAGAACCTTTTGCAACTTCAAAGCGCACCGGCTCCCCATTGTCCCATAATTTTTTCCCTAGGAAATTTCTTTGAAACCACGGCTTCGAACATTCGCCCCCCAAACCGGGTGTTTCCCCGTGATCAAAAAAGGTGATGCCGCGAATAGTGGCCAAATCCGGTTCCAGCCCCACGTAACTATGCACGGTCGACCAAAGGCCCTTGCCTTCCGCCGGGAAGGCATAGGAAACGATCTCCCCTTCCGGATTTTTGAGCTGATACAGAATCCGGGAGTCCCCCTCGGAGAGCTCAATCTCGTTTTGCTCCACAAATTCATCAAAGTAGGTGGGAATCCACTCCTTGGGTACTTTTCCAATTAAAAAGTATTCTTCCTGCTTCTCTTCCGAAAGCGCTTCTCCATCGGGACTGAAGTCGGGAGCCAACGCCTTGAGGACGTTGATTTGCTCGTCAATGCGTTTGTTGCGTTCCTGGGTGGACCTCAACGTGCCTTGGACGCCGGCCAGCGCCATGCTGCAGACCAGGCAAATAATCGCCGCGAATCGAATTGTGTGTAAATCATCCTTTTGCATAACTGAACTTCCGAAGATTGGCGTTGCGGTTTTTGATGTGCGCCTGCACAACATAATAATCAATGATCGGGGCCATCACATTCATAAAAATGATGGCCAGCATCACTCCCTCGGGGAAACCTGGATTGGTAACCCGAATCAGAATGGTAATTACTCCGACCAGAGCCCCATAAATCCACTTGCCCACATTGGTGGAGGCGGCTGAAACGGGGTCTGTGGCCATGAAGACAATTCCGAACAGGAAGCTACCCATGACAAAATGATACGTGAAGGGTATCTGGGTCCACGTTGTCAGTTGAACCACTTCACCCTCAGACATGGTCTGGGTGGGCAACAGGTTCATGAGAACCCCGGCCACGACCAGGCCCGCGCAGCCCCCGGCCATAATTCGCCAGGAACCAACCCCGGACACAATCAAAATTCCGGCACCCACTAAAATGGGAATGACCGCAGTTTCACCAATACTTCCCGGCATCAATCCGCCGAACATCGACCAAAATGAGTATCCCCGATTTGCAAGTTCTTCCGTGACGTTCAATCCCTCACCCCCGAAAGCCGCTCCCATGCCCAAGGGGGTGGCTCCGGTGGCCCCGTCCTTGGCTGCGGCCCAAATTTCACCGGTCATATCTTTCGCATGGGCAAAATACAAATAGGTCCGCGCGGTAAGGGCGGGATTGAGGATATTGAATCCGGTTCCACCGAACACCTCTTTTCCCACCACTACCCCGAAACTGATCCCCACAGCTACCTGCCACAGGGCAATGGTTGGTGGCAGCGTCAGCGGAAACAAGAGCCCGGTGACCAGGAATCCTTCGTTGATTTCATGCTTTCGCACCACCGCGAACAGCACTTCCCATAGGCCTCCCACCACATAAGAGGTCATTACGATAGGCATCACTATCCAACTGCCGCGGAAAATTTTGGCGAACAGTCCCGCTTCAATTCCGCTATAGTGATAGTATTGATGACCGGCATTGAACATGCCCCACAACAGGCAGGGAATCAGTGCGACCACCACCGTGAACATGACCCGTTTCAAATCCACTGCGTCGCGGACATGGGTCATACCTTTGGTGGTGTCGGGCGGAGTCAGCAGGAAGGTGTCCTGGGCCTCGAAAAGCGGAAAAAGCTTTTCGAACTTGCCGCCCTTGTGGAACAAAGGCTCAATTTCTTTGTGTTTCTTTTCAATGGTTTCTTTAAAATCGCTCATTAGAATCCTTCCTGTTCAATCAGGGCTAACGCGTCGGATATAATCTTTCCGAAATCGGTTTTCGAGGGGCAGATAAAGGTGCAGAGGGCAAAATCCTCCGGATCGGTTTCCAGAATCCCCATGGCGATGGCATCACTGGTTTCCCCGGCAATGCAGGCGCGGGTGAGAGGATCCACCAGCAGGTCCAGCGAAGTGTAGGGATCGTAAATACCGGTCAACACCATGGCCCGCTTGCCGCCGCGGGTGTTGGTTCCAAAGGAGAACAGCTTGTCCTTGATCCAGGCGCTGGGCACCACCTTGTGCGCACTGTATTGCACTTTGGTGGGCGCGTACCAGCCCAATAAATGACGCTCGGTATCCTCCGGCAACGCCACGAAGCCTTGATCGTATAGGTAAATTGCGGTCTCGGAGGGAATCACCGTTTCGCCCGCCAGGGTATCCCCGCGGATCAGGCGTTGCTCGCCGTCCTGCAGACTGTCCGCGATCACATCGGAAAGGCGCATGCCGGTGGGAACATCCAGATAGCCCCGGGCCTCCGGTTTCACCCCTTCGCCTGCCAGCAGAATGCGCTGCTGATTGGGATAGGCACCGGTGAGCAGCAATTCGCCGATGCGGATCACGTCGGATACCCGCAGGGTCCACACAATGTCGCCGGGAATGATTGGGTCCAAGTAATGAATGTGGGTGCTGGTATTTCCGGAAGGATGCGGACCGTCAAAATAGTTCACCTGCACATTGGAGGCGTTGGTCAGCGCGTCGTTAGCCCCCGCGGACGCGGCCAGATCTGGCGGAACCGGACCATCCGTGAGCCTGGTCAACGCGTTCAATCCCAGTTGCAGGCACTGGATTTTCCCTGCGCCAGCACATGCGCATCCGGACGGAAGGGCGCGGTGGCCATGCCATTCACGAAAATTGATTTAGGTTTTACCGACGGATCGAGATGTGGTTAAAACGGACGTTGACGAATAAGGCCCAGCAACCCGGAATCTATCACCTGACAGCACATTCTCAGGCTTGGCGCGGAGAATCCCTTCCACCGTAAAAGTGCCAAACGTCTCGGAGGCGCTGCCCGAACCATCCGGCTCAATCACAATTTCTTTCAGGGCACGGCGATCACCCAAAATGACTTCCTTCACCTTCCCAGCGACCGGAGAGCGGACAAAAAATTCCGGCAAAACCCTGCGGCGCGCCAATTCTTCCGCCCCGGGCAACACTGTCTCCCCTCCTCCACCAGCCATTTAAATTTTTACTTTCGCGAACAGAAGGAAAACCGGAAATCGCACCCTCTACAGATTCGCTGACGGATTTCGGTTCCCGGCGCACCTCCATGGGCAGATTCAGTCCTGTTTTGATGGTAATTTCGGCGCTCATTCGCACGTCCTGTGGAAATTGTGATAAGCAATTTTAACGATTAAAACGCAATCATATTAGGGGCTAAAAACGCTTTGTCAAATACTTCCGAAGTTCGGAACGACTATTTAAATCCTTTCCGAGCATCGGAAACGTGGAACAAAATTGGTACTTGACCAAGCCCGGACGTTCAATCGAAACCGAATAATCCAAAGGGTCTGTCGATTTAGTGAACCACAAATGAACTTAAATGGACACGAACATGCGACTGGCGCTGTTATTTACTATATTTTGCCTTATTATTTGTGTTTATTCGTGTGAATTCGTGGTTTATAAAAGCCGCTGATTGAGAACTATTCCATCAACCCCCGCCCATACAATCGACCCACCAACCTCACGAACCAGGGCGGACGCCAGAGGACTCAAATACATGCCGAAAAACGGCGCAATCGGAATCGGTCCAATCTCCAAAAAGGGCTAAGACAACCAATACCCCCATACACTGTAGGCGGGTGGTGACTATTTGGCGTTTACGCTTTTTTGTCAGTCATATTTGTGCGAAAGGAGCCTCACGGACTACCTCGTTTTCGTCTTTAAGGGGTTTCGGTTTTACAAGTGGCTCCCTCGTCCAAAAGCAAACCACCCCGCAGGAAACGACTTTCCACGGTGTGGGTATCAGACCTCCATTTGAATCGTATGTGACTGGCGCATCCACGAATCGGTGGCGAGTAAGCCACCCAGAAAGAAGTAATCTCTTTGTTTTGGTGACGGACCGAGATTTCGAAGATAGCCGAGAAGCTGGGTGAACGCCAAATTTGGCCCCAGACCTCAGTTTGAGGACGAATTCTACAAAAGTTCATCGCAAATCCAAATGGATGTTCATTGAATAAACCAAACCCTGAGCTCGCCTCGGGGTGCGGAGAAATTCAATACCGGAATTCGCCCGTTCCGCACCTTCAGCCCCACCCGCAGCCGCCGTCAGCTTCCCCGCGTGCGGGAAGCTACGGCGGCGGGGTGGGGTGGGGGGATTGGGGAGGGGCCCAGACGTGAAGCTGCCAATAGAGGCTTCCAGGGGGCGCTGCATGAGAGAAACGCAGAACGAGGAGGAGAAACCTCAAATGAAATCTTAGGTTGTTTGTTTTGAACATTTTGTTTAGAATAATTTCAATAAATAGAAAAAGGAGAAATCTGACATGAATTCGGATAAAATGACGGTTAAAACGCAACAGGCACTGGCATCCGCGCAGTCGCTGATGCAGGAACGTGGTCATGCGGAATTAACGTATCCTCCTACCGTGGGAGGCAATCCATGAATGACCAAGATGCCGAAGACAAATCCAGTGTATTGGACAAATACGGACGCGACCTGACCGAAGTCGCGCGCGAACAAAAACTGGACCCGGTGATTGGCCGCGATTCCGAAATTCGACGGGTGATGCAGGTGCTCTCCCGCCGCACCAAAAACAATCCGGTACTGATCGGAGAACCCGGGGTCGGAAAAACCGCCATTGCCGAGGGGCTGGCCCTGCGCATCGTTGCGGGCGACGTTCCCGAAAGCTTGAAGAACAAGCGGGTGGTCGCCCTGGACATTGGATCCATGTTGGCGGGCGCGAAATACCGCGGGGAATTCGAGGAACGTTTCAAGGCTTTTATCAAAGAGGTGATGGACGCGGAAGGCGAAATCGTACTGTTTATCGACGAGCTTCACACCCTGGTGGGAGCCGGGGGAGCGGAGGGCGCGGTGGATGCGTCCAATATGATTAAGCCCCCGCTGGCCCGCGGGCAGCTCCGCTGTATCGGCGCCACCACTCTGGACGAATATCGTAAATACATCGAAAAAGATCCCGCCCTGGAACGGCGTTTTCAACAGGTGCTGGTGGACGAGCCCTCCGTGGAAGACTCCATCGCCATCCTGCGCGGGTTACGGGAACGCTACGAGATTCATCACGGTGTGCGCATTCAGGACACCGCCCTGGTGGCGGCTGCCACCTTGTCGCACCGCTACATCAGCGACCGCTTCCTGCCGGACAAAGCGATCGATCTGGTGGACGAGGCCGCCTCCCGCATTCGCATGGAAATCGACAGCATGCCCACCGAAATCGACCAAGTGGAGCGCCGGGTCATGCAATTGGAAATCGAGCGTGAGGGTCTTCGAAAAGAAAAAGACGACCCGTCCAAACAGCGCTTGCAGGATCTGGAGGCGGAATTGTCCGAACGGAAGGAAAAAAGCACGGAAATGAAAGCGCATTGGCAACAGGAAAAAGCCTTAATCTCCGATATTTCCTCCCTGAGCGAGGCCCTGGACTTGCTGCGGGCTCAACAGGAGCAGGCGAAACGTGACAACAATCTGCAGGCGGCGGCCGAAATCATGTACGGCAAAATTCCCGCCACGGAAAAACAACTGGAGGAAGCCAAAAACAAGCTGGTGGAATTTCAGTCGGAAATCTGCATGCTGAAACAGGAGGTGGACGCGGAGGACATCGCGGAGATCGTCTCCATGTGGACCCATGTTCCGGTGAGCAAACTCCTACAGGGTGAACGCGAAAAATTGCGTCAAATTGATGAAAAATTGCAGCAGCGGGTGATCGGACAGGATCGCGCGGTCGCGGCCGTGTCGGCAGCAGTGCGCCGCTCCCGCTCCGGCCTACAGGATCCCAACCGTCCCATCGGTTCCTTTATTTTCATGGGACCCACCGGGGTGGGGAAAACGGAGCTGGCCCGCGCCTTGGCCGAGTTTCTGTTCGATGACGTGCAAAATATGATCCGCATCGACATGTCCGAATACATGGAAAAACATTCGGTCAGCCGCCTGGTAGGGGCCCCTCCCGGCTACGTGGGCTATGACGAGGGTGGTGCCCTCACCGAGGCGGTGCGCCGCAAACCCTACAGCGTACTGCTCTTCGACGAAATCGAGAAAGCCCACCCGGACGTGTTCAACATTCTGTTACAGGTGCTTGACGACGGGCGCATGACCGATGGACACGGTCGCACCGTGGATTTCACCAACACCATCCTGATTATGACCTCCAATATCGGCGGTGCCCACATTCACGAACGGGTTCAGCAACTCTCGCCCGACGACGCGGCCGGTTTCACCCAACTGGAAAATGAAGTATTTGATCTACTTCGCCACCATTTCCGTCCCGAATTTCTCAACCGGGTGGATGAAACCCTCGTCTTCCATAGTCTGCGCTTCGAGCAGATTCAGGAAATCGTGGACCTGCAACTGCGTCGGGTGGATGCGCTGCTTGCGGATAAACGGATCACCCTCACGCTCAGCGACGCGGCCCGGGAGCTGTTGGCCAAAAACGGATACGATCCCGCCTACGGGGCCCGCCCCCTCAAGCGCGCCATTCAACGTCTGCTGGTAGACAAACTGGCCGAGGAACTATTGGAAGGCAGCATCGAAGAAGGCCAAACCCTTAAGGCCGATTTAGACCCCACCATCCCCGATCAATTGCTGTTCAAGAGGATATAGTCTAGTCACTCGTCATTGGTCACTGGTCAACCAGGTCACCAATGACGAATGACTAGTGACAAATGACCATCTTCACACACACACAATTTCAGCGAACTGCATGAATCGTCCGAAGGAATGGACTTCTATTTTTTGTTCTTTGCGCCAGCGTCCGATGACGTGGCGTTCGAGACTGCGGTTGCTGTCGTCCATCATCACCCGACAATTGGGGTCCAGACGTTGCCGCATCACCGGGAAAAGGCCATAGCGTCCGCTGTCGGTTAGGTGGCGGGCGGGACCATCGCAAATCACCAGATTAAAATGTTCGCTGTCGCAGGAGGAGGGAATGTTATACCAGTCAAAAGAGCCATACGAGCGAATGGGGGCGTGGTGAACGGTCACATTGCCAAGGCGGTAACGCTCGATAAGGCGTTGGAGGTTCCGATGGCAGGCCGCATCGTGTTCGAACGTGTGTACCCGGTGCCCCTGCCGTCCGGCGGTTACCGCGAGTAGCAATGTGGACAAGCCGCTGCCGCATTCCAGAATGTCTCCGCTGGTGTTCACCGCCTTAGTGGCCATGTGCCGCAGATAGCCCCGGCTGTTGGGACGAAAGCCCAATACCGCCCCGATCCATTGCAAATCCCCGATCATGTAGGTGGGCGGTGTACAGGTGGAGTCCACCACTTTCAGTGCCGCAATCGCCTCGTCTAAGCGGGTCAGGGGGTCCGGTGAATGTATACGCATCCGTGCAGGGAGTTGTTTAAACAATTTGTATCCACGACGCTGTTTGTTTATCATCCCAGAACTTCCCGGTTAAAAGGTTGGAAACTACATTCGTAATTCATGGCTTTAATTAAAGCAGGTTTTGACGATAAGGTTAAGACTTTATTCTGTTAGATTTCGGTTATGTCAAAACTAAAACATAAATGTACCAACGACAATTTTGTATCAACCCCTTGCGAAAACGGGCCGGGACTTCCCCCATTTTTTGACGGGATCATGCTTGCCAAGTGAACGGTTATTTTTTTGACCGGATAACAAAATCATCCGGATCAACTCCTGTTCATCATAATCAAATATCGATATACCCTGTCTTTAAAGGTTAATCTGCGCTTTACGCTGAAATAATGGGGAATGTCCTGGAATATCTTGGTTTGTACTCGGGCGTGAACCATGTTATCTGACATGGGAACCCATGAGTTTTTTTTATGACCTGGCAGCACCTTTTTAATCACTATGCGGACGTTCCGGCAGAAAAACTTCGCTGGTGGCTGTCGGATCGGTTGGAGTTGTCGTTGACGGCGCTGCCGATGAGGGACTGTCCCAATGAAAACTGCGCGGAGAATTCGTGGCGGCAGCCGAGCGACTGCGTCGCGGGGAACCGTGCAGTATGTGTGCGGGCGGGCTCCATTCCGAGACCTGGAACTGGTAGTGGACGCGAGGGTACTGATTCCCCGTCCGGAAACCGAGCAGTTGGTGCACATCGCACTGGAGGAAGTGATCCGGCCCGGAGATCGGGTGCTGGATGTGGGGACGGGCAGCGGCTGCATGGCGCTGTCCATTAAAAAAGCGCGACCCGACTGCGTGGTGGAGGGGCGGGATGTATCAACAGACGCCCTGGAAGTGGCAAGGGAAAATGCTCGACGCCTCGCGCTGGAGGTCGCGTTTGCCCCCGGCCACCTCTGCAAACAGGAGGCGGAAGGGAGCTGGGATGTGATTCTGGCGAATCTACCCTATATCGGAGAAAAAGAGCGGGTCGAGTTGCCGAAGGAGGTGCGGGAATTTGAACCCGACCTCGCCTTGTTCTCCGGCCCGGATGGCACGGATCTGGTCCTGGAATTGATGGAGGACGCAGGTCGGGTGCTCTCCGCATCAGGCACCCTGCTACTGGAAACGGGAGAACAACAGGGTCATCTCTATCGCCCGGCGGCCGGGAAACTGGGCTGGCACATCGAAGGCCGATGCGATCTGGCCGGGCGGGAGCGATTTTGGCTTATGCAAATGCGATAGCAGGGGTTTACTTTCTTGCCCAAAGTAAAAAGCCATGATGAAGAATCTTGTTTCATGCTTCCTCGCTTTACATTATGTGATTTTTGTGGAGAATGTCAGACATTATGAGTATTCTTCTGAATCCGCCATCCTTTACCCGACGCACCACACCCGGTCGCGCCGCTTTCTGGTTCGTACTCTATTTCACCCTTATCATTATCGGTGGGGTTCTGTCCGGGGCTTTTTTAATCCGTCTGGGGCTACACGCTGAATCCGGATGGTGGTTTGAGTTTATCGAAACCCACGGTCCGGCACGAATTCTCCGACGCTATCAAACCCTGCTGGCAATTGTATTAGCACCCTGGATCCTCAAAAAAATGGGCTGGCGCGGCTTTCGCGATTTAGGTTGGAACTCGGATCAATCACGTGCAGATCGGTACCGGGATTTTTGGTTGTGGTATGGAATTGGATTTCTGACCATGTCGTTTATTATCACGATTTCACTGATCACCGGGATTCGCGAGTGGCAGGAGTTTTCTTTGGCTCGCTGGCTGGGCGCGATTTTTAAAGCGTTTCTGGTGACGGGATTGGGGGTGGGCATCATAGAAGAAACCTTAGCCCGGGGGGTGCTGTACCGGACTATGGAAAAGGCCTGGACACCATGGGTAGGCGCATGGGTATCCAGCCTTCTGTTTGCCTGGGCGCATTTTATGGAAGCCACCCGGGCCAGCTTTGATGAAGGGGTATGGGCGGTTCTGTCATCCGCCCTGGTTTCCGAATTTTCCAATCCGGTAAATCCACTCAAATTTCTCAATATGCTGGCATTCGGACTGGTGCTCTCCAGACTGGTTTATTACCGAAAGGACATCTGGGCCGCAGTGGGTCTGCACGCCTCCGCCGTCGGATGCATCCGATGGTTTACCCATCAAAGCACCTTCAATCTGGATATCCCCTATCAACCCTGGATCGGCGGTCATAGTTCCAAATTCGATGACGGCTGGTTGTTGACGCTGTTGCTTCTGTTGTTGTTGATTGGTATCGAATGGGTGTCCCGAAGCCCCTCCTCCAGACGTGTCCACTTCTGAATCCATAGGGCGCTTTCAGGGTGGCATTCACCTGGAATTCGATTCACCCCGGATGCGGGAGTGGCTGGCCACCCTGCCCAACGTACCGGAGGGAGATGCCCTCTCCCCGGAAAGGGACCACCTGCGCAGCGTTCGCCCCCCCGTTGGCTACAGCCCCCTGGCCTTGAAAAAATATACCCCTCCTCCCTTGTGGAAATCCAGCCTGGATGAGCTGACGGGTCGTGGCAGTCGCGCCCGTCGGGCATTTGTGAACGCACAACATCTGCTCGAACACGGGGTGCCCACTCCGCGTCCCGTGGCCTGGCTGGAGGTACACTCCGGAAATCGAATTCTGGAGCAATATCTGGTTACGGAATGCATTCCGAACAGTTGCACCTTGCGGGGGGCACTCTTGCATCATTATTTTGAAAAACCTCTTTGTCGGGACCTGATGGAGTTACTGGAGCTTGCAGCACACGCGGTCCGCAAGATGCATGACGCGAATTTTGAGCACCGCGCCCTGAACAACCCGAATATCCTGATTTCCCGGGATGAAAAAGGGAAATGGAAGGAAGCCTTTATCCTGGATCCGCACCGAGGCAAAATTTGGACGAATCTGCCCCCCCGCATTCGCGGACGCGACAACGGCCGCATCACCCTGCCCTCCGATCTGCGCCGGATCTTTTTTGAGATGCAGTCCACTCCCGAAACCGTCTCTGCGGCATTCAGTAAAGCGGAGCGTCGCGCCCGAAAACGAATCCAACGGCAACAGTGCAGACGCCGACTCCGTCATCCCTTCCAAAAATCTCTCCCTCCCGCACGGGACTACCCGCCCGAGAAAGACATCTGGATTTGGGATGATCGTTCGCGTCAGGCCATTCCCGCGCTGCGCAGCCGGGATAAACGTCCTTATTACCGGAAACGGGATCTGTTGGAAATGGGAGCTGCTTCTCTCAAGCACGGACGCAAAATCAAGGCGGCATATAACGATATCCGGGAGCAGGCCTGGTCTCAGCCAGTGGACATGAATGGATGTATCGGCCTGAGTTGCAACTTGGAGCCGGATCGATTTGAAAAGGAGCGTCGCTGGCTCGAGCCCCTGGGCCCCCTGCCCCTGATGGTTCGGTTATATCATCACGAAAGCGTCTCCAACCGACGCTACGCCCTGGACGCCATCCGGAAACTGAAAGCGGAGGGACATCGGGTCACCGTGGCATTAATTCAGGACAGGCGGGCAATTCAATTTCCCACCGCCTGGAATGCGTTTGTTGAACAAGCCGGCGGTGCCTTGAGCGGGTTTGTGGAAGGCTTCGAAGTCGGACACGCGATCAATCGA
Organism: Kiritimatiellia bacterium; assembly: GCA_018401235.1. Lineage (GTDB taxonomy): Bacteria > Verrucomicrobiota > Kiritimatiellia > SS1-B-03-39 > UBA6053 > UBA6053. Next base: position 30,982 of record JAGYLC010000002.1, read on the forward strand.
GTGAAATGGGGCGTGTGGGATTACGAGGAATACCGGAGCCTGATTTCAGCTTTTAAAGATTGGCATAATCGTTTCCCTCAAATTCCGTTGATAGGTCCGGCGGGAATCGATTTCGAATACCCCCGGGTACTACCGCTGCTGGATCAGTGGCCCACGCAAAGTTTGTCTGCATTTTCACATCACTTATACGTAGACAGACGCGGAGCGCCCGAAAATGTCCAGAACGGATACGACACCGTGGCGAAACTGGCCATGGCCCGGGCCATGGCCCGGGTGCATCCGGCCTGCGCCGAGCGTCTGATCGTGTCCGAGGTCAACTGGCCCCTCAAAGGCACCGGAGTCTGGTCCCCGGTGGGCAGCCCCTACCAAAGTCCGGGTGCCCGCTTCAACGATCCCAGCGTCGATGAAGCCACCTACGCCGATTACATGCGCCGATATTTTCTGCTGGCTGTCTGCAGCGGATTAGCGGATCAGGTCTACTGGTGGAATCTGGCCGCGCACGGATTCGGATTGATAGACGACCGGGACCCAAACGGCTGGCGCCCCCGCCCCGCCTATCACGCCTTTAAGGAATTGATCGAGCAAACCCGCGACGCGACCTTCACGCAAAAGATCGAGAAGGATCAACACATTCAGCTCACCTTCAGCAAAGCCGGCACCTCCTTTGACATTGGCTGGACGTATCCCTGACGCGGATGTCATCCGCAACCGAAGAAAATACAGAGTAAATAGCCCAACGGATGGCGTTGCCGGACAACGGATGGTAAGAGGGTATACCCGCGAACTGCATACTCCTTCGCCAAGGCTTCGGCGCACGCAGTTCGCGGGGTTTCCTTATCCAAAATGTCTCCTTTATTCTTCATCCGTGGTCCGGCATGGCTATCCGTGGTCCCGAACAACCGAAGCCATCGTCCGGAGGATCTCGTCCAACACATGGTTTAAATGGGATCCGAGATCCTGGCTCAAAAATCGGAGCACCCGATGTCCATGTTCCTGGAGCCGGGCATCTTTCATCCGGTCGTGTCGATAGGCGTCCGCATCCTGGAAATGATGGGGCCCGTCCAACTCCATCACCAATTTTCCTCCACGATGCAGAAAATCCACCTCCATGGTTCCCTGGCCCGCAAAGGAAATCGGCAGTTTTACATTCAACTCGAACCGATCTCGGGTTGCGTCCAAACTCTGCAAGCGACGATACAGGAAAGCCTCGCTGGCGCTCCGGGCGCGTTCTTCTCCGGTGGCGTTCCCCACTTCGCACATCTCCGTGACGTCCACAAACAATTCCGCCAGCGGGATATCCACCCCGTCCCGAACCAGTCGCTGCACACTGGCGGCGTAGCGCCGTTTCCATCCCGCGTCCACCGGAAGCGGCACTTCTGTTGGCCACCCCGGCAAGGCGGATGCGGGTAATAAAATTGAATATCCAAGCCGCTCATACTCCCGACAGCGTTTGTCGAACATTCGACCCAGCATGGACACCTCGAGGTCCGCGTAATCGTAGACCCGAACCCTGTCTTTCCCCTCGTCCAGACGATGCAGTCGACCCACATACTGGGCCACAATGCCCTTCCAGGAAACGGGCATGGCAAGGAATAGGGTATCCAGTCGCGCATGGTCGAATCCCTCGCCCACGAAGCGCCCCGTCGCCACGAGCACCGTGGATCGGGATGCTTGTAATGCGTCCAACTTTTCCTGCAGATCCTTTTTACCCATGCCTCCGCGAATCGCCACCACCTTCAACCCTGACTCGCTCAATCGGACAGTCAGCATCTCTACATGCTCCGTACGTTCGGTCAAGACCAGGGCGGAGGCCCCTTGTTCCACCGCCCGCCGAATATCTCCGCAAATGACCTGGTTTCTGGACTCGTCGTGCATCAGGTAATCCATCAGCCGGGTGAAGTCTGGAAAGTCCGTTTCCTCCTCCAGTACGGGAAGCTGAAATCGGGTGGGCCGAACCAGGATCTGACGAAGCAGGGAGGCGGTGGCGGCGTGAGCCGTGGCCTCCACCCGATGGCGCACCGGTCCACACTGCATAAACACAATCGGATGATGACCGTCTTTGCGGGTAACCGTGGCCGATAGCCCTAGCACGTATTTTGCTTTGGCCCGGCGTACCGCCAGTTCGAAATTTCGGGCGGAAACGTGATGACACTCGTCCACGATTACCTGGCCATATTCCGCAACCCGGTCGTCTACCACCCCTTTCCGTACCACGCTCTGCAATAACGCAATGTCCACCTTCCCCATGAGCTTCCGACGGCCACCACCAAGGCACCCTATTTCCTTGGCATCGAGATCCAGAAACTCCACGAGCCGCTCCACCCATTGGTCCATCAGTTGACGGCGATGCACCAACACCAGAGTATTCACACCCCGTTCGGCAATCATCCATGCCGCCAGCACAGTTTTACCGAATGCGGTAGTCGCGGACAACACACCCGTGTCGTGGCGAATCAGTTCCTCCGCCGCTTTGAGCTGGTCTTCCCGGAGAGCACCCTGGAACGTCACCTCAACTGGAAGACCTCCAAATCGTTTGTCCTTTCGGCGGTAGCGGATTCCCAAGGAGCGGAACAGCGCGGTCATTTCCTCCAGGCAGCCACGAGGCAAGGCCAGATGCGCCTCGAACTCCTCCGCACAGGCGATGATCCGCGGCTTTTCGTAGGTGGGCAGTCGCATGGCCTGGGCTTTGTAGAACTCCGGATTCTGAAATACGGCCAGCCGCAGCAGACGATTGCGAAGCGACGGGGTCAGGGAATCCCGGGGCAAATAAATCTGATCCGACAGAACGAACTCAATCCGCTCCGGCAGGGGGCCGGTCACCGGAACCTCGGCACGCCGCGAGGGCGGCGCTTTCCAGGGTTCGAGGGCGAAGGCCTCGTCCGGAACCGAGCGGACACCCAACACCAACCCCTCCCGCCCCACCCGTTCCTCCACTTCTAGCCGAGCCATCCTGCTACTGGAAGACAGAAAAGCCCATTGGTCTTCGTGAGGCTGAAACCCCTCGTCGAGAAACACGCTGTTCCCCTGCTTGCGGGCGGCTCCCTGCAGTGGAAGCGCAATCAAATTTCCAAACCCACCCCGAGGCAGAGTATCCTGATTAGGAAACAGACGATCATAGGAGTTGAACCCCAAATCGGGACGCTCGTTCATGGCCGCAGTCAACAGACTCGATCCAAGCTTCCGGGCCAGCGACGCCGGGAGCGGCTCCTCGAAAAAAATCCACAAATGCCCGCCATTACCGGAACGGGAACGTTCCAGAGCAACCGGAACTTCCAGTCGACCGCAGACATCGCGCAACGCAACCGCATCTTCCCTCCACTCCTCCCCATCCAAATCCAGGGCCAGAAACCAACAGCACTCATCCTCCAGCATAGGATAGAGCCCCATCACAAAAGGGTTCCCCTGATGATCCCACCCCGTCAGGTGCGCACGGACCTCATCCTCTCCGATGGGAATAAACGCACGATTCCGACACTCCGCGCACTTGATCCGGGGCTTTTCGCAAATACCCCGCACCCACTCATTCCGACACGCCGGCGCATACCCCCCCGCCCTGTTTTCCGACTCTCAAACCTCTTCGCAAACACATCCTCCCTCCCCCGAAACAACGAACAAAAGAAGCGGATTTTCTCCTCCGGTGTGGAGGTCCGGGAAACGATCATCCTGTCCCGGTCTGCTTCGCGATTTTAATCGGGCTCCTCCGAGGAGTCGCCATATTCCGCTTCCGGCTCGGCGGCGATGTCCAGCTTCGGTGCACAGGAATCATCCGCCGGCAACGACTCCCCCAGGCAGCGATCCACCCGCTGCTGTTCCTCCTCCCGGTATCCATGATGGGGATCCAGCGGGTTACGGAGGGGAGGATCGATGTACGTTGACAACATTTCAGGAAAACTCTCCTCATTCCCCATCGTCACCCACCAACTGTTGACCCTGAAAGGGACCTCCTCCTCCACCTTTCCCACGCACCAACTGGATTCCACCATTGTCGTGGGGCCCGTTCTTGTATTCCATCCCTGAATCACCCACACCGGCCCCTCCTCCCGCACCCGCAATTCTTCGGCCACCGCCGGGAGAGCCAGGGGAGAAAACTGGAAAACCCGCCACAGCCCATAGCTCCCGCGCATCAGCAACCCATATACCGGTTCCGCCGGATTCACGGCGGGCCACACGCGAATCTGGCCTTCGCAAGACGCAGGTTCACCTGAAAAATCGATGGGTGCAGTTTCCCGGGTCTCCTTATCCACAGAAGGCCGCATCTGTTGACAGAACTCATGTTCAACCAGCCAGTTTTGTAGTTTGTTTCGTTTAATCTCGTTGCTCATTTAAATCCTCCACCTTCCCGAAAGCACGGATTCCGGTATTTTCCGCGGAAAAGGTTGATAAAATTTGTTTTCCCGCTCCATCGAACACATCCAGCATCGTCCGTTCTACTACCGCTGTTTGTTCTGAAATTGTAACTCAGCAGCGTATACAGATCCACCGTCCCGGAATCGGTCCCTTCACGCATGACAGGCCCTGCGGGTCAGAGAAGCGAAATCAAAGCAACAGGGGAGGCATCCCGCCTCTGAAGCAAAAGCCAGCGGCGGGACGCCTGTACTTTCTGGATGTTCCATTAACGGGAACGGTAGAGCATGGACAACACAGAACATATACTACGACAAGCGGAGCGGTGAATCCCGATTGTTGTTATCGGGCTGATGCTGTCGAACCTCTGGCAGCGGAGAACATCACCAGAAAAACCACAAAGCAAAATGTCAAAGGCCCCAACAAAGCTGAAACCAAGACACTTCGTAAAAAACCAAATGACAAGCACGCTGCCTTCCGGTTTCATCTCATGGAGGATTTCTTCTGCCACTCTTGTAGTTTCATCTTCGTATCCTTATTTTGAATCAATAAAAAGATTTGCGCCGAAATCGGGATTTCGCCTTTTTTTTCTGGCGGCAGTCCATGCAGCGAAGCTTTGCCTCGCCCATCTTCCAGAATGTACCGCAGCGTTTGAGAGTACTCCAACACGATATCCTTTTCCCCTTTTTTCCAACAACGCTTTGGCGAGGTGCATATTTGGTCGAAGGGAGTTCATTTGCGGGAACCTCGCTGTCAGCAGAAGCAAGGAGTCGTTTCTTGGCCTCCTCAACATCACCGGATTCAAGTCAATCAGCCCCAGCACCTGATTCGTATCCTGAACCGCATTGCCATAGTTCCAATCATTTTTATAGTTGGGCAGGAGTTTCTCCTGTTCAGTTTGCAAGCTCACGGGCTTTTTCCGTTTCACCCCTTCTTCAAGGCATTTCTCGACGCACGATTCAGCGTAAAACGATCTCTTTCCGTTTTTGCCGCATCCAGAATCACCTTGGGCAACTTTCATTTGTCGATTACGCTCCTCCGGGTGAAATAGCGTTCTTCCTCCACCCCTTCATCTGCGCATCCGTCTTAATTGCATTTAGAAAATGGAAATTCAGGCTGGAGACGTTTATCAGGTCGTCGGGCATGCTCAGTTTCTGAGCCATGAATAAGATCCGATCGCCTTCTTGAACCTGACTACGGGCCAATGGATCACTTACAATCACCTCCCGAATCCGTTTCCATTTGACCAAATAGGCTACAAATCTGTGTCCACCTTCCTCGACGGAAAACACCTTTAATACAGGAGCCTCTACTGTATCGAAGCTGCTCTTCATTTCTGCCCGGTGGCTCAGGTATTTTTTTTCTGCAGGTGGCTCAGGCAGTTGGGCTGTTGCACACGAAGGCCAAAAAATGATGCTCCCCATCGGGAATTAGCCAAAGTATCGGAAAAAGAAGTTTCATCTATGTTCTCTTTCATTCCTGAACATTCAGGTATTAAATTGTTGCCTGCTGGGCAGCCAAGACTAATGGGGAACTGGACGGCGTTTCAAGAGAAATCGATTCATTATTCCACGTTCGGTATCTGTTTAATTTTGTACAAATGTTTGCACGATATATCCATGATCCGTTTAGTTCACCGACAAGCTATTGGAATGATGACCCGCGCAAAACAGGTCGACTCAGTGAAAATGACTTTCAATCCCGGTAGTCGGGCCAAGAACCCCGCTTGCGGGGTTCGCGGAGAAATTCAGGTTAAGAACCTCCCGGTGCCAAAAACGCTTCCGCGCCCGCCCCGCCCGGGTTTTTGGGTCCGCAATGCGGACCCAAAACCCGGGCGGAGGCTGTAGCGGCAGTAATATGAGGGTGCGCCATGAATCGTATACTGAATTTCTCCGCACCCCGAGCAAGCTCGAAGTTTGGTAAAAAGTGGGCAAAGTCCTGGCCCACCCTGCGGAAATGCGTTTCATCCGCTGGCCGACCAATACCGAGTATGACAAAGCTCGGGCGGTGGCGGCGACTTGAATGTCGTTTTAGTCAGTATCAGTCCCATGGATTCTTCATTAACGAATCAGCTGGTTGACCCGATCCAAATCGTCCGCGAAATCGGCATCCGCCGGGTAAGCGGCCACTGCGGACACCGGTTCCGACCAAGTAGCTCCGCCGGAGGCCCCGGAGGAATCATCTCGGCGATGATCTCATCGTTTTTCTTGATGACGAAACTCTCTCCCCGATATCTCACCCTGGCCAGGCAATCGCCGAGATTCCGAACCAGATGGGTACTTGTAACAATTGTTTTCATACAAAAAAGTATTTTACATATTTGTGTATGTCAAACCTGCATGTGTAAAGGTTCAATTCCTTCAATGCCTCTTTGTGGCCGAAAATATCTGTGACAACCCGACTTACCAGCACGTATCCACATGCGGGTAGCGGAGAATTTTCAAGTCTGTGGTCAGAACACTATAGCACGGGTGTCCAGCAACAGGTTCACGACAGCATCTCCCAGTCCGAAGCGGGCAACGCGGGTTCCTCAAGGTCGTCCAATCTTGATCGTCCCGGAAGCCCACCCTATTCAGGTGTGATGGCGTTGAGAAGTCGGCGGGGGGGACTTTGGGGGATGGGTTGGAGAGTGGCAATAGGCTGGTTCCGCTTGCACAAGGTAACAAAATTACCCGCTTCAACGGTTTCCATTACCGCTGAAAACTTCGCTTTAGCCTCGCTGACGTTCAGAACTCAGTTTATTTAGTATTTTGACAGAAAGGGTTCGCAGATTTAAATGAGTGTTTATGATCAACTTCCAAACTCTGAGCTCGCTCGGAGTGCGGAGAAATTCACTTCACGATACCGGACCCCTCTCCACCGCCGCCCCACCCACCCCGCCGCCGTTAGCTTCCCGCGTGCGGGAAGCCAACTTGTGCGCAATGTGCATTAGTGGGCGAAAGCGAACGGGGGAATTCCGGTGAATTTCTCCGCACCCCGAGCGAGCTCGGAATTGTTTATTCGATGAACATCCATTTGGATTTGCGATGAACTTTTGTAAAATTCGTCCTCAAACTGAGGTCTAGACGTTGTATCGAATCATAGTCAACTAGTAGGTCAGATTGTTGACTATTTCAAGCCATATTTTGGAATATATACATTTGTTTACAACACTAGTGCATCTTAAAGCGGAAATAAACCACAGATGAATAGCGTATAAGGATATTTTCCAACGGATGGTTTTTATCTTGCTCTTATACCTGTAGCCGGGGCGGGGGGAGGTCGCGGTTTTTTCGGAAGACGGCGGGGCTGACTCCCTGGATGCGTTTGAAGACCCGACTGAAATGGTAGCGGTCACAGAAACCGAGCGTCTCGGCGATTTTTTCCATAGAGGCGTCCGTATGGTGAAGCCAAAAGCTGGCCTCGTTGATGCGTTCCCGGTTGAGCCAAAATTGGGGCGGGGTTCCGGTGACCGATTTGTACCAGCGACTAAACGCGTTCGGGGACAGGTGTAGCGCCTCCGCAATCTCTTCGTTTGAGATCCCCTGCTGCAGATGGTGCCGCATCAGGTCCTGTGCTTTCTCCAGCCGGGTGCTGAGGCTTCGATCGTGAAGTTGAAGTTCGGACGCGTCCAGGGTCATCTGAACCATCGCCATCAGCAACAGGCTTTGTCTGGCACTGCTGGTACCGGCATGAATTCGTTCCAACAGCGATTTCAGCTCCAGGTTCAACTCCACCGCCAGAAAGGTCCCCGGCATGCTCGCCTCGGTGAGAGCAGGTTCAATGGTGAAATGTACAAAAAATTGGTCCAGCTCCACTTCGCATCCGGAGGAAAACGACAGATTGGCCGGAAACAGATACAAGCGGTCGGGTGACAGACGGGAAAAGGTTCGTCCCACCTTCACCCAGGCGCCATGCGCGGACAGGTGATATAGTCGCCAGTAAGGCGCGCGCAGGTTAGAAAAGTCCCAATATCCTATGGGTCGCTTCTGGGCAAATAACAGCCGGATATGGGGTCCCAGTACTCCATATTCGATGGGGGGCTCGTCAGGTCTCATGGTAGAAACATACACAATCATGCCAGTTACGGCTATTTCAATATGCATGCATTTTGCGGTAATATTTCCTCTTTTAAACCCAAGGAGAACCCCATGTCCGTTATTCAATTGCTTGCAAATGGAGATTTACGTTTAAGTGCCAATCAAACCTGTTGGGATGCACAGGCCGGTATGGAAAAGGAACTGACGGATGCGGTGAAGGCGCTGGGCTACGAGTTGAAGCGGGTTCATCCCTACAAAGAGGATGAAAAACACGGATTTATCGGCTCCCAGAAGGAGGGCATGGCGGTATTTGCACAGGTGGATCCCGACCTTCCCCTGATTGTGGCGGAGGCGGTTTGGCAATACTCCCATCACATTCTGCACGGACTGATCTCACACCGCGCCCCCATCCTCACCGTGGCCAACTGGTCCGGCACCTGGCCGGGTCTGGTGGGGATGTTGAATCTCAATGGCTCCATGACCAAGGCCGGGGTGGCCTACAGCACCTTGTGGAGCGAGGATTTCGGTGAAGAACGTTTCGTGAACGGTCTTAAATCCTGGCTCGAACAAGGGAAAGTGGAACATGCCATGGATCATGTACAGGCATTCGACCCGGCATCTGTTCCAGAGCAGGCGAAGAAGGTCGCATCCGACATCTCGGACAGCTTCCGTCGCGAAAAATCGATTCTGGGGGTATTCGACGAGGGCTGCATGGGCATGTACAACGCGATTATTCCCGACGAATTGCTGTTCCAATGCGGCGTCTACAAGGAGCGACTCTCCCAGTCGGCTCTCTATTACGAAACCACCCAGGTGTCCGATGCCGAAGCGGAAAACGTCTTTCAGTGGTATGTGGACAAGGGACTCACCTTTCACTTCGGGGAAAACGAGGAAAGCGATTTGACCAAAGCTCAGGTTCTGCAACAGTGCAAAATGTACATCGCGGCGGTCCGCATCGCGGACACCTTCGGCTGCGAAACCATTGGCATTCAATATCAGCAGGGACTCAAAGACCTGCTCCCCGCCTCCGACCTGGTCGAAGGCACCCTGAACTCCACCGAACGCCCACCGGTGTCGCGTGCGGACGGCTCCATCATTCGAGAAGGAGAGCCCATTCCGCACTTCAACGAAGTGGATGAGTGCGCGGGACTGGATGGACTCTTTACCAACCGGATTCACAGCGCCCTCGGTCAGCCCCCCGCCAACACCCTCCACGATTTACGCTGGGGCGATTGGGACGCCAGTGGCAGCACCGACGAGTATGTGTGGGTGTTCCTGATTTCCGGAAGTGCGCCCGCCGATCACCATATCGGGGGATGGGCCGGGTCCGATTCCCACCGTCAGCCCCCGATGTATTTCCGTCTGGGCGGCGGTACCCTGCGGGGAATCGCCAAGGTGGGCGAGATCGTCTGGAGCCGGGTGTTCATGGAGGGCGGCAAACTCAAAATGGATCTCGGACGCGCCAAGGTAATCGAGCTTCCGCAGGAAGAAACCGAGCGCCGCTGGAAAGAAACCACCCCGCAATGGCCGATCATGCATGCGGTAACCTACGGCGTGAGCCGGGATCAGATGATGGCCCGCCACAAAGCCAACCACATCCAGGTGGCCTACGCGAACTCGGCGGAGGAAGCCGATCTGGCCATGTATGCCAAAGCCGGCCTGGCCGCCGAATTGGGCCTGGAAGTCAGCCTTTGCGGCACCCGCGCGGACGGAAGCGCTTTTTAATCACCCTACTCCACTACCGGGCCAACCAGGCCAATAACGCGGGTCCCCACTCATGATTGGCGGCCATTCCGAATCCGTGTCCGCCCCCCGCATACACGTGCAGGTCCGCCGGAACCCCGTGGTCACTGAGGGCCTGCGCCAACACCAGCGAATTCGCCACCGGAACACCTGCGTCGTTCTGGGCATGCACGAGAAACATGCGCGGCGTATCCGAGGTTACCGCCTTTTCAATCGACAGCCGCTCCGCCAGCCCGGGTTCGGCAGGAACCCCCAGCAAATTATCCCGGGAACCGAAATGCGAATACGGAGCGGTAAAGCTCACCACCGGATATATCAATATCGCGAAGTCGGGCTTGCACGAAATTTCGTCAACCGCATCTCCCGCGCATCCCTCCTCCACCGGCGGTTGCGTGGCCAGACTTCCCGCCAAATGTCCTCCCGCCGAAAATCCCATTACCCCCACCTGTTCTGTCGACAATCCATGCCCATCCACAAAGGAACGCAGCATCCGCAAACCCCGCTGGGCATCCATCAACGGCACCGGATGACGCTGCGGCGCATGCCTATATTCCAGCACCGCCGCCGCAATCCCGTGCGCGTTCAGGTATTGAGCGGGGCGATGCCCCTCCTTTGCGGTACTCACCATTCCATAGCCCCCGCCCGGCAGGATCAACACGGACTGACCCGTACGATATTCCTCGCTGGGAAGATATACCGTCAAACGGGGCAACTCCCCGTCCTCAGGACCGGCCAGGGGTACTTTGCCCGCAGGCCAGAGAGATACGATTTCAGGAAGGTTTACCGACGGGGTTGTATTCATGTGTTTTGAAGGAGTTTATCAAATTCCCCGCTCTCTATCATGGGTTCCAGTTTTTTCCATCCCGCGATGTGGGTTCCATTGATAAAAATCTGCGGTACAAAATCCACATCCCCCGCCCGACGCTTCATCTCGTCCACGGTTGGACCGGGAACCCAGTCGTCTTTTTCTTTGTCATGCTCGATTTCGTACGCGGTGAACTCCAGTCCCCGCTCACGGAAATAGTCCATCGCTTTGTGGCAGAGTCCGCAGACTTCGGCATAATACAGTTCAATTTTTGGTTCAGTCATTCGTTTCTTATTCCTTTTTTTAGGTTTTTCGTGTTCATCCGCAGATTTCTCAGATTTACACAGATAGTAAAACCGTCATGAAATTCAAAGTCGAAGCAACCCCCATAATCTGCCTTCCATCAGCGTAATCTGCGGATAACTTACTTTATTCTCGATGAACAGCCATGGCGGCTCCGATCACTGCATAGGTTTTTGCATCCTTTTGCGCAGAATCTGCGTCAATCTGTGAATTCTGTGAATTCATGAAAACCCCATGTGTTTCATGCGCTGGCCTTCACCATCCGATAAGGCGTACCCGGCACTTCTATAGTTTCAATGGTTCCAAATCCGACGATGCGAAGCAACTCCGACAACCGCTCGGAGCTGTAAACCCGGGATGCGGGGCGCATCAACATCATATTCAACTGGAAAAGTGCCGAATAAGCGGGAGTACAACGATCCGAATCCAGCATCAGATCCACCAGCACCAGTTCTCCCCCGGGTTTCAACGCCTCTTTCATCTTTCCAAGCAGTACCTCAATCCGCGATTCCGGCTCCTGATGCAGTGCCCCGCAATACAAAATCATATCCTGTTCTTCTGGAAATTCCGCCTGATGATAATCCCCGCCCATAAACCGAATACGTTCCGCAGCGGGATTCCCGGCATGAATCTCCTTGGCCGCCTCCACAATCGGCGGAAGGTCCAAAACGGTGATCTCCAGACTGTCATCCCGCTCCGCCAGTTTCAGGCTGAAGGTACCCGGTCCCCCACCCACATCCAGCACCCGGGAACCCGCTTTGGGCGTCAACATCGGCACCAATCCCCGCGCCATCAGTCCCGCCCGACTGTGCATCCCCTCCACAAAACGCCTGGTTTTATCGGGATCTTTGCCTAAATGGGGATTTTCCGGGATCACCGGCTCCCCCGAACGGACGCACTCCGGTAATTTCAGCCACAATTTTGCCAAATCCAGGTTAAACCGAAAGGCCCCCAGCATATTCTCGGGCGATGCCGGATCCAGAAGCGCCTTTTGCTCCGGATCTAACTCGTAGCCCGCATCCGATCGCCTCAGTAAGCCCAAGCCGCACAAGCTATTCACCAAGGCCTCCACATGCTCCTCCGAGGCCCCCACCGACTCGGCTAATTCACCCGATTTCACCGGTCCGGTGGCCAATATCGGAAAAAATCCCAGTTCCACGGCGGCTCCCAAGGCAAAAGACTGCCAATATCCGGACGCCAATTCCACTAAATCCACGGTTGTTGCCATAAAATGTCCTTTATATGTGTAAAATTGAATAAATAATGCAGTTCATAGCTTGCGTCAAGGGCGGTTCTGAACTATATAGTTATGAACTATGGAATTACATCAACTACGCTACTTTATCGCCGTCTCCGAAACCGGGTCCTTCAGCCGGGGCGCGGAGCGTTGCGGCATCACCCAACCTTCCCTCAGTCAGCAGATCCTTAAATTGGAAAGCGAACTGGGTCAACGCCTCTTCGACCGACTCGGTCGTAGCGTGCAAATGACCCCCTCCGGTCGCATTTTGCTTCCTCGTGCCCAGCGCATCCTGGCGGAAGTCAATTCAGCCTCCAACGCCGTGCAACAGGATGTGGAACAGGGTAAAGGCAGTCTCACCATCGGTGCTATTCCCACCATCGCCCCCTTCCTGCTCCCCGAAGCTCTTAGCGAACTCCGCAAACGCTTTCCCGACTCCGAACTGCATATTCGAGAGGACACCACGGACAACCTGGTCCGCATGCTGGTACGGGCCGAAATCGACTGCGCCATCATGAGCCCCCCCGTGCAGGAATCCCATCTCAAACAGGAAAACCTGTTCAGCGAAGACCTCTTCGCCCTATTGCCCAAGAAGCACCCCCTGGCCTCCATCGGCGAATTGAAAGTCAATATGCTGGACGGTCTGGATGCGATCGTGCTGCAGCCCATGCACTGCCTGAGCGCACAGGTCGACGCTTTCTGTAACGAAGCCAGCGTCTCCCGCAATGTCAGTTGCACCACCAGCCAGCTCTCAACCCTCTACAACCTGGTTGCCCTCGGAATGGGCCTGAGCCTAGTCCCGGAAATGTTCGTCAAGAAAGCCCCCTCCGGCCCCTGCGTGATCAAGAATTTCAGCGGTAAAGTTCCCAAACGCACCATCGCCATGTACTGGCACGCTGCCCGGGTACGCAATCCTCTGGGGGAATTCCTAGCCGATATTGTCAAGAGTCAGCACCGCTAAACCGGACCCGTTCTCATGCCGCCCAAACCCAAAGTGGACCCGGGATGGCTTCAGCTCCAACGCGAACGATACGGATCCCACTACCGCTACATCCCTCCAGCCAATATTCGGCAGGCGGGGGATCTGATCCCGGGCGTGCTTAAAAAAATGGGACTCGAATCCGAGTCCCGCCTCTCCGACATCTTCAAATGCTGGGAGGACATTGCCGGTACCACCAACGCCACCCACTCACGGCCCGGGCGCTGGGAGAAAGGCGTGCTCACCATCTATGTCGACCACCATGTCTGGCTCTCGGAACTGAAACGGGTCGCCTCGGCCTCCCTGCTCAAGCGCCTGCAGGAGCGCATGGGCAAATCCGCCGTTCGCCAACTCCGCTTTGAAATGGATCCCGATCTCTAACCCTTTTTTCTAAGGACTACATATGCCCACCCCCACCATCGACCCCGCCCAGGCCGAACAAACCCTCCTCGATCTGCTGGCCGTTCCCGGACTCAGCGGATGCGAACGCCAAATCGCGGATGCGCTCATTCAACGACTGACCGATGCCGGCTGCGATCCCGCCTGGATCATGGAAGACGACGCCCACACCCGCATCCCCCACGACTTCGAAATGGGGAACCTCATCGTGAAACTGCCCGGCACCGTTTCCGGACCCCGCCTGATGTTCTCCGGACACATGGACACCGTTCCCCTGGTGCGGGGAAGCATTCCCAAACGCGACGGACGCCGCATCGTCCCTGAAGGTCACACCGCCCTCGGCGCCGACAACCGCACCGCCTGCGCCGCCATCCTCACCCTCGCCGAAACCCTTCTCAAAAACAACCTCCCCCACCCTCCCATCACCCTGCTGTTCACGGTGGGAGAAGAAATCGGACTCTGGGGCGCCAAAGAGGTACGAATGGACGACCTCGGCCACCCGGCGATGGGCTTCAATATTGATTCGGGCGACCCCGAACTCGCCATCATCGGAGCCATCGGGGCCCACCGCTGGCAAATCGACATTACCGGCATCTCCGCCCACGCCGGGGTCCACCCCGAACACGGTGTCTCCGCCGCGCTGATCGCAGCCCGGGCCATCGCCGACATCGCCGCAAAGGGCTATTTTGGACTCATCCAAAAAGACGGGAAAACCGGCACCAGCAATATTGGATCCATTCAAGGTGGTGAAGCCAGCAACCAGGTAACCGACGCCGTCCACGTCACCGGCGAATCCCGCAGCCACCATCCCGACTTTTTACGCGAGATCACCGACACCATCCAGGAATGCTTCGAACAGGCCGCCTCCTCCGTCACCAACCACCTCGGCAAAGCCGGAAAAATAACCTTCCATCGACAAGAGGATTACCACGCCTTCCGCATCTCCGAAACCGCCCCCGTAGTGGAAGCCACCCTGCAGGCGCTCAAACAATTGGGCCGAAACGGCAAAACCCACATCACCAACGGCGGCCTCGACGCCAACTTCCTCAACGTCAAAGGCATCCCCACCGTCACCCTCGGCGCCGGCCAACACAATCCCCACACCGTAGACGAATACGCCGACCTCGACGAATACCTCTGCTGCTGCACCGTCCTGCAGCAGATTGTCACGGATGCGGTGAGGTGAGGCCAGGTTGGGTTGGAAAACGTGTAGACGAAATGTGGGTAAATAAGGTCAGACATCCTGATCCCGCAGGAATTTGCTTTGGCACCTTTTCCAGATCTGCCAGCGTTCGTGCCAAATCATTTTCCGGGATTTACCCCGAAATACCCATCGAGATCAGGAAGTCTGCACTTCCCATCCATCTTTGCGTTCTTTGCGCCTCCGCGAGAGTTATGATGGCCGATCCAGGAATGTGGTCGGAGATCTCCCGCAACTCGAATTTCATCGATATGGCGTTCATAACTAAAAATTCCTCGACATTTGATGATTGTGATCTCACGCGTGTGGTCGTCCAGACCTCAGTTTAAGAGATGAAATTCGCATTTTCAATCGCAGATACAAATGCAGGAACGGATCCAAAGTGAAGTGACTTGCCTAACCCAGATTTCATCCGCAACCGAATGAACCACCCGCTCGCAAGCTCGCTGGAGTACACGGAGGAGCACGGAGCGCGGGCGAACCGGATAATGGCCAGCACAACGGCAGCGTCCTGGGCGTGGAGCCCCTGAACTCACCCCAAACCCCACGCGGCACCCTGCGGTAAAGCTCCAACAGGGTGTAACGCGCTGGAATACACGCTTATGTGTATCATCTTTCACTGGAAGACTCTAACATCCTTCTGCATGGGTCCGTGGGGTCCGCGCCGTCCGTGGTTGACAAAATCCGAAGCAAATAAAAACAACCGCGGACGGCACGGACTTCGCGGACACTTGCTGGTTTAAGAACAGCATTTGAATCTGCGATGCCCATCCGCTATTTTGCCCTTCAAACTGAGGTCTGAACTGAAAGACCGGCGGAAATAAGGGATACGTGATGAGGGATGAGACTTCCACTCGTACGCGTAATCATTCTCGCAATCGTAATCGATTTTTAAAAAATCAGTCGATTAGGAGTAGGTGTGAAATTACGATTATGGAGGAATCTCACACAAAAGGTCGCAAGGTGGACGGCCAAAAGCGTAGATCTCTCGGTCCCCGAGGGATAATTGCCGAGGCCATGAGTAGGGTGTCCGGGCACTGGAATTCTCCGTCCGGGATGGAGGGCGCTAGGTGTTGCGCAGATCCCTCGGTTCTCGAGTAAATCTACTGGCCCCCGGGTATGAGCAGATTCGAAGTTGGAGGGTCGATTTGAAATCATTTTCCAGCGACAGAGATCCTCCCTGACCGACAGGTAGGAATACCTATCTCACTCTCACTCCGCTGGACATCCTCTCTTCCCCATCCGTGGTCCGGTAAGATCTCTTTCCGGGAGCCCATGGTGATATTCGTGCTTTTATTTAACCAACGGCTGCGTACGCCAGCGGCGGTGCATCCAGATCCACTGCTCCGGGTGCTCCCGGATAAAGGCTTCGATGGCTTTCGTGCAGGCCGCGGTCACCCGATGCACTTCCTCCGGTGATCGATCCGCCGGCCCCGGGATTTGCTCGCCCACCTCGACCACCAAAGTGTGATCCTCCCATTTCCGCCGGCAGAAGACCGGATAGATGGGATATCCGCTGATCGCGGCCAAGTGAGCCAATCCATCCGTGGTGCAGGCCGATTTGCCGAAGAAGTCCACAAATATCCCCCAGTTGCGTTTCATATTCTGATCCAGAACAAACACCAGCGGTTCGTGGGCTTTCACTACTTTCAGCAAATCGCGGGAAGAGCCGCGCCGGTCATGGATATGCGTACCCCACCGGCTCCGGACTTTGCAGACCCACTGGTTCAGAGACGGGGGTTTTAACGACTTCACTACCATATGCAAAGAGTCCAGACCATAGAGAGACGCCGCCGCCGCGGGCAGTTCCCAGTTCCCGGTATGCGCCACCAGCGCGATGTAGCCGGTGCCCTTTTCCGGAAAGCGTTCAATATGGTTGAACACCAGATGTCGGGCTATTTCGGATTCCGACATGTGAGGCATCCGGAAAAATTCGGAAACCGTATACCCCAGATTCCGATACATTCGGCGCATGATCTGGTTGGCCTCTGCCTGTTCCACCCCCAAGCAGTCCATGATGCGGCCCCGGATCTCCGCTTTCCGTCGGCTGAAAAGCCAAGCCTTACATCCGATCACCGCCCCTAGCGCGTGAGCCAGGCGCAAGGGGACATGACCGAATACCCAACTGATGCTGTTCAGAATCCAGGTCAATTGGTTTCAGCCAATTCCTGTTGAAAATGCAAGTGGTCGTCCTCGACCGTTACTTCGATAATCTGATCGGGGCAAAAGGTGCCTCTGAGCAGTTCCTCCGCCAAGGGATCTTCCAGAAAGCGCTCGATGGAGCGACGCAGGGGGCGGGCCCCGTATTCGGGATCGAAGCCCTTTCCAATCAGGAACTGGGTTGCGCTGTCATCCAGGCGCAGGGTCATACGCTTGGAGGCGAGGCGTCCGCGTACCTTGGTCAGTTCCACATCCAGAATTTTGGCCACGTCTTCGCGGGTCAACTGACGGAACACAATCATTTCATCAATCCGGTTCAACAGCTCCGGCTTGTACATCTGCTTGGCCGCTTCCACCATTTTTTCTTTCAGAACGGTGTAATTACTGTCCTGATTCGCCTGCATAAAGCCCAGACCGGTATTTTTCTTGGTGAATTCCGCACCGATATTACTGGTCATGATGATGATGGTGTTGCGGAAATCGACGGTTCGCCCCAAACTGTCGGTGATTTTACCTTCCTCCAGAATTTGCAGGAGCAGGTTCATCACGTCCGGATGCGCTTTTTCGATTTCGTCAAACAGCACCACACTGTAGGGGCGGCGGCGAACCTGCTCGGTCAACTGTCCGCCCTCGTCATGCCCCACATAGCCGGGAGGCGACCCGATCAGGCGCGAGGATGCAAATTTTTCCATGTACTCAGACATGTCAATCTGTATGAGCGCGGTGGGATCATCGAACATGAATTCGGTGAGCATTTTCGCCAACAGGGTTTTTCCCACCCCGGTGGGGCCGAGGAAAGCAAAAGAGCCAATGGGACGGTTCGGATCTTTCAAATCCGCCCGGGAACGGCGCAGCGCCTTTGCGATCACCCCGACCGCTTCGGGCTGGCCAATCACCTGATTGGACAACACGGTTTCCATGTCGAGCAGGCGAGACATTTCGGTGTCCTCCATGCGGGTCAGGGGAACGCCCGTCCATTTGGACACGACATGCATGATGTCCTGATCGTTAACTTCCACCACTTTTTCGTCCCGTTCTTTGCGCCATTCCGTCAACGCGGATTCCAATTCCTCGCGGGCCTCGCGTTCTTCATCGCGCAGGGTGGCAGCTTCTTCAAATTTCTGGTGTTCGATGGCCTCGTCCTTGCGCAGCTTGATTTCTTCGATGCGGGCTTCCATGGTCTTGAGTTCCGCCGGGCGGGTCATGCAGGAAATACGTGCCCGGGAACCGGCCTCATCCATCAAATCAATAGCTTTATCCGGCAGAAAGCGGTCCGTGAGATAGCGTGAGGACAATTCCACCGCCTCGCGTACCGCCTGATCAGTGAATTTGGCGTGGTGATGCTCCTCGTATTTGCGGCGCAGGCCCTGCAGAATCAGCACCGCCTCCTCCACAGAGGGTTCTTTTACCATCACCGACTGGAATCGGCGTTCCAGTGCCGAATCTTTTTCGATAAATTTACGGTACTCGTTGAGAGTAGTAGCGCCAATGCACTGCAATTCCCCGCGGGCCAGCGCGGGTTTGAGAATATTGGAGGCATCCATCGCCCCTTCCGCGCTGCCAGCGCCCACGATCGAGTGCAATTCGTCGATGAACAGAATCACATCGCCGGATTTACGAATTTCATCCATCACCGCCTTGATCCGTTCCTCGAATTGTCCGCGGTATTTGGTGCCCGCCACCATCAGTGCCAAATCGAGCGTGATCACTTTGCGTTCCACCAGCAGTTCGGGCACATCGCCATCGACGATGGCTTGGGCCAATCCTTCCGCAATCGCGGTTTTACCCACGCCGGCCTCACCCAGCAACACCGGGTTGTTTTTGGTTCGTCGGCAGAGAATCTGAATGACCCGTTCGATTTCGGAACTGCGGCCAATCACCGGATCCAACTCATTGCGACGGGCCATTTCGGTCAAATCCCGTCCAAAAGCGGCAAGCGCCGGGGTTTTTTGTTTAGCGGGATCTTTGGAAGTGTCGGCGGTCTTGCCGGCGGCGGCGGTTTCGCCCCCCCCCATACCGGGGTCTTCGGAGGGGTCGTAACCGGGATCCAACTCCTTCATGATTTCAATTCGGGTTTTTTCCAGATCCACCATCAAATTCTTGAGCACGCGCGCGGCCACGCCCTCCCCTTCGCGGAGGAGTCCAAGCAGAATATGTTCGGTGCCGACATAGGAATGGTTGAGCGCGCGCGCTTCGCTGCCGGCCAGCGCCAATACTTTCTTTACCCGGGGGGTGAAAGGTACATTGCCCATGGTTTTGGTTTCCGGTCCGACCCCAACCGCTTTTTCGACTTCCAGGCGCACCGTTTCCAGATCGATGCCCATGCGTTGCAAAACGTTTACGGCTACGCCCTGTCCCAGGGCAATGAGTCCCAACAGCAAGTGTTCGGTCCCCACATACCCGTGGTTGAATCGGTCCGCTTCTTTGCGGGCCAGTTGTAAAACTTGTTGAGCGCGAGGGGTAAAGTTGTTCATATCTTAGAGTTTACGTCCTTTCTTTAATTCGGCAAGCTTCGAGCGCACCCATTCTGCACGAAAAATATCGCGTTGTTCCGCCGAAAGCTCTTTTACCGCCAGTTTCTGCAAATGGGCGGGGCGAACCTCCACCATAAGTTGCTCCACTTCATGGGCTTGATTCAATTCCAACAGGTCCAGGGATAGCCCCAACCGTATGATGGCCAGCAAGTCCAGCGCCTCCTTGGAGGAGAGGATCCAGGCATGCTGCAAAATGCCCAGCGCCCGCCCCACCCGATCCCGCAAGGCGGCCGGTTTCGACTCTTCCAACCGCAACCGGGCGTTTTGCTCGTGCTGAACCAGTTCCGATACCACCTCCTGAATATCCTTCAAAATTGATTTTTCGGAGCGTCCGAGGGTGATTTGATTAGAAATTTGATACAAAAACCCGTCCGCGTCGCTGCCCTCTCCCCCGGAACCCCGCACCGCCAAACCCAGTTTGCCCAATCCACGCAGGACCGGCCGAATCTCTTCCATTAGCACCAATCCCGGCAGGTGCAACATCACCCCCGCCCGCATTCCGGTGCCGGTATTGGTCGGGCAACAGGTGAGATAGCCGAACCGGTCCGAATAGGCAATCTCCAGAATCTCCTCCATTTCGTCATCCACCGCCGAAATTTCCTCCCAAATATCTTCCAAACTAAGCCCCGGGCGCACCACCTGCAGGCGCAAATGATCCTCTTCGTTGACCATTACCACATCCCGCAAATCCGGACTCACCGCCAAGCCACTCTGATTACTCTCCTCCGCCAGGTCCTTGCTGATCAAGCTTCGTTCGTACAACAGGCTTTTTTGGAGGGTGGTCAACTCATCCACCCGAAAGAAAGACCCGCCCTCGAAATGGCTGCTGTCCTTCAACATTTCCAAGGTATGCTCGCGGATACTCGCCCGCTGCTTAGCCTCCGCATGGGCAGGAAAGGGGATTCCCTCGATATTGCGGGCCAGGCGAATCCGGGAACTGATCGCGATTTCGCTTGGAGCGTGATCAATAAACCAGGTGCAGGGGGCGTCCACTAATTCCTCAATGGTCATGTGGGGTTTCCTCCTTCGTGACCGTTCTTTTGCAGATCCTTCAATTCATCCCGGTATTTAGCCGCCTTTTCATATTCCTCGGCCTCAATTGCCTCCGAGATGCTCGATTCCAACGATTCGATGCGATTGCGCATGGACAATTTTCTCACCCGGTTTCGCGGATGTCTGCCCACATGTTCGGTGGCGTGGTGAATCGACTTCAACAGCCCGGTCACTTCCTTTTCAAAACTTTCGTAACATGCGGGGCAGCCGAAACGCCCCGCCTTGCGCAATCGATGCAGGGTCCATCCACACTCCGGACAACTCCGGCTGCGCCCGCCTTGAGCCAACGGTTGCGCAACCCCCTGCCCCAGAAGCAAATCCGACATCGAAAAGGTTGCGCCATGCCCCACCCCCGCCTCGTCCGCACAGGCCTGGCACAAATGCAGTTTCTGCATCTTGCCATTGATCACCTGGGTCAAATGCACCGTGGCGGGTTTATCGCATTTGTCACACTTCATGGGTCCTGTATCAACACACCGTTTTCCTTCACGAATTCTTTAAAGCGGGCTTGCAAGTCCACCGTGATCCCACCCGGAAAGCCATCGCCAATCTGACGACGATCTACTTCCGTCACCGCAATCACTTCCGCCGCGGTTCCGGTCAGGAACATTTCATCCGCCGTAAACAGGTCGTAGCGCTGCAAAACCGACTCTTTTACCGTTATTCCGGCATCAGTGGCAATTTGCATCACCGCCCGACGGGTAATCCCGTCCAGAGCTCCGCACCACACCGGCGGCGTCAGCATTACCCCGTTTTTGACCACAAAGATATTGTCCCCCGACGCTTCCGCGACCTGACCCTGCGAATTCAGCATGATACACTCCAGCACCCCGGAATTAATCGCCTCGATTTTCGCCAATACGTTGTTCAAATAATTCAGGCTCTTAATCCGCGGATTAATCGCTTCGGGATGATTGCGAACCGTGCCCACGGTTACCACTTTCAAGCCGGTTTCGTACAATTCCGGCGGATACAACTGGATTTTAGCCGCGATAATGATGATTTCCGGTTTATCGCACAGATAAGGATTCAACCCCAGCGTGCCCACGCCCCGGGTGACCACTAGACGGATATAGCCCTCGGACAGGGCATTGGCCCGGCAGGTATCGCGCACCGCCTCGCACATCTCCTCCTCCGTCATGGGAATGGTCAGCGCAATCGCTTTGGCGGATTCATACAGGCGGCTCACATGCTCCTTCAACAGGAATACCTTGCCGTGATAGGCACGAATTCCCTCGAACACGCCGTCTCCATACAAAAGACCATGATCAAACACCGACACTTTCGCATCCGCTTCATCCACCAGGTTGCCGCTCAAAAAAATCTTCATTCGTTTCCTTCCACATAGAGGTAATACATTTCTAACAGGCTCTATAATGCAACCCGGCCCGGATGCAAGGCGAATTCAACCCACGCTCAGGATAGGGCAGAGAAAATGATACGCACCACAAATGCCCCAAGGGGCATCGGGATACCCAGCCGCTCCTTGGCACAGTCGAATGAAATCCGTTGTTGTAAATAAAATGGGTACCTGAACCCGAATAAGTTTGAGCCGATCTCCAGGCTTTGCTAGATTTCATGAATGAACACATCCACATCCGAAGACGCGTATTGGCTGGGTATCGATTTGGGGGGCACCAAAATCTTGGCCGAGGTCTATGACGACAAGCTGAAGCTGGTCGCGTCCAAGCGACGCAAAACCAAAGCGGAACTGGGTCAGGAGGCCGGATTGGACCGGTTGTTGAAAACCGGGGCGGATGCGGTGAAGGACGCGGGAATTGACCCGGCGAAGCTGCGCGGGGTGGGGCTCGGCTGTCCGGGGGTGCTCAACCTCAAAACCGGAGTATTGGTCAAGGCACCAAATCTGGGGTGGAAGGATGTGGAGATCCAATCGATTCTGAAAAAGGAATTCAAAGTGCCTGCATTCGCCGTCAACGATGTGGATGCGGGTACTTTCGGCGAATTCACCTGCGGGGCCGGAAAAGGGGCGGAGACGGTGATGGGCGTTTTCCCCGGTACCGGAATTGGCGGCGGCCTGATTTACAACGGGACCATTTATCAGGGGAAACACTGGTCCTGCATGGAAATCGGACATCTCCACGTTCAACCGGACGGCCCCCTGTGCGGATGCGGACGCCTGGGTTGTCTGGAAGCGGTTGCCGGTCGCCTGGCTATTTCCACCGCCGCCTCTGCCGCCGTGATGCGCGGTCAGGCTCCCTGGCTCCAAAAAGAGGTGGGCAGCGATCCCGCCGACATTCGCTCCGGTGCCCTGGCCGACGCCATCAAAAACGGGGATCAGGTGATTGAACGTATCGTGCGTCAGGCTTGCTCCGCCCTCGGCAGCGTGCTTGGTGGAATGGTCAATCTGCTGGCCCCGGACGTGATGGTGATCGGAGGCGGCCTTCCGGAGGCGATGCCGGATCTGTATCTGAAAGCCATCTCCACCTCCATGGAACCCAAAATTATGCATGCCCTGCAAAAAACCTGTAGCCTGAAAATCGCCGAACTCGGCGATCATGCCACCGCTTTGGGGGCTGCGGCTTGGGCCCGACGGTCCATTTCTACCCTAACCAAAACGTAATCCGATAAGGATTGAGACTGGGTAGGAGCTTTGCTACATATTCAGCATGAATCATCTGTTTTTCTTTCAAAAGGCGCAATGAGCACCCGCACCGTGGCCGTAATCGATATTGGCACCGCCTCCATCCGTATGGCCCTGGCGGATATCGACGATGCCGGGAATATTCAGTTTCTGGAAAAACTGAATCAATCCGTACGCCTGGGGCAGGACGTGTTCACCCGCGGCCGCATCCGCCGCACCACCGTAGAGGCCTGTGTGCGGATTCTGGAGAGTTTTCAACAGGTGATGAAGGAATACAAAGTCGCCGCCGAGGATGTGCGGGCGGTGGCCAGTTCCGCCGTGCAGGAGGCCACGAACCGCGACACCCTCCTCGACCGGGTCGCCATGGCCACCGGCATCGAGATCGAGATCATCGACGACGCCGAAGCCACCCGCCTCACCTACCTCAGCGTTCTCCCCTTCCTCCGCGACAAGCGGCGCAAAACCACCGAGCACACCCTGGTGCTGGAAGTGGGCGGCGGTCGCACCGAAATGCTGGAACTCCGCAATCAGAACATCATCGACACCCGGGTCATGCGCCTGGGCTCCGTGCGCTTGCGCAACCTTCTGGAGCAGCAACGCACCCCCCAGAATCAAATTCGCGACGTGCTCAACCAGGAAATCACCAACACCCTTCATCAGCTCAAGGGCGATTTCAAGGAAGGCGATCCCTCCTTAATTGCACTTGGAGGTGATGCCCGTTTTCTGGCCATGCAGATCAACCCCGAATGGAATCGGGATCTGCTGCAGCCGATACCGCTCAAAAAGTGGAAAGCCTTCACCGACCACCTCCTCGAACTCAGTCTCGAACAATGCGTGGAGCAGTATCACATTACCTTCGCCGAAGCGGAAACCCTCGGCCCCGCGCTCTACGCCTACAGCCGCTTCGCCGAGGATCTGGGCTGCAAGACCCTTAAAGTCAGCGCCTTCACCATGCGCGACGGTCTGTTGCAGGAACTCGCCCAGCAGGATGGCTGGACGGAGAGTTATCGCCGACAAATGCTGGAATCCGCCCTGCAACTGGGACAAAAATTCCATTTGGATGAAAAGCACGGTGAGGAAGTCGCCGGCCTCGCGTTGCAATTGTTTGATGAACTGCAAGAAGAGCATCATCTCGGTCCCCGCTATCGGGTGCTGCTGCACATCGCCTGTCTGCTGCACGAAATCGGCACCTTCATTTCCACCACCAGCCACCATAAACATTCCATGTATATTCTGGCCAATACCCCGATTTTCGGACTGGGCCGACGCGACAGCCGCATCGTGGCCAACGTGGCCCGTTACCATAGGCGCTCCACCCCCAAAACCACCCACCCGTTCTATCAGGCCCTCGTCCGTCGGGACCGCATTTGCGTGCAACAACTCTCCGCCATCCTCCGGGTGGCCGACGCCCTGGCCCGCTCCCGCGGACGCCGCATTCAACACATTCTCTGCGAACGCTCGGACGAAACCCTGTTCATCCGGGTACCGGGCGTGGACAATCTGCACCTCGAAAACAGTGCCCTGCAAGTGAAGGGTCAAATGTTTGAACAGGTATTCGGCATGAACGTCATTTTAGTTAAAGGATAATCCATCATGAGCAGCTCCCGATTTATCAACCGCGAAAGTAGTTGGCTCGATTTTAACGCCCGCGTGCTCGAAGAAGCCCGCGACCCCGACAATCCCCTGCTGGAACGCCTTAAATTTATCGCCATCACCAGCAACAACCTGGACGAATTTTTCATGGTGCGCATCGGCTCCCTGCACATTCTCAACGCCGGTGGCAAAACCCGCAAAGACGCCGGCGGACTCACCCCCCGCGAGCAGCTGCAAAACGCCACCCAAAAAGCGAAGGGGCTGGTCAAGGAGCAGTGTACCTGCTTCCGCGAAGAAATCGAACCGGAACTCCACCAGGCCGGTATCGTGCGCATCACCCCCGAAACCGCCAACGGCGAACAACGCCGTCAACTGCACAAATTATGCGTCGAGGAACTGGTGCCCACCCTCACCCCCGCCGCGGTCAACCCGGACGGCCCGCTTCCGTTTTATGCCAATCTCACCCTGCACCTGTTCATCCGCCTGAAGGATGACGTGAAAAACGGAAAACGCAGATCCCGCCTGGCCATCCTGCCCATCGCGGGTTCGGTGGACCGGTTTATTTCGCTGCGGGTGGAAAACGGCTACGGCTACATGCCGGTGGAGGATGTGGTGGCCATGCACATTCAGGAATTCTTCCCCTCCGACGAGGTGCTGGAGGCCGTGCCCTTCCGCATCACCCGCAACGCGGACATGGCGGTATCCGAGGACGGAGCCCTGGACCTGCTCACTCAAATGGACGCGGTGCTCAGCGAGCGAAAAGTCAGCGAATGCGTCCGCATCGAACTCCTCGACACCGCCACCCTGGTGGCGGAACGGCAGTTGCGTAAAATTTTCTCCGTGGGCGAACCCGAAATCTATCGGGTCTCCGGTCCCCTCAATTTCTCCGATTATTTCAGTATCGCCTCGTTGCCGGGTTACGACCACCTTCGCCAGGAGGAATGGCCGCCCCGGCCCGATCCCAAACTGGATTTGTCCAAATCCCTGTTCGAGCAAATCGCCGCCCGATCACGCCTCTTTCATCATCCTTACGACTCCTTTGAACCGGTGGTGAAGCTGATCGAGCAGGCGGCGGAGGATCCCCAGGTCATCGCCATCAAACAGATTCTTTACCGCACCAGCAAAAACAGTCCCATCGTGGCCGCGCTGATGCGGGCCGCGGAAAAAGGGAAAACCGTGACCGTGATCGTGGAACTCAAGGCCCGCTTCGACGAGGCCCGCAACATCGAGTGGGCCCGGGCCATGGAACAGGCGGGCGTACAGGTGATTTACGGGGTCAAAGGCTTCAAGACCCACGCCAAATTGCTGATTATCGTGCGACGCGAACCCGGCGGTATCCGTCGCTACCTCCATCTCGGCACCGGAAACTACAACGAGGGCACCGCCAAACTGTACACCGACGTCAGTTATCTGACCTGCGACCCGGATCTGGGGGTCGACGCCTCCATGTTCTTCAACACCATCACCGGATTCAGTCAGCCCCAGACCTTCCGCCGCCTCGCCGCCGCCCCCCTCACCATCCGCGATACGTTGGTACAATTGATCGAGGGCGAAATCGAGCGCGCGAAACAGGGAGACAAGGGGCATATCCGCGCCAAGTTCAATTCGCTGACCGATCCCGATATGATCAAAATCCTCTACAAGGCCTCCAAAGCCGGGGTTCAGATTGAATTGCTGGTGCGCGGAGTCTGCTGCCTCCATCCCGGAGTCAAAGGGCTCAGCGAACACATCCGGGTGGTCAGTATCATCGACCGCTTTCTCGAGCACTCGCGCATTTTTTGGTTCCGTCACGGCGGGCACCCCCGGGTATTCATCTCCAGCGCGGACTGGATGAGCCGCAACCTGGACAAACGAGTGGAATTGATGACGCCGGTGGACGAGCCCGCCCTGCGCGAGGAACTCGAACATATCCTGGTCACCGGCCTCGCCGACACGGTCAAGGCGCGGGAATTACGGGCGGACGGAAGCTATCACCGGCTGCACCCGAAACAGGGGGAAAAGCCCCTGCGCAGTCAGGAGGTTCTTTACCACCAGAGTGAACACAAAGCCAGCCGGGCCGCGCGGGGACGCCGCACCACTTTCGAACCCCACCGTCCCGTAAAAAGGAGCCGATCCTCATGACCCCGAAACCGATTGGAAGCCGCATTTCACAGTGGGGAGAGGGCCCTGTTTGGTGGCGGGATCATCTCTATTATGTCGATATCGAGGGGCACACCCTCGTCCGCCTGAATCCACTCGACGAAACCGAAACCACTTGGGTCCTGGATCAACGTATCGGCTTCGCGCTGCCCTGTGCGGACGGACGCTGGATCTGGGGCGGGGATCATGGACTGTACACTCTGGATCTCGAAAGCGGCGAATCGGAGTTCATCGTGGATCCCGAACCCGATCTTCCCCGCAACCGCTTCAACGACGCCGCCGTCTCCCCCGACGGACGCCTCTTCGCCGGCACCATCGCCACCGACAAAACCACCGGTGCCGCCACTCTGTACCGACTCGACCCCGGAAAAAAATGCACACCCGTGGTCCCCAACGTCACCAACTCCAACGGCATCGCCTGGTCCCCCGAGGGAACCGCCTGCTACTACATCGACACCCCCACCCTGAAAGTCCTTCGTTTCGACTACCGGGCGGAAACCGGTGAATGGACCGCGCCCCGGGTCGTCCTCGACACCGATCCCCTCATCAATGCGGTGCCCGACGGCATGTGCGCGGATGCGGAGGGTAAACTCTGGATCGCCTTTTGCCACGGCGGCTGCGTGATCCGTTTTGACCCGGACACCGGCCGCGAACTCGACCGTATTTCGATTCCCTGCATCGAAACCACCTCCTGCTGCTTCGGCGGACCCGACCTGCGCGATCTCTACATCACCACCGGCATCGCCCCCAACAAAGAGGCCCCCCACGCCGGTCGCATCTTCGTAGCCAACAATCTACCTACACCCGGAATTCCACAGACTGTTGTTAGCTAATAGATGATAATTGGTGGTTTTTTTAGTTGTTAGTTGATAGGGGCCTGAATGACTTTTGACCCATGACCCGCCCCAACGGGGCCAAGGGCGATAGCCTCAGAACACCTGACCTCGATCGAAAGGAAGGCAGTGTTAAACTGATACCGATTTGAAGATCATGGTCAGATGGGTGCCCGGAAAGAGGGTTTTTGACTCGTTGAGTTCTGTGCAAAGATGGGCGGCAGCCGCGTTGAGCTTTGGTGTGGCCAGGCTGTGGAGGGTGATGGTCAGGGTTTGGGCCTGCTGATCCGGTCGAAGATCTGCCGGGGTTGTGCAGAGGTCAGGTGTTCTGAGCCTAGGGTCAGCGACGAAGCTTGTCCGCCGAAGGCGGGGAGCGCAACCCTGGGAGCACGGCGCAGCTATCCGTTGGTTTCCCTCTTCTTCCATCACAGAATTAGGATGCCAGTAACCACTCTTGAATCACTGACAAAAATTCATACATTTTCATCTCCATAGTCCACTCATCGTGGTCTTTGCCCATAAATGGGTCCGGATTTTCGGGGATAATACCGATGACCGCCGACAATAACAGTCGTAAATCCGCGAGATAGGCCAGCCAGATATCCGTTTGGGTTTCATCCAAACATACCTCCAGCTCCGCGGTGAGGTCCTCCCGATTCAACAGGGTATTCTGAATAGACTCGATCCGCCGCAGCCGATGCCGCATCAATTCCAGGTCCATCTCCCCCTCCAAATCCGTAGCAACCGATTCCGGATCCCGTTCCCGCTGCTGGGAAGGATAAAACGAGCGCAAATTGGGTTGGGTGGGGTCCCCATGCTCCATCAACCGACTCAGGTCCTTCCCCAGAAAGCGGATCAGATCCACCTCATTGGCTTCCAGGCACAGCTGCAGGCCTTCTTCGGTTTTGTGACAGGAAGCCATACGAAATTTGTCAGTGGCTCCCGCTCACCACCGCGTAGGCGTTGTGCTGATGAATGGATTCATGGTTGGTCACCCGAACCTGCCACCGGTCCGACCGCTTGTCCTCCCGCAGGAACACCGCCACGTTTCGCACCATATCCTCCACAAAACGGGGTGCATCATAGGCCTGCATAGTGACAAAGCGCTCATCCACCCTCTTTAACACCGGGTACAAGGGGGCGGAGGCTAACGATTCCACCGATTCGATCACTTCCTCCAGAGAAATTCGAATATCCAATTCCTGTTCCACTGTAAAATGATGCTCCAGTTCTACCTCCACATACCCACGCTGATTGTGGGCACCGTAGGAACTAATTTCCTTGCTGCAGGGGCAAAGGGTGGTCACCGGAACTTCAACTTTTTGCACAATCGTGATCCGGCTCCCCTCCAATCGCCCCTCGTATCCGCAGCGATAGGCCTGCTTGGCAATGCGCCCGCTCACCGGAGCCTGACGATCCAGATAATAATCAAAGGACAACGATACTTTCGCATCTTTAGCCCCCTGATGATCTTTCAGCCTCAGCAGCAGCCGATACAATTCCTGCAAGCCCAACTGTTCATTCGCTTCCACTAAATTCTCTATCAGGCGACTCATATGAATGCCCTTGAGTTCCTTGCTCAGGCTGACCGCCAGTGACAGGGACGCACTCACCCGCTGGCCCGCAGTTTCATCAATCTCAAGACCCGTCCATACCAACGACTGTTTTAAATCACAAATCCCCACCTCCTGAATAGCGATTTCACGCTCATCCCGGTCCAACTGCACATCACGCTCAATTGTCGTCACATTTGCTTTCATCTCTCAATTCATCCTTATAGGTTATTATATCTTATATAGGCTTTTTGCTCACAAATCACAAACAAAGATCGACGCGGAAATAAGAACCTTACGGCGAAGTCAGGAGTCACTTGTGACTAGCCAGACCCCGTTCGAAAAGTCTTTTTTCTGGTTTCGGCAGTAAACCAGAACCTATTTTCACCACAGAAACGCATAAAAGACAGCCCTATAACCCCGCTTTGGATTTATTTTTGAGGGTGTGAGCGGGATTTGCGGTAAAAGGAACCCCAAAGGGAACCCCAAAGGGGTCGCACTCCTCTTTCGAATCCCACATCCACTGGGAGAGTTGCATCCCTTCCGAATGGGGTTCCGGTTGTGGGGACGCATGTCCAGGGGGGAGGGAGCGGGTGCGGCGGGCGAGCACATCCTCAACCGTCCGGGCCATCTCTTCACGGACCTGCCAGATTACTTCGCTCTTCCGATAGGGAAAATGCGGATGCAGACGCTCACCGAGTTCCGGATTCTGCTGCTCAATTTCACGAATTGCCGACACATCCGATCCGTACACGGACAGATGGCTTTCGGGTATTGAGTCCAATGTCCAGCCGTGAATCTTCAGGTATTCGGTCACACAGTTTTGCTTCTCCAACCCCGCCGTCTTCTCTGCCCGATCCACCACCTCCTCCGCCATCTTGCGATAGGTATTCCATTTCCCTCCGGTAACAGAGATGAGCCCGGATGGCGATACCAGGATCGTATGCTCTCTGGAAATCTTGGAGGTGTTTTGAGCTCCCCCGGATGTGACCAGTGGACGCAAGCCCGCAAATATGCTCAGCACATCGTCGGGAGTTGGATCCTTGCTGAGGTATTTTGCGGCATGTTCCATAAGAAAATCCCGTTCCTCCGAAGGAACCCGGGCTCTGAAACCCGGCCCGTGAACGGGCCTTTTCAAGCCTCGTGAACGAGGGACTCTGAACAGGAACTCCGACGGCTGCGTCCACTACCCCAAATGCCGGGGCACCCGGAATCTGTGAAGACTGATTGTCTCATCCAAAAGTTCATTCACTGAGAATAAAAACGAACAATAAAGTCCCCTTGTCTATATGCCCTCCTCATGATAAGTTATTTGCATGAAACTGGACCGGACCATTTTGGTAATGGAAAATCAACACAACGAAGCAGAACGCTCGGACAAACGGTATTGGGAGGCAAAGACACCCATGGAACGTTTTCGTGCGATTCAAACCCATCGACAGGCCGCGTATGGAAACGAAGCTACCCGACGACTTCAAAGAATTCTTGAAGTTGCTGAACGCACGTGATGTTGCCTACTTATTGGTTGGTGGATATGCCGTTGGGTATCACGGGTATCCCTCCAATGCGTATTGAGGTCATGAATCATATCGATGGAGTTGAGTTCGATGCGTGTTATTCCCGGAAAATAGTGGATGAGCTTGATGGCGTGAAAATCCACCTGATCGGGAAAGAGGACCTTCGAATCAACAAAAAGGCGTCTGCTCGATACAAGGATCTCGATGACTTGGAGCACCTCTGAGTATTTTTTTCGCCAGGAATGTTAAAATACACGGGCCCCGAATCCACGAAGCTTACGTTCAGAGCCTATCGTCGAAAGACAGTCATTTTTGATTCAACCACTGATGAACACTGATACACACTGATCCATCTTTGTGGAGATGAATGCAGATTATACGGCTAATTATCAGTGTTCATCCGTGTTCATCAGTGGTTGATTAAATCAACAGACTCTGAGCCCGGAATCCGGGGTGCGAAGGGTTGAGGGCGCATCCCCGAATTGGTGTATATTTTCCGGGATTCAGCGCGATATGAGATGCCGCCTTATCTGAAAGATAGATTTTTAGGCAGCCAATGTCTTCGCTTGGTAGGCTTAAATGGATGCAGACTTCATCAACCGAGGAGGATACAGCAACTATCAGAAAAACCCCGCGAACTTGCCACGCCTGCGGCTTGGTGGCAGAGCCGTCCCGCGAATGGAAGAAGAGTGAAAAGATCTGCGGATGCTTTGCAGGGCTTCGGATACTAGGCGGAGTCAGGGTGGGTTGACCGTAAGATTCGGACTTTGCTTCCCGGAGCAATCGAAGATCTTCGTAGTCTTCATCGCTCCAGTAAAGAATCAGTTCGTATTTGTTCATGACAGGTGTTGGTCGGGTATTTGTTAGGAATAGGCACCGATGCGGGTTTGATGGATCATGGACCAGATTCGATCCCGTTCGCCGCTTTTAATGAGGGCAAGAGGCGTTTCACCTTGAAAACCCGGATTAGGGGTGCTTAGCCAGGTTCTGAGTTCCTCGGGAGGGATGATTCCCTGTAGTGCCGCTTTCAATTGCGGCTCCATTTCATACTCGTTCGTATCGCTCACAACTGACAATCCTGAATGCCTATGCAAAAACCAACCGTCGCCCTTTGGGTTCTGGAATCGAATCTCCGAATTCTTTAGCGGTTTCGACCCATAGTTTAATGGCGGCCTGGGCGTTCTTGAGGGCTTGGGACTGGGTGTCGCCATGGGCCATGCAGCCGGGCAACTCGGGGACATCGGCCACAAAAGCCTCGTCTTCGTCGCTCCAAAATAAAATGACTTCGTACTTGTTCATGATAGTCTTTCTCCAAAATTGTATTTGATAATGATCTCACGGACCTGTTTGACTTGATAGGGTTTCGCTTTACTACCGCTTTTTGTAGATTCGGCTTTTCTGGTACACCCGCCAGCCTGAAGGTGTGATGGCTCCCACGGATTCGTTCCTCAAACCCTAAACGGATTAAAAGCGAACGCAACTCATCAAACGACACGTTTGCGTCGCTGCCGCCTTTCAGAATTTTTAGTAGTAATTTATCCCACTTGCTCATCTTACTTTCAGAATAGGTCCATGGCTTTTGTTTGGCTTATATTGATATCACCCCAAATCCTCCAACACTTCCAGCAGTTCTGCAAGCTTTTTCTTGGGTGCGCGGGTGAAGGGGTGCATGACTGAGAAGTAACATTTTCTGAAAAGCATTGACTAGCGCGAGTTTTTGGAGTTAAATATATCTAGGTACTAGGTATAACTAACCCAAGGAACCCCAATGCCCACGACGAATACCCTTATTGCTAAACGTGAATCCCTTCTCC
>JAGYLC010000020.1 GCA_018401235.1 Kiritimatiellia bacterium
TCATCCTGGTCGGCGTGGCCTTCGACTGGGAAGACCGCAACCTCGGGGAATGGCGGATCGAACCCGCCTTCCCTAAGGAGGCCAGCAGCAAAGACGCAGGTGAACGCTCTCCGACAGAATGGGGTTGAAACTCCCAGGTCCATTGGGCGACGCTACGCGGCGAGCACGAACGGAACCCTCCTTTGAGATTACTTATTTCCGCCGCTGCGGTTTCGAAAAAATCACATGATTCTATGTTTGGCCGACTGCGGTTACCGCAGACCGTCCAGAAGTTTGATGGCTTTTTCGAGGTATTCCAGCCCGGTTTCTACCCAAGCCCCGGCTCGGTTCACTCTCGGCTGACCCGCATCCGTGGCGACGATAAGACAACGAACCTCCGTTTCGGAGTCGTTGCTCCAGACTCACCCCCTCAAAAAGATCGAGCTCACGAAACAAGACCGGAAACAGATGTAAATCCCGTTTACGCCCTGTCTAGGTATCTCGGAAACGCTGACTCGCGCCCAGAGTCGATGATCCACATCACCTTCTCGAACCTCAAAACCTGGTTGAGCGGAACGCAGCACGGAGTCGGCAAGGACCACTTGCAGGCTTATCTCGACGAATTCGTGTTCCGGTTCAACCGCCGATTCTACCCTATGACCGCATTTGTCTCGATCCTCGGCATCGGTATGAACTTGACGGGCCCCACTTATAGGGAGTTGTACGGCGGGAAATGGAATCACCACACGCGATCATCGATGCCCTGACCACTATGGGTGGTAGGTTGGTGTGTCAACCGGATAGGCATGGTTTGAGCAATGTGTGGCCTCCCCCCTGTACGTGCTGCAGGAACTGTTCACAGTGAAGGGACGGGGAAGTGTGATCCGGCCGGGCAGTGACATCCTGCACCGGACCTCCCTGCAGGAGCTGAACCGGGAACGTCTGATCACGCTGATCGAGGAATCGTTCGGCAATCCCTGTCCAATCCGGCCTGCCTGGAGCAGGCCTGCGACATCTATGTGGAGGAGCACTACCGGGGTGCGGTCGTGCTGGAACCCCATCCCAGCGGGAAATACCTGAGCAAATTCGCGGTGGGCACCCGGGCCCGGGGGGAGGGAGTGGCCCAGGAACTCTGGGACGCCGCCTGCGCTCCGCAGGACCGGCTTTTCTGGCGCTCGCGGGCCGCCAACCCCATCAACCACTGGTACGGCCGGCACGCCACCGGACACCATGTGGAAGGCGACTGGAATGTGTTCTGGAGGGGCGTTCCTCCCGCCGACCTTCCGGCCATCATCCACACCGCCACTTCACGGCCGTCCGATTTCCAGGAATAGGCGGAAGGCCTACTCCAGGACCCGGATCCGGTAAAACGTCTCTGCGGTTCCCGATGTCGGCAGAGAAAGATTCTCCAGGGTGTCGTCCGCCGTCCGGAAACGGATCGGCTCCCAGGAATCCGCAGTCAGATCCTGCGTGCATTCCACCACGTACCGGATGAGGGGTTTGCTGTTCCAGTTGAGGCTGACCTGGTTGCCGCTCCGGTTCAGCCGGACATCCAGACGGTCCGAGGCATTCGACGGGGAGAGTCCGGCCACAAAGTTCTCCAGATAACTCATGCCGTTGGCGGCAGGGGCGCCGGGATCCACGCCTGTTTCGCTCCCGCTCACCTCCAGTTCCCAGTCATTGGGAAGGCCGTCCCCGTCCACATCCGGGTCGACCGCATCATACAGACCGTCCCCATCCTGATCCGGGTACGCCCCCGGAGTGGTCTCCACCAATCGCAGATAATGCATGTGGCGTCCCTCAAAGGGGAGCCCGACATACAGTCCGTTCGCGATCAGATCCGCACCGCTCCGGTCCTCCGCCCAGAGAAAGGCATCACTGTCCGACAGCAGGTCCCGCACATTGTAGGTGTTCCCGTCCTCAATCCCGAAGTAGTTCCCGCCGCCCCAGGGCGCATCCAGATCAAACAGCGCGGCCGGAGCCGGGGTGGCGGTGTGGTCGATGTCCACAAACACCAGCACCACCTCCTGCTGACCCGCCGACAGTCCGGGCTGCTGCACTTTGCCCACAGCAAAGATGCGGTCATCAAAGCCTCCGGCCTCCGTGCTCAGGAAATAGTGGTTCGGACTTTTCAGGGCCGGAGACTGACGCCTCGCCCAGTTGATGCGGCCGTAAAGATCCTGCAGCGCCCAGTCGCGGTGACCTTCGTCCCAGACAGCGGTCATGTGATTGAAGACCTTGAAGTTGGGAATCGATTTTCCGAAGTTCAGCTCATAGCTGGCGAAATTACGGTTGGGATCAAGGCTGCCGAAGTTGCCCTCGCTGTCCGCATAGGCCGCAGCATCGTTCTGCGCACCGGCCTCCTGTCCGTAAAAAAGCATGGGCACACCGTCCAGGGCCGCCACCTGGGCATAGGCATAGAGCAGACGGTACGGATCGTTGTGGGGAAACACCTCATCGTGACTGACCAGATTGTTGAGAATCACCACGTTGTCATAGGCCTGCCGCCGGGTGGAATAGGCCTGAAAGGTGTCGGCCACAGAGGGCACCGCAGGGTCGCGGGTCCCGCCGTTTGCCGGATAATTGAACACCTGATCCCGCCAATAAAAGACGATGTTTTCATTCAGAATATCAAAGTGACGGGCGGAGCGGTAGCCGACGCCATGACGGCGGTAGCTCTGAGCATCCGGGTCGTCCCCCACATTCCGGTTCCCGTCCAGCGACTCGGCCATAAACAGAAAGTCCCATTTCACACTGCGGGTTTTATTGATGCAATACTCCCAGAACTGCGAGGGCAGTCCCTGGGCAAAATCGCAGCGCAGTCCGTCGATTCCCCGCCAGGATTCGGATTTGGGTGTGCCGGCCGGATGGCCGCTCTGCTCCAGCCAGTAAATGGGATAATAGGCAAAATACTCCCACACCTGACGGGTATGATTCCCCTCCTGACTGTGGCCGGCAAAATAATCCCGTTCCAGCAGGGGGTTCAATCGGTAGGCATTGTCCGGATAGGAGCCGTCCGGATCCGGCGTTCCCTTCTCCAGCACCAGGGCATCGTACCGCCCGAAATACAGTTCCCGCACATCCGTCCAGTTCCCGAAATCATTGCGGTCCGGGGCCACCGCAATGTCGGAGGGATCGGTGGCGGGCTGACCGGGAAACCCTTCCCGCGCATACCAGCGGGGATCAAAGTCGCGGATCAGGGTCGACTGACTGCCCTCGGGAATGAATCCGAGGTCCACCGCCCCCTGCCCCAGAATCGCATCCGGCGCACTGTGGTTGAAGGTGCCGTCCATCATCACCCCCACTCCCCAGCTGTCCAGCCGGGAGACAAAGGTGCGGAACTCGTCCATGGCCACCTGCGGGCTGACCCCGGCCCCGCGCCCCAGCATGGGGGCCACACTCCAGTAATCCCGCACCGCATAGGGGCTGCCGGGATCAAAGGGTTCACCGGTGTCCGGATTGATGTCCCGGCCCTCCTCCCCGATGGGATGAATGGGCTGCAGCCAGAGCAGATCGACGCCCAGCCCCTGGTAATGATGCTTGTTCAGGGCATCGGGACGGCCGTCGTACCCGCCGGCCTCCTCCGGGATGTCCGGATCATTCACCAGATCCAGAAAGGTGCTGCGGCCGGCAAAGGTGGTGTCTTTGGCCTCCACAATCAGCGGATTCACCTCATACATGGTATGCTCGAGGGCCTTGCGGGGAGAGACCACCACCGCACAGTCGCGGCGCTGGGCATGGTCCGTGCTGTAGTTGAACCCCCCGCCGTCCAGACGGTAGCGGGCCTGCAGCCGATAGGCACCGCAGCGGTTGACCGGCAGGGTCACCCGGTACCAGCCCTCCGCATCCGGTCCGCTCATGGGGTAGGCCCGGTAATACGTGCGGGAGGTCGGGGTGACAAAATTCGGATCCTCCTCCAGCACCGCAAAATCGCGCCGGTTGAGGTTGGTGAACGCCTCCACATCCGAGACCACCGCTCCCGCCGGGGCATTGGGGCGGAACAACACCTCGATCTCCTCCTCTTCCTTGAGGAGTTCATTGAGAAAGAACCGGCGCAGATCGTAATCGGCATCACGTTCATTGCCATTGACCACGGTGCGCAGTTCGGGAACGCCGATATCAAAGATGCCGTCGCCGTTCTCGTCCCGGATGGATTCCGGATTCAGAGGCTGAAACTCCGGAGACTCCAGATCATCCCCCGAGTTGCCGAATGAGGCCGGGACCTGCCCCTGCATGGAGCTTCCGTTATCCCGCCCGTAGACCGTGGCCGCCACGTAGATGGGATCGGGAACATATCCAAACACCTCCACCAGATCGATGACCATCTCCAGCACCTCCCCCTCCTCTCCCAGCGCCAGCGCCCCGCTGCTTCCCAGATTCGATCCATAGGCGTCGGTGGGGTTCGCCCCGATCCAGGGATCGTTGGCGGTATCAAAATAGACCCGGCCCGCCTTGGCCCAGGGATGGTCCACCGGATCTGAAAAATCGTCTGCAACATGCAGAAAATGATCGTTGTTCGCCTCTCCCCGGGTCGACCAGGTCGCCACGTAGAGCTGAGTTCCCCGCAGGGCCGCCCAGAGTTTCATGCCGTTGTAGGAGGCCACTTCGTACTGCGGGCTGTCCAGGACACCGTCCAGAACAAACGGAATCACCGTCCCTTCCCGCGGGGTCACTCCGAGGGCCCAGTTGATACCGCGGTTGTTGTCCCAGACCGTTTCATCGGGATTGCGGAACACGTAGTTGATTTCCGTGGCCGCATCTGGAATCTGCACCGTGGCGCTCCAGGTCCCGTCTCCGTTGGAGGTCATTTCGCGGCCCTCGACCTGCAGCGTCCATTTGTTAAAGCCCAGATGAAGGTACACCGGCGCGGCATCGGCCAGGGCATTGCCGGAGGGATTGTAGGTGAGGGTGACCGTGGCGCCGCCGGCGGAGTTGTCGATGACCGGGTCCGCGTTGTCCGAGATCACCTCCCCCGGCACCACCTCCTCCTGAGTGACTCCGGCCACAAAGATTTTG
This sequence comes from Kiritimatiellia bacterium, assembly GCA_018401235.1. Taxonomy (GTDB): domain Bacteria; phylum Verrucomicrobiota; class Kiritimatiellia; order SS1-B-03-39; family UBA6053; genus UBA6053. The sequence goes on from JAGYLC010000020.1 coordinate 4,996, forward strand.
GATTCCTGACCGCTCAGGTTCACGGCCAGGGTGCCGCCGGCCACGGTGAGGATTTCATCCGGATTCAGCACGTTCACGAACTCCGTCCCATCCGGTTTGACCACCGTAGGGGTGAGGCTGACCTCCCCGTCTGCGGTGTTCAGGGCCACCAGGGCCTCTTCATCCTGATACACGCGGCTGTAGGCATAGGGTCCGCGTCCGCTCTGGGTGTTCCAGCGTTCGGTGAAATCCCCCCGGGTGAGGCTGCGGTGCCGGGCCCGGGCGGCATTCAGCCGGGCGATGTGCTGATACAGCGGAGCATCGGTCGCGGCCAGTTTGTTCCCGTACGCCGGGCCCGGCTGAAAGCCCTTGTCGAACATGGTTTCCCGCTGCCAGTCCGCGTCGTCGTAATCGGTATAGGCGTCCTGACCGTTCCAGTGACCGCCCTGCTGAAAGGCATGCTCGGTTCCATAGAACAGACAGGGCACCGGGGTGGCGGTGTAGAGGAAGGTCAGCGCCGGGGGCATGATCCATTGAATCCGCCCGACATCCCCGCCCGCCTGCAGGCCGATGCGGTTCACGTCGTGATTGTCGATAAAGGTGACCAGGCGGTCGGTTCCCTCTCCGTAGGCGAACCGCGCGTTGAGGGTGTCGGTCAGACTGCGGGTGCCCGCGCCGTCCACAAATACGCTCTTGAAGGTCTGGCTCATGGGGAAAAACAGCGCGGAGTTGAAGGAATAGCCTTCCTCCTTGCAGTAACTGGCCAGTGCGTTGTTGTCGTAGGAAAAGAGTTCGCCGAAGAGGATGAAATCGTCCTTGCCGCGGAAGGCCGCATGCCGGCGGATGTCGTCGGCCCAGTCCTTCACCCAGTTGTATTCCACATGCTTGATGGCATCCACCCGGAATCCGTCGCAGTCGGTGGCGTCGATCAGGTTTTTAAACGCCTCGGTGATCCAGTAACTCACATGCGGGTCTCCGGTGCGCAGATCATCGGTCCCCTTGAACTGACCCAGAATCTGCTCCGGGTAGCAGTCCCAGCAGTTGATGGTGCCGTGGTTGTGATAGTGTTCGAGCTGATCGAAAGGGTCCGCATGTTTCCGGTTCTCATCCCACCAGCCGAACGAATCGTTTCCGCCGGCCCAGTAGCCCTTGTCGTCGTTGGTGAAATTCCCCCACAGACCGTTCTTGTCCGCAGTGTGATTGATGACCACATCCAGAATCACATAGATCCCGTTGGCGTGAAGCTCATCAATGAGATTTTTGAGGTCCTCAAAGGTGCCCAGCGCCGGATCCACCTTCCAGAAATCAGTGGGATGGTACATGTGGTACGGAGTGAACCGGGTATCCCGCCCCTGATCATTCATCTGTACCGCCGACATCCAGATCGCATTCACCCCCATGCCTTTCAGATACGGGATATTCTGCCGCAGCCCCTCCCAGTCGCCGCCGTGATGCCGGTCGCGCTCGGTGCCGGGGTTGCCGTTCCAGTCGTCGACATACCATTCCCGTTCCCGGATGTAGTCCACCGTGTTTCCACTGGAGGCAAAGCGGTCGGTGAACAGCTGATAGATGTTGATATCCCGCCAGTCCTCCGGGCTGGGGGTGTAAGAAAACCCGGGTTCGTCCGCCCGGGATTGAAGACCGTAAACGGGGTCCGACGCCCCCGAAGGATAATAGGTATCCTGGGAAACGCCCGGCCGCACCACGGCCAGACAGAGGGCAACACAGAAAAAACGAAGGGAAGCGCGTGGGATGGAAAACATGTGGGACTCCTGAAAAAACACGAATTGAAACGTTTGAATTACTGTTATACCCCCAATCCCGTCATGGAATCAACCCTAATTGATAGGAAATCGCTTTTCGCGCTTTGAGAGCGGGAGGCGGGTTCGGGGTTGAGTGGTGGAAGAAGCACTCGAGGAAGCGCTTCTCATTCCTATAGGAAATATCACGGACACGCCATCCCACCCGAACTCCGAAACAAGAAGGAACCAGAGTAGATACGGGTCGATGTCCTCTTGCGGAGCATGCAGGGGGAAATGCGGGCCAATGAATTATTCAGCCCGTCAACTCCGCGTGACCTGCAACCCTTCATAGGAGAGTTCGAAATCCACAAAGCGCGCCCGGTCGTTGGGGGGGTGACTTTCCAGTCGACTGCGCAGCCGCGCGGCGGAACGGGCGTCCCGGGCCATGAACAGCAGATATCCCCCGCCCCCGGCTCCCAAGAGTTTGCATCCGAGTACCTCCTCCTCCACCCGACGCATGATCTCCCGGATCGCAGGCGGGTTGGTGCCGGAGTCCAACTGCTGATTCAACTCCCAGGTCCGGGCGATCCCCTTCCCGATCTGCTCGAAATTTCCACGCTGCAGGGTTTCATAAAAACTTTCCGTGTGCAGCCGCAATGCCTCCAACACCTGCAGATGCGGCTGCCGGTTCAGGAACATTCCCTGCACGATTTCCCCCAGTATCCCTTTGGCCACCCGGGTGATCCCGGTATAATAAAGTAGAAAACTCTCTTTGTAGAGGGGGTCCGTGAACAGGTGATCCGGCAGCCAGCGGATTTCCGGAGTTTGATCCAGGTCGGGACCGGTTTTTAGATATTTTAGTCCGCGGGTAATTCCCCCGAACTGATCCTGCCAGCCCCCTCCCGATGTCAGCATTTGCTCCAATGCCAAGGTCCGGTTGCCGATTTCCGTCAGGTCCCAGCCGCATCCGCAGAGTTCCGAAAGCGCTCCCAGTACCGTGGCCGCCAGAATACTGCTGGTGCCGAGGCCGGACCCTTTCGGCACCGCGCAAAGCAGCGACAGCTCGATCCCGCCACCGAATTCCTTGAGTTGCTCGGTCAGCGAGTCTGCAGGCGACTGCTGAAACTCCGGGTGAAATCCTGCCAGCGCCAGCGCGGCCTTGGGAATAGAAAATCCGGAGGAAAGTTCCGCATAGCTTCCAATCTCCTCGTAGCTGGTAAGCTGCTGGGATATTCCCAGGTCAATCGACCTCAGGGTGATCCCGGGTTCGGCCCCCACCCGGGCAAACACCTGAATCGGCGGCTGGCCGTTGAGTTCCGCCGCGAGATTTACCACATGACCGCCGTGGAGAAAACAGTACGGCGGAGTATCCGTCCAGCCACCCGCCAGATCCAGCCGTACCGGAGAACGGGCCCAAATCACCTGATCCGACATCAGGGTGTTCCGAGCAGCCCCCATACGGCCCCGATAGGGTTCAATGATGGCGTTCCGCAGGAAGGCAAAGGCTTTGTCAGCCCCCTCGCCCTGGCCCTCGCCCCGTTTGGAGGACAGCGCGGAACAGAACATCTGATGCCGAATATAATTAATCAAATCATGGTCGGGATCCGGCTCCTCCGGCAGGTTCAATTCCGGGTGCAGGGCGTACAGGTCTGCCACCGCTCCGAGGTCCACCTGATAAAACACACTGCGATGGGAATGTCGGGCCAGGGCGGGAAGGGAAGCACCGACCAAGCGTTCCCTTCGGGTCCGTTGCGTGCGCTCCAGATTCGCCCGGGTGGCAATCTCCTCCGCGGACAGTTTCTCCAGTCGTTCATATTTTTCACGGCAGGTTGCGTTCTCTCCGCCGTGAATCAGCCATTGAACAAAGGCCTCGTCCAGCTCTCCCGGTGGGCAGAGAGGGAAAAGCGGGGCCTTTTGCAGATCCGTGTTTTCCGGCAATGGCAATCCCCGGGTTTCAAACCAGTTCCGGGCCGGGCGGTTCATCCACACAGTGTCCGGGTCGTGAAGCGGCCCCCGGAAGGGGTCATCAAAGCCGTACATCCGAAAAGCGGAATCCTTTTCGCCCACCGCCACCACATCCAGGCAGATCCCGGGAGGCAGTTCCAGCTGCCACTCGTTCTCCGGCACCCCGGTGATGACATGATCCCGGTGCAGCGTCCATCCGGCGGCCAGATGGGAATTCTCGATCCAGATGTTCTGGTTCCGGTGATCCATCGGACAGGGCGTGTGGGCGTTCTGCACGAAAATGGCGGGATGGGGTTTGATCAGCGGACTGTGAATCCGCCGCTGATCGTGAATCCGGTTCTGGAGAGCCAATGAGGAGTCGATCATGTCCCGACTGGTGCCAAAATGGTAAAATTCTCCCCGGGTCAGCGGAAGTACCGCACAGCTCAGAGAGGAAATATCGGGATCCGGAGCGGAAGGATTGCATCCAAGCGCCCGACCAAACGTGTCATACAAATCAAATTCATCGGGCACCCCCGCGGCAAAAGCGTTTTGATCCTCCTGCCATCCGCACTTCCGCATCAGCACCTGTACCGCCCGGTCACTGAACAGCCAGATCCCAACGTCCAACAGAAACAAGTGCCGGCCCGCCCGATTCTGAATCTCTTCAGCGGAGGGTTTCTGGAGCATGTATTCCAACTGTTCAGGTTGGGCGCGGGGGGTGAAAAATACTCCGTGATGCGACGCGGCCTCGGGAGAACTCCACAGTCCCACACACACCACATCCGCTTCGGGAATCGCGGGCAGCCGATCCTCATGCCACACCAACACGTCTCCACTGGCCACCAGTGTCCGGAGCGACGCCGAAGACTGCCCCAGCAGTTGTTTGAGCAAAGGCACCTGCAGATCCATCAGGGTCTGATCCAGCCGCTGACCGGTACTCCACCGGAACACCGGCACCGGAAGCAAGGCCTTTCCGCAAGCCGCGTAGGCGGGCAATCGGCGACTCTGCCCGCCGGCATGCAACATCACCCGTGATGCGGAAGCCAGCCAGGAGGAAAATGCCTCCGCTTCCGATTCCAGATACGCCTGGTGCAGCAGATGTGCAGTTCCCCCGCCGGAACCCAGTTTGGCGCCGGGAGGATCGTGCGTCACAAATACCTGTCCATGTCCGTCTCCGGATACGGCTGCAAAGTTTCCGCTGAGGGCGGGAGGAACAGAGATCAGAGTCTGGAATTCATTCATGAGTTTCAAACCTTTCTACTACAGCAAACACTTCAGTGAAGTCGATTTCAAACAAGCACAAATTCGGTGTATGCGCATCCAATAACTTTTTCAGGCTAGCCACAGGCCCCGTTCACCCGTCAGACAAGCTGACGGGGGGCTGAAATACCTAAGAAAAATCGTAAGTAAATTACATAGTCTTACAGGATCACCAATATTAACAGTTGAAGCTCCCAGCATCCAACCCAAAAATATCCCCAGTGCCATGACATCAGTGTTCATCAGTGTCTATCCGTGGTTGAATTCTTCTCGAATGTCCCCCAGGCCCTACCCATCCATCTTTGCGATCTCTGGCCTTTGCGAGAGTCAATCTTCAAAATTCGAGCTGTTCAGCAGCACCTTCCGATAGATGGGATGCGAAAAGCGGGGGTCGATGAGGAGGGCGCTGCCCTGGTCGTCGGGACCTCGAATGACCCGACCCAGGGCCTGCATGACCCGGGTGAGGCCCGGCAGGGTGTAGGCCATCACGAATCCGTCTTCGCCCTGCGACTGATACCACTCACGCATCAATTCCCGTTCCAAGGTCACCGCCGGAAGCCCGATCGACACCACGATGACGGATTCCAGCGCCGGGCCGGGAAGGTCGATCCCCTCGTTGAGGGCTGCACCCAACACCGCTAATCCCGTGACCGGGCCCTTTTCTTCCCGGAAGGGCCGGAGGAAGTCATCCGCCGCCTCTTCCTGCAATCCTCTCGGCTGCACCAACACCGGCCCCGACCACATGTCCTCCATCGGCATCCGGTCCGCCACCTCCTTCATCAGCGCGTAGGAGGGTAAATATATCAGGGTTTTAGTGGCGCGGGCGGTAATTTCCTCCATGATGCGGGCTGTCAACCGATCATACAATTCGGGTCCACGGGCTTTCCATACCAAAGGTATAGAGTTTTCTTGCCGAATCCGGAACCGGGAAGAATCATAGGGTGAGTGAAGCTCCAGGATTCGGGTGCCCGCCTCCGCCCCCACCGCGCGCTTGTACACGTCCATAGGCTGAAGAGTCCCCGAAAACAACACCGAAGCGTACAGGGCCTCGAATTGGATTCGCAGCCATTCGGCGGGGTCCCGACAGAAATGGGTCAGGGTGGTATCCTCCCGATAGACGACGTGGGAGTCCTGCCGATGCTGCATGCTCTGCCAAAAAGAACGAAGTTGATTGCAAATTTCAAGTCGGTTGTCTTCCGGACCCGGCGGGGAATCGGCCATGGAGACTTCCAATGATTCCAAGGCGCGCAGACAGGCGTTGGCCGGTTCCCGGGGCGGGATGTTTCCGGGTCCGGGACGTCCGTCGGATTCCAGTTCCTCATTCTGATAACTGCGCAGGGCCCGCAACACCCGCTGCAGATCCGAATTGACCAGCGTACGGATCTCCGGCGAAAGGGTGCGCAGTCCCTCCCGAATCAAGCGCGCATCCACACTCGCCGACAACATGGATCGCGCCCGATCCGGCACATGATGCGCCTCATCCACCAACACACACATCTGCTCCGGGTGCGCACCCATCAAAAATTCCAGACGGGCGGCGGGGTCCAGGGCGTAATTGAGATCCCCAATCAACACATCCGCCTCCCGGGCCGCGCACATCATAAATGCAAAGGGACACAGCTGATGCTTCTCCGCGATCGCCTGCCAGATGGCGGCATCCCAAAACCGTTGCTGCTTCAGTTCCTCGATACCCGCAGGTAGCCGATCATAGAATCCTTTGGCCAGCGGACAGATTCCACAGTCACAGGGAGACCCGGTTTGACGGCACACCCGCTCCTTCGCCACCAGCGTCAGCACCCGCAACCCTGCACCGGACGGAATCAGTCGTTCAAAGGCCTCCTCGAAAATACGTTTACCGGTATTCCGGCACGTAGCAATCAGCAGAGTTTGAAACTTTCCCCGTCCCATCGCCTGAAGCGCGGGCAACAGAATTCCCAGGGTTTTTCCGATCCCGGTGGGCGCCTGCACCAGTAAGTGACCTCCCGATTCCATGATACATCCGTTGGCGTCCATCAACTCCTGCTGACCCGGACGTAGCACAGGGAAAGGGAAGGTCAGCGATTGCAACAGGTGATTTCGCTCTTCCAGCCACGCCTCCCCGGCCACGCAGCTTTCCAGATAGGCCTGTAGGACCGCCTCGACCTCCAGTTGGATTTGCTTCGGTTCCGGGGTCCATTCCACTCGACGAGTGGGCGTTCCCGGATCCGGGTGCACATATTCCAGCCGAATCGAAGGCAAGGTCCCCTCCTCCTGCCACAGCATCCAGGCGTACAGCGTACACTGCAGGCGATGCAACGCCTTATCCGGGGCGGGATCCGCCTCCACATCACGGGTGGTTTTGAATTCTTCGATCCACAGACCCTCCGGAGTTTTTGCGACCCCGTCCATACGCCCGAATAGTTCCAAGGCGCCTCCCGAGCCCTGCCAAAAACAGTGAATCGACACTTCGGCCCGATAAGACTCCCCCCGATCCTTCTGAAGCCGCTGATGCGCGCGTATTCCCTCGACGCCCCGCAACAAACTGAAGTGCCGCCGATTCAAATCCCCGCTTCTTCCCATCAGCCGGGCCAGTTCGGTCACCGCCACCCGACGCAGCGGACTCACGGATAGGATCCGGGCTGATCGAGCCCCCGGTTTTCCGGAAATCCAAAGGCCAGATTCATGTTCTGCACCGCGCTTCCCGCCTGCCCTTTCATCAGATTGTCGATGTGACTGATCACCCGCAGGGTGCCCGTCCGCTCATCGGCATCCACAATCAGAAAGCAGTGATTGCTCCCCCGCACATGGGCGGTTCCCAGCCCGGTGGCCGCAGAACGGTCAAAGACCTTCACGAAGCAGGACTCCGCATAAAAATCCCGGTACACTTCCAGGATTTTCGCGATCGAGACCCCCGGCTCCAGCCGTCCATACAGACAGGACAGGATCCCCCGGGTGGCAGGCACCACTTGGGAAGTAAAGGTGATTACGGTCGGGGTGCCCGACAGTTTGTGCAAATTCTGTTCGACTTCGCATACATGTTGATGTCCGGTGAGTCTATAGGCGTTCATGTGGTCGTGCCGGGCGGGAAAATGAAACAACGGATTTGGCTTTTTGCCCGCACCGGAAACCCCGGTTTTGCAATCGGCAATCAGGTGCAGGGGATCCACCAGTCCGGCTTTGAGGGCGGGTGCGAATCCGAGCAAAACGCTGACCGCAAAACAACCGGGATTTCCGATGATCGAGGCTCCATCAACGGAGTCCAGCCCCAATTCGGGCAACCCATACACGGATTCCGGAAGCAATTCCGGGGCGGCGTGGGCGGGATCAAGATGGATGCGCCGGGCATATTCCTCGTACTCCTTGAGATCCCGAAACCGGAAATCCCCGCTGAAATCAATCACCTTCGCGCCGCGCGCCCGCTCGGCCGCCGCCAACTGCATGCCCACCTTGTCGGGGGTAGAGAAAAACACCACGTCGAAATCCTGTTGGGCCTCCTCGGCATCGGGGGAGACAATAGGCAGATCGATAAAACCGTGCAGGTGGGGATACACATCCGTCACCGGTTTGTTGACATCGTCCTTGGCCACCAGACAGGCGATTTCCACATCCGGATGCCGGGACAGACATTCCATCAGCCCCACCCCTCCGTAGCCGCCGGCTCCAACAATTTTCGCTTTAATTTTCATGATCCACCTCTCTCGTTTGCTTGAACTTGCGCATTCATAGCCGCTTTTTTCACCGCACGCAAGTAGAGATCAATCCCGTTGGCAATGGAATGGGCAAGGCGGACCCGGTGGGCAGGACGGGCCAGATTCAACCCCTCATCGGGATGAGAAAGGAATCCGACCTCCACCAAAGCGGCGGGACAGGGGGCGTCTTTGAGCACTGCGAAGCGGGCTCTTCGCACCCCGCGATCATTCAAGTTGGCTTTAGTGACCAGGGAATGATGCAGGGAAAAGCCCAGATTCATGTTTGCCTGGTTATAGGCGTTTCCAGGAAAGGTGTCGGTTGGAACCGCAGATGGAGAGGATTGATTCGTGGAACGGTGACCGGGAAGAGCCAGCACAAAGGTTTCGGTTCCCCTGGCGGATGCGTTTCCCGAGTTGGCGTGAATACTCACAAACACGTCCGCTTTCCAATTACGTGCCCGTCGCGTGCGTTCGTCCAACTCCAAAAAGCTGTCATCGTGGCGGGTCAGGAATACCCGATATCCGCGGGAGATCAGCTCCGACCGGACCCGACGGGTGATATCCAACACCACCGCTTTTTCCTGCAGCCCCGCCGGTGAAACCGCTCCGCTGTCCGCTCCGCCATGTCCCGCATCCAGTACCACCACCTGGTGACCGCGCCCCTGCAGCACCTCGGTGGGGACGATCAGCGGCTTGAAGCTGAGATTCACATCGGTTTCAGACACTACCCACAAACGATTGTGAATAACCATGGGATCATTCAGCCACAACATCGCTCCGTTCAGGATTGCCCTTCGGCTGTATTTCTCCAATTCGAGTTCGTGCAGTCGTCCCTTCAGCAGAATCCGGTCGTTCTCAACCTTTACCTGGGTAAACCCATATTGTTTTGCAAAATCCTTTACCGGCACCGGCACCATCCCCGGCCGAAGTGCCGGCTCCGCCGGGTCAGGGGCCCTTCGACCGGACGCGGAAGCCAATTGAGGCACTCCACACACCAGCAACAGATAAAAAAGGAAGGAAAGATTTCGCATGGCGGGGATGTGGCGTATAGTTGGGGAGGTTACAAGGAAAAAAAACAACCTGAGATACCAAGATCTCACGGTTTCAGGTTGACCTAAGGCCGTGTAGTTTCTACAACCGGACCCTCAAGGAGTAAATATATATGTCAAAAAGATTTCAGAAACTTCATCCCGCATTCAGGAAAGTTACCGGCGTGCCAACGAAGCCCTTCAGAAAAATAATTCGGGATATGCCGAGGAGTTGCTGATGGCATTTTGGAGTTGGAACCTGAATTGGATGAACAACGCAAAGGAATTGCGGGAAATTCAACTTCAGAGGCTGAAAAGAAAAGCGAACCCGATGTCAGCATCACGGTCTCGGAAAAACCATGGCAGTGAAGTCCGCCATCAAAAAAACACCGAAAACGTGGCGCTCAAAGAAGCGGAGGAGTTGCTGCAAGTTGATCGCTGAATCCCTCCTTTCTCGACTTGTATCGTGACGCGGCCAAAGCGGCGGGCTATCCGATGGCGGCGGCGATCACCTATTCCGAAGTATTGAAGGTGGATCACAAAACACCGATATCCACGAAAACTGGAGTTCTCTATCTGAAATGAGCCAGCCCCACGAGGCCCGTATCATCTTTGAACGCCTCGGCGAACTGAAGCCACTCCGATCAAAAAGTCGCCAAAATGGATCAAGGACACCGCCGCCATGGACTCCATGACCAAGGGGGATGGGAGCAGGAAAGGCGATTCCGCGGCAAACTGAAAAACGAGGAGGAGGCCAGCGATTTGGAACAGGCCGACCGATCCCAACAGGGATTCAGCGACATGGAGCGCCTGATCGTGAAACAGAGACAGCGTCTGGAGGCCGAGCCCGAAACAGCCTGAACTGTATCGTCCACCTGGCGGACACCTGATCAAAGCGGAAAAACTCGCGGAGGCTCTGGAGGTGCTGCAAGGGCCGACGACAAACTAATCACGCCGACCCCATGATCCAGCAGGCGGTCACCGATGTGACCAATCGCATCTACGACCACAATATTAAAGTACTCACCCAGAGGGCGACACCGAGGAAGCCGAAAAGCAACGTGAGGAAAAACAGTCAGCCTTCATGCTTGCCGATATCGCGGAGCAAGGTCAAACGCTACCCCAACGATCTCAGTTTCAAATTCGATTACGGGGAACTGCTCTACGCGCGTGGCGATCTGGACACCGCAATCGCTCAGTTCCAACAGGCCCAGCGCAATCCACAGCGCCGCATCGATGCGCTTTACCTGATGGGACAGCTGTTTCTCCAGAGCAAGGGCAATACGACATCGCCTCCACCCAGTTTTGAAAGCCGCCGAGGAATTGCCACCATGGACGATACCAAAGTAGCCATCCTCTACGAATTGGGCGAGGTGCTGGAGGCTGGGAACGACCTCGAGAGCTCTCACCCACTTTAAACGCATTTACGCGGTGAATTATCGGATACAAAAGTGTGGCGAAGAAAAATTGGAAGCCCCGGGTTACGCCAGAAAAACATCGAAGCATAAGCTCTCGTGCTTTTCTGATTCTGCCTAACTTACTCACGGGCTGTAACCGGGAGTCGCAAAGGTCCGAGTCTGTGGATGCTGTTTCCCTCCGCATTGCCCCGCTCGGGGATTATGCGTGGATGGACCGGCAGCAGACCGGTCAACCTGTCGACATGAAGCCTGAAGTCGAGAGGGATGCTCTGCTACGGGAGTTGACCGCTTCCCCTGCGGAACTTCTCCTGCTTCGCGGACTCGGCAGTCGGGCCTCCCTGAGGCACCTGCAGCAGCAACTCCGCGATGCCGGGGTGGACTACCCCGAATACCTGTATATCCCAGGAAACACTCCCTTCGAGGGGATCGGGTTTCTACACAAATACACTATCAAGCAATCCGCAGATCTTTCCGGACAACGCTACCGTATCCGCGAACGGGAATATCATCCGCTGGCCGGGGGGGTTCTCCTCTCCACCCCCACCCATCCCCGCCTGTGGATCTGGAATAGCCGTCCCCCGGAACCGGAGCAAAGCTACGAGCGCAGACGCAACGACAGTCGGATCATCGCGCAAACCCTGAGGCCACTCATTGCAAACGGCGACCAGGTGCTCCTCTCCATGCACAGTCGGGAAGATGTGAACAGTCCCATGTTCCGCCTGCTGGAGGAAGCGGGACTGAAGCGCGTGCTCCCGATCGATGAACGCGGGGACAGTTGGACCCACCGCGATCCGGAGGGAATTCTCTACCGTCAGGACCAATGGCTCTTCGCCACTCCCGCACTCTGGGAATTCCTTCAGGGAAAAGCGAAGGTATTCGATTCCATGGATCTGCGCACCGCCGGACACTTTCGGCATCAGGGAGTCCACATCGAATGACCCTCCGAACCCGCCTCAACCGGGAATTCGTGGGGTGGGTACTTTTGATCCTTCTCGCCTTGGGGCTGCGTCTGTTGAACCTCGGACACCGGGCCATGAGCCACGACGAAAGCCTGCACGCCCTCTACTCCTGGTACCTGAGCAATGGCCTTAATTACCGTCACGATCCCATGATGCACGGTCCGCTGCTGTTTCATCTCAACGGTCTGGTCTACACGCTGCTTCCTGTCAACGACTTCACCGCCCGCCTCCTCCCCGCCCTGTGGGGAAGCGGATGCGTGGCCCTGCTTTTTTTATACAGACGCTGGCTCGGGCGTGTCGGCGCGTTTCTGGCCGCGGCACTCCTCTGCCTGGAGCCGGCGCATCTGTTTTACAGTCGCTACCTGCGCAACGACATCACCGTCTCTTTTTTCACCCTGCTCCTGGTCTGGGCGATCCTGCGCTATCGGGAAAGCCGGAAACCCGCGCACCTTATTTGGTTAGCCGCAGCTCTGGCCTTTCACTTCGTGACCAAAGAGACCTGCTACATCCATGGTGCGGTCCTGGGCAGCGCCTGTATGCTCTTTGCCGCATGGGAAACCCGAAGCCGGGAGTGGAAAGTCTGGTGTTCGCACCTGTTGCAACACCCTTTCGTCCACTGCGCCCTGCTCATGCTTTGCCTGGCCCTCCCCTTTGCGGGCGCCCTGCTGCACCCCTTGCTGGGATGGGATCCGCTGGCGAATCAGGATTCTCTTGGACAACAACGCATTCTCGGCATCGCGCTACTGCTCTATTTCTTTTCCGTCCTAGTTGGGGCTTTCTACTTCCATAAACAAAAGCAGCTTTTGGCCTTCGGCGTTTCAATGCTGGGCTTCTGGATCATTCAGGTCAGCCTGTACACCACCCTGTTCACCAACCGGGCACACGGGCTCGCCAGCGGATTGGCCGGGAGCTTGGGATATTGGCTGGCCCAGCACGAGGTGAAACGGGGAAACCCCGACCCTTTCTTTTATGTCACCCTGCTCCTGCTCTACGCGCCCGTTCTCCTGCTGGGCGCGGGCCTCGCCTGGCGACAGCGTCGACAAGTACCCATCGCCTATTGCATTTACTGGCTGCTGCTCAACCTGCTGATCTACTCCTGGGCCGGAGAGCGCATGCCCTGGCTGCTTGCCCACATCACCCTCCCCCTTTGCCTCCTCGCGGGGGTGTCGATCGCCAACATATTCAAAGAACGGGGCGGCTTTTTTCTCAAAACGGTTCTGATCCTGGGATGCGTCCACCTGATCGCCAACAGCCTGCGTGTGAACGGCCCTCTCTCCGAGGGCCCCTGGGAACCCCTGATGTACGCCCATTCCGGCCCCGACATCAAACCCGCCCTGGAGATTGCAGAAAAACATCTGGACCGGGATCCTGACAACCGAATTCTGGTGGATACCCGCTACAGCTGGCCCATGGCCTGGTATCTGAGGGATCGCAAGGTGGACCACCAGGCGGCGGAGCCCTCAAACCTTCGGCAAAACACCGTGGTCATTTTGGCCCCGGAGGAACAAGCCGGGGAACTGATGGATCTCGGATGGATTCAGCGAATGCGGGTGGATATGACCACCTGGCCGCGTCCGCACTATCACCGCATCAGCCGTAAAAACCTGCTGGGGCTTATTCAAAACCCGGCGACCCGCCGCAAATTTATTCGATATTATCTCTTCCGCGAGCAACCCGAATGGGGACCCCACGAATGGCCCGACCCCAATCGCTTCGTGCTCATGACCCGTCAGGATTGATACACAAATCACGTCGCAGTCCGCACACAATTCCGCGGGCGCGTCCTTCCACATAGCCCCGGCCTCCACCAACTCATCCGCCTTCGCCCGGGTGCGGGTGTACACTTGCAGCGCATAGCCCGCCGACAGCACATGCCCGGCCATCGGCCCTCCCATCACCCCGGTTCCAATAAACCCAATCGTAGTATTTTCAGGTAAAATCGATTTTTTCATACCTCGATTTTATACGTTAGACATGGGGTTACACACCAGAAGATTCCCATATAATTGTCGGCGAAAACGTAGCTCCCTTCGTCCTCGAAGAGAGAACTACCTGTGGCTTGGCGGGCATGTCCATGCGTTCTCCCTCTCACTGAACAAAACAGAGAATCTCAGGCTCCGGAGTTTTCCCTCGGGGACCGAAGGAACTACGTTTTAGCTTTCGATAACCGACAGACGAAATGTGGATTTGCTGAAGCGCGAAAAAGCCTTAAGCCCTTCACGTTCTCAAACAGGAACGCGGAAGGTTGAAGCTCACGCACCGCGCGTACCGCCTGGGGAAACATGTCACGGGTGTCAGTGTAACCGCGCGCCTTGCCGCCCATGGAGAAAGGCTTCCAGTTCCAAAGATCCTCCCGGACCGACAGCCAGGAATGGCTACCTCACACTCTGGCCTCTAACCTCTTCCCTCTGACCTCTCTTCCCTACATCTTCTTCAACGCTTTCTCCAGGTTCTTGCATACGGTCTCAATGACTTTGATGCGGGCCCAGGATTTGCTGTTGCCTTCGACCAGGATCCAGGGAGCGTGCGTGCGGTGGGTGAGGGTGATCATGTCGTCCACGGCGGCATCGTAGGCATCCCACTGTTCGCGATTTCGCCAGTCCTCGTCAGTGATTTTCCACTGTTTATAAGGGGTTTCCTGACGTTGCTCGAAGCGGGCAAGTTGCATATCTTTATCGATCTGAACCCAGAATTTACACAACACCGTCTGGTGAGTAACAAGCTGTTCTTCGAATTCGTTGATTTCCTGATACGCTCTCTGCCACTCGGCTTTGTCGGCAAATCCCTCCACCCGCTCCACCAGCACCCGACCATACCAGGACCGATCAAAAATGGTGACCCGACCCTTTCGGGGTATGCACTGCCAGAAACGCCAAAGATAATGATGCGCCAACTCGATTTTGGTGGGCGCCGCGATAGGAATCACCTGATACTGCTGTGCGTCCAGTCCCTGCACCAATCGCCGGATCGCCCCGCCCTTCCCCGCCGCATCCTGGCCTTCGAACACCAGTACCGTGGAAAGTCCCGCCATCTGCGCCTGGTGCTGCAACTGATACAATCGACGCCGCGCCTTCTTGAGACGTTTTTTATACACGTCTTTCGACAAATCCTTGCTGAGATCCATTTTCTTCAGGCTCCCCCGGGACGGACGCATTTTCCGGTTCCAGGTCGAATCGGCGAATCCTTTGGCTTTAGGCGGATTATCCAACCGATCCCGTATCGCGTCCCGCAGTGCATGCGCAACCCGCACTTGACGGGAATAGCGATGTTTTCCATTTACCAGCAGCCAGGGAGTGAGGGCGCGTTGCGAGTGATCGATAATCTCATTCGACACCTCCATAAACCGATCATACATGCCCCAATTATCCCAGGCCCCGGGTTTCACCTGCCAGGCGGTATCGGGTTCGGATGACAGCTTTTCCAAGCGCTTGCGCTGGGCTTTTTTATCCAGATGCATCCAAACTTTCAGTAACAGCACTCCGTTCTCCGCCAGGGTGCGTTCGAAGGCCTGGATCTGCTCCAGTTGACTTGAAAATTCCTCCGGGCTCAATGTTCGATGAACCCGGCCCAGCAACGGCTTTGAATACCAGGCACTCAGAAACAGCCCGATCTGGCCGTTTGCCGGGAGATCCCGCCAATATTTCCAGTAGGCGGGACGTTCATTGGCGGATTCATCGTTCCGACGGTAGGCATGGGTCACAATTCCCCGCGGATCCATCCAGGCGTTGAGCGTGTTGACCATTTCGTGCTTGCCCGCACCGTCCACCCCGGCGAACACCACGATCACCGAGGTATTCGATCCCCGGAGTTGCTGTTGCAAATCCACCAGTTCCTGGCGAAGTTCGGGTTCCAGCTTTTTAAACTCCTTCTTTTTGACCTTGGGCTGGTCTTTCACATGGTCCCAAACGGTTGCGGCGGGGGTCATGGCGTTTCCTCCTCTTTCAGGTTATCATCGGGCATCAACACAAAGTCGGCCCGGTGGGGGGTGTCAAACAGCCAGGCGGCGGTTTCCAACAGCGACTCCGGGCTGACCCCCGACACAAAGTCGTCGAATTCCAAAACCACCCCAGGATCCTCCCCATGCCAATCGTAAAAAGAGAGAATATAAGTCCAAAAACTGTTCTGCCGCATGTCCGTCTCCCGTCGCCGACGCTGGGTTTCGCGCACGGTTTGCGCATAGGATTCATCCAGGGGCTCGGTACGGAGCTCTTCAATCAAGGCTTCAACGGAGCCCATGAGTTCCTCCACTTTCGAGGGATCGCATCCGAAGGCGATGGACAGTTGTGCACGCGAGGCCGGGCGATGCTCCAGACCGGGCCACACGGACACGTGATAGGTTCCGCCTTGATCTTCCCGCAGAACTTCCCGCAACCGAATCCGCATGGCCGCCACCAGCGAATGAATGTTGTGACGGGACGGATAGCTCCATTCAAAGCTCGGAACCGTCCACACCATCCGAACTTGCGCAATCGGCTCCAGCCCTTTTCGCATTTGACGTTTCAGATAATATTCAGGATAGCCGGTGCCGAAATACCCGGGCTCGCTCTCCTTTTCCGCGGAAGGAAGCGCACCCAGCCACTGCTCAGCCAGCGGCTCGAAGGTTTCAGGATCGAGATTGCCCGTAAACAAAAAGTGAAAATCGTGCGCATTCCCGAATCGGCTCTGGAAGAAAGCCAGCGCTTCTTCCGGGTCCAGGGCATCCACATCCTCCAGTTCAAGCGGACGGGTCCGGGGATGATGGAGGCTGAGAGATTGACTCACCAGATCCGAAAATTCCGCCTTGGGATCCGCCAAGCGATTCCGGACCGATTCACGCAGGCGGTTTTGCAAAGCGGCAAAAGCCTCCTCATCCACCCGGGGTGCGGTAAAGCGAAGATACACTAATTCCAACAACGTCTCCAAATCCTGCGGGCTCGCGGCCCCCGTCACCCCCTCCCGGTCCGGGTTCAGGTAGGGAGACAATTCCACCAATTGTCCGGAGAGCACTTTCTGCAGGTCCACGCTGGAAAAAGGTCCCATTCCCATGGCGGAAGCTGCCGATGCCGCCAGGCGGGCATGGTTCCACTGATCAACAGAGGCGGTCTGGGTGCCGCCGACACGCCAGGCTTCCAGCAGTATTTCGTCCTGCTTGAAGTCGGTGGGTTTCAGCGTCACTTCCACTCCATTGCTCAAGGACCAGGTGGTGATTCCCAGATCTTCACGCGAAACGCGATCCACGATTTCGCCGGGTTCGGGGAGTTCCGACACCAGGGGCTGATCCGAGATCCCGTCCTCGTAAGGCTCGATGTCTTCGTCCGCGATGGTCTCGTACACCGCCAACAGCTCCTCTTCTTCCGGCAGACGGGTACCGTGCGCATGAGAGGGCCCCGTGGCCATAATCACCCGATTTTCGTCGCGAATCCAGTCTGAGAAAAGCGACTGAATCGCCTCCAGCTCAATTCCGGGCAACACCCGGCGGTTGATCTCCAATTCGCGTTCAATTCCCGGCACAAAGGTGCCGGTCAGAGCATGGGTGACCGCTTCACCGGCAAAATTTCCGCTTTCGGTGGTGTTCCGCTCGTTGTAGGCCTGTTCCAGCGAACGTAATCGACGGGAAACTGCGCGGGAGAGTTCCCCTTCGCTGAAGCCGTGACGCAAAGCCCTCTCTGATTCCCGCAACAAAGCGAGTGCGGCCTCCACGTAGGCGCCGGGTTCGTCCTTTACCGAAGCATAGAGATAATAGACATTTCCGCCGCGGGTGTAGGAGCCCTGATACGCGCCTCCCTGCAAAAACGGCGCGTCCCGTTTCTGGGTCAACTCCTGCATTCGCTGATTCAGCATGTTGATCGCGAGAGACGCGTGAATATTCTGAATATAGTCCTCCTCGCTCCGCACCACCTCCGGCGGATGTTTCCAAATCATGGTGACATCGGCGGAGGTCAGCTCCGGATCGGAAAAAATTCCCACTTTCGTCTCTTCATGAAAGGGATGCTCATAGACGGTCCGTTCAGGCGGATCATCCGGCCCGGTCAAATCGGAAAAATACTGGTCGATCCACTCCCGGGTCTGCTCCACATCCAGAGGACCCACCGCCACCACCGACATCAGTTCCGGACGGTACCAGTCCCGATAGAAATCCCGCAGACGATCGAACTCGAAATTCTGCAGCACCTCCAGAGTTCCGATGGGCAGACGTTCCGCGTAGCGCGATCGTGCAAACATCACCGGATATTGTTGATCCCGAATGCGGGCCCGGCCTCCCCGCCGCCCCCGCCATTCCTCAATGATCACCCCCCTCTCGTTTTCCAACGCCTCATCCGTATTTTGGATGCGGCCCGCCCAGTCCGACAAAATCAAAAAAGCCTTCTCCAGCACCTCCTGATCCCCGGTCGGCACCGTGAGCATATACACCGTTTCGTCAAAGGAGGTGTAGGCGTTCAGATCCGGTCCGAAGCCCATGCCCAGCGACTCCAGAAACCGCACCAACTCGTTTTTTTCAAAATGCTCGGTGCCGTTGAATGCGGAGTGTTCCAAATAATGGGCGAGCCCCTGCTGGTCGTCCTCCTCCAGGACCGATCCGGCATTCACCACCAGCCGCAATTCGGCCCGCTCCTCCGGTTTCTCATTCTGCCGGATCAAATAGCGAAAACCGTTCTCCAGTTCACCCGACACCCACTTCGTATCCTGAAGCCCCTCCGCAAATAGAAAGGAGGTCAGCAGGGTAAAAAGAAGCAGAAGATGTGATGCAAAGGATGTCATATAAGCAAGGGAAAGGATTCTGGAAGGAATACCAACGCTAAGCCCTTAGCCCCCTTTTGTCAATTGCCCACCGGCTCTGGAAACGCCCCCGGGCGCACACACCCTCACAAAATAATCACAAATTTTGGTTGTCATGGCTTCGGAAGATTTTTTTAACCGCTAATCCCCGCTAATCATACGCTAATCTCCATGCAGTTGGCTGTGTGCGGTTGATGGGAGCCGTTGAATCATTTTCACCAGTTGTAGAAAAGGATAGTCCGGCTCCCGCAGGGGCATAAGCCTGGAGGCTTTCGAGGGAGGCGGAAGGATGGAAATCTTCAAGCCTCTCCAGGGTTCGTCTCCATTCGAAAGCCTCCAGCCGGAGCAAATACCGGAGTCTATAAGGGATTAGCGCATGATTAGCGTGGATTAGCGTGGATTAGCGGTTAAATCTTATCATGCATTACATACAATACAACCCAAGATGTAGGGGGTGGTTGAGTCAATCAGTCAGGCAGGTATAGAAATGTGTGTAAAGAGCAGCCCTTGTGGTGTGGGTGAATGGCATCTTTAGCCAAACCCTGATCGAAAAGCCTTCGGCCTTTCCAAAGGGACACATTCCTCAGGCAGCACCCTCCCCCCTGGACATTTTTACCACAAATCCCCCACAGATACCCCACAAAAATATTCAGAGCGGGGTTATAGGGGTGTCTTTTATGTGTTTTTGTGGTGAAACCCACACCAACGGATGCTTCGCCGACCTACGGATATTTTAGGCCAGTACCTCGTCCACATCCACGGTTTTGGCGTCGCTCCACAGTTGCTCCAGAGCATAGAACTCGCGCAGTTCGTCGTTCATGATGTGGGTCACCACGTCACCGAAATCGAGCACCATCCAGCCGCTGACGGAGTTGCCGCCTTTGCGGGTCATTTTGATGCGGGCGTTTTTGCGGGCGATATCGACCTCTTCGGAAAGCGCGTGCAGGTGGGGGCCGCTGTTACCGGTGGCCAGGACAAAATAATCGGTGATGTTGGAGACGTCACGCACATACAACACCCGGACATCTTCGGCCAGACGGTCCTGCAGGGCTTTGAGTACAACAACCAGGGATTTGGGATAAGCAGAATTCATGTCGGTTCCTGTTATGCGTCCCGATCCCATTGGTCAAGAGTGATCTGGTGCGTCACTTTCCCAATTCGCCAGCTCACCACCAGGAAAATCCCGACACTGAACAGGAACATACCGGCCTCCCACCCGGAAGGCCCTTCCGGGGAGGTGTAGGATTCGTGGGCCACGGCTCCCGCGAACACTTGCAAAAATTTCGCAGGCACCGTTCCCAGGAATCCTATCAAGAGATAGGGCCAGAATTTCAATTTCAGCGAGCCGAAAAACAAACTTCCGATCATAAAAGGAAAGAAAAGGGTCATGGGCAACGTCACCGGCACCAACAACAAACTGAGGAGTACCCCCACCACCACAAAGGAAGCCATTCCCATGGGACCCGCCTCCTCCAAGGACTCCATCCACGGTTCCAATACCGTATCAAAAGGTGTCTGCACCATCACCCACACAAACAGGGCGATTGCCAGCAGC
>JAGYLC010000200.1 GCA_018401235.1 Kiritimatiellia bacterium
GCCGGGATTGTTTCCGCGGCCCACCACGAAATAGGTCAGATCGTCGATGTCCACGATACCGCTGTCCACCCGGAAAGTTGAATCACGAACAATATATACACGCTTGTCGGTGGTGCCCACGGTGCCGGAGTTGCGCAAAGTGAAGGTGCCGCCGTCGACGAAAAAGAGATCATTTCCGGCGGAGGAACGGCCCAGCCACATGTGGTGAAGGTCGCTGTTGGTCTCCAAGCCGTTCAAACCGACATCCAGGACTCCCCCGGTCAGATTGTAGGTTCCGGTGTTGGAACCCGCGGTGCCATCGGTGAGGAAAAAGCCGCGGCGCAGGTCGAGGGTCACGTTGCCTCCACTCTGATTGAAGGTCCCCGCGTTGTTTTGGCCGACAATAAAATAGGTCCCGGACATGGTGAGCGCTCCACTGATCACATTGAAGGTGGCGGGTCCGCCGCGTCCGTTAAGGAACCGATAGTTGTCCAGGTCGAGGGTGCCGCCGTCGATAGTGCTGACAGCGGCGCGTTCGTAGAGAGTGTCGGAACCCGATAATTGAGCGGTGCCGGAGAGGATGCTGATGTCGGTGGCGGCATCGGGTGTCACCCCGGTGGACCAGTTGGAGGGTTCGGTGTAGTCCCCCTCCCCGCCGTTCCAGACGGCCTGGGCACGGACCGGATTCCAGGGCATGGCGAGCGTGATCAAAGCGAAGCCGAGGGAGATGGCGGGAATTGTTTTCATGAGAACCTCTGCGGGTGGTTTACGGGTCAGCCCTGAATGAATTCCCAGGGAAAGAGTTCGTATTTGTATTCAAAGGAACCGTCGGGGTACAGATTGAAAATACCGAATCCGGGATCGGCCCGGGGGGTGCGAATAATATCGGTGCCCCTTTGGCGTTCCCGCAAAGTGGCCCGCACCGCGATTTGCTCGCGGGGGGTCCACCAGGATCCGCAGACCGCGCCGCCGGAAATGTGGCTGGTGCCGAGGATGTCGGTGCGCTCGTCGACATGCACATGGCCGCTGAGCGCGATCTTGACATTGCCGTGGCGGTAAAAGGCATCGGCCATGCGCCACAGATCCTGGTGACAACTTCCCTTGGGCAGGGTGACCCCGCGGTCGTGGTCGTGCTCGGGTCCGGTGCGGGCGTCCTGAAGGATGATGCCGGAATTGAGGATGGGGATGTGCGAGAGCACGATGACGGGTTTACTGCGATCGGAGCTGTTCAGTTCCCCCTGCATCCACTCAAACTGCTCGTCGTCGAGTCCGCCCTGATAGCCGTCGTTCCAGGGCTGGGTGGAATCGAGCACCAGCATCGTCCAGGCGCCGAGATCCACGGAGCGGTAGCGGGTCCCCTCCCCGAAATACTCTTTGAAGAAATTTTTGCCGTAGAGGGGCTCGTTGCCGGTGGCGCCGGATTTGCGTTTGTTCCAGCCCCAGATGTCGTGGTTGCCGCAGGCGTTGATGATGCGCACGCCCGATTTGGGGAGAATACCGAGAATAGTTTCAGCGTCGGCCTGCATATCCGCCAGCGGACGCTCAATGGAATGGGTGAGGAAATCGCCCCCGTTGGCGATCACATCCGGCTTGAAGGTCATGGCGTGGGCGTAGGCGGCCTCGATGCCTTTTTGCGAACCGCGGGCGTTCATGAAATCCATGAGGTGGTGGTCGGTCATGTGGATCAGACGTAACGGTTTGGATCGCGCGGGCATGGTCTGGGCGGAAAGGTTTTGACCGATCAGGGTGCTGGTGCCGGCGGCGGCGGCCAGTTTGATAAAATCGCGACGGGGAAGATCTGGGTGCATATTCGAATCATCCGTTTGGGGGTTGAAAGAGAGTATAGGGGGGAGATGGCACTTTGATCAAGGACGGATCGTAAGCCGGGTTTGATTGGTTCGAAGCAGATATTCCGTCTGAAGGGTCCCGCGAACCTGGAAAAAGGGTTTCGTTTCGATGTCCCGCTGATCGCCCGCAAGCAGAATCTCCCCTCCGGAAAAGATAAACCGCCCGTAGGAGTCCTCCCCGGCGAGTCCGATCGTACCCAGGCGCAGGGTGCCTCCCTGCATATTGAACTGGCCCACGGAGTTTTCCCCCTTGGCAAAAAGAAGATTCAGGGTGCCGAGGTCAAGGAGTCCGCCGCGCATATCGACCATGCCGAATCCGCCGTCGCGTCCCAGCAGCAGGCCGGTTTGACGCTCCGGATTCGGCTGATCCACGGAAATGGTCAGCTCCCCTCCCCGCAGTTCCAGCACCCCTTCGGCGGCGGTGCCGAGAACGATGGCGGCGTCTTCGGCGAAAGCGTCGCGCAGCTCGAAACGGCCACCGGCCACATGCAGCACGGTGTTGCCGGGAGTACGGTACCCCACGGCCAGTTCGGCGGGGCGGTCGATGAGGAAGCTCCCGTCTTTGAGTTCAAGCCGGGAACTGCGGGCGAGAATAACCGCCCGATTGTAAAGGGAGGAAAGATCGCCGGAGGGAAGAAAACGTTCGTTTCCGGTTTCAATCCGCACCGACCCGTCA
>JAGYLC010000201.1 GCA_018401235.1 Kiritimatiellia bacterium
CACGGGGTCTGAAACGTCTTCGTTTGAAACCCCGCTGCCCGTCAATGTGATTGAAGGGGTGACTCTTGACCGTCGGGCGGTGATGTCCATCCCCGATACGCTGGCGCGGCAACCCGGTGTGGATGCGGTGACGGCCGGTTCGGGCAGTGTGCATCCGATGATCCGCGGGCTGCAGGGTGAGCGGGTGCTGGTGCTGGTGAATGGCATCCGCCTGTCTGAGCAGCGTCCGGGTGGGAATCATGTGTTTTCGCTGGACTCGGCCCGGGTGGAGCGGGTGGAGATTGTCCGGGGGCCTGCTTCGGTGCTGTACGGCTCCGATGCGATTGGCGGGGTGGTGAATTTCATCACGAAGGGAGCCGACACTGTTGTTGGTCCCGGGACCCGGTTTTCGGGCGAGGCCGATCTTCGCTATGAGAGCGCCACGGACGGGTGGAAGCCGTCGGCGCATCTGCGTTTTGGTGATGGATCTTTCAACGGCTATATGGGCGGTACCTGGAAAGATGCGGATAATTTGGAAACCGCCGCCGGAGAACTGAAGAACAGTTTCTATGAAGGCGGCGCGTTTTGGCTGGGCGGCACGTATACGGGGGATTTCTGGAAGGCGTATGTGGATTATGCATTCATGCAGGCGGACATCGGTATTCCAGCTCCGGCCGCATTTTCGGAGGATTATTTCAACGATGAGCGCCACCAGACCCTTACTGCGGGGGTGGAGACCGGGGAGTTTGGCGACCGGTTTAAACTCGATTTCGGGTGGCAGCGCCACAACCGGAATCGGTTCCGCAGAAAAGTTGCTGGAAATCCACCGGTGCTGCAAGGCGATCTGATTGTTGATATTCAGGTGGATATTGACACCTACACGCTGAAGCCTCAGTGGGTCATGACTCCGAATGACGCCCATCGGCTCACCTTCGGACTGGACACATTTTATGAAGACGCGACTTCGACCCGCACGCTGACCGACAGCGGATCGGCCTGGGTGAATCCAAAATTCAACAATGTCCCGGTCATCCCGGATTCGTCCCGGGTGGGCCTGGGGGTGTTTGTGCAGGATGAAATTGGCCTTGGGGACCGATGGCTGCTGACGCCGGGGCTCCGTGCCGACTGGATTGAATCAAAAACCGACGGGCATCCGCGACACGCCCTGACCGGTGGTGAGACCTCGGAAAGCTCGGCGGTCAGCGGCAATCTGGGCCTGCTCTACAAGCTCCGTTCGGACCTCAATCTGTACGCGAACCTGGGCAGGGCCTTTCGTGCCCCCACCCTGCTGGAACTCTATTTCTACGGACCGCACGATGTGGGCAATGACGTTGGCGATCCGGAGTTGGACGCCGAAACCAGTTGGAACGCCGACGTCGGCATCAAGGCCTCCACCGAAAACACGGACTGGATGCTGAGTGCGTTCCACAACCGGGTGGACGACTTCATCGTCAAAGAAAAACAGGCCAACAGCGACTACCTCTACATGAACTATGCGGAGGTGGCCCTTTACGGCCTGGAGGCGGGATGGGAGCGGCGCTGCGGCAATGGACTGACGCTCTTCGCCTCCGGATCGCTGGTGCGCGGAGAAAATGCGGACACGGACGCGGATCTGCCCGGGATTCCGGCGATGAAACTCCAGTACGGACTGCGCTACGAAGTTCCCTTGGAAGGCGATCATTTGCTCTGGATGGAACTGTCCGGGCAGACCGCCGGGGACCAGGACCGAACCGGACCGAACGAACGGAGCACGGACGGATACACGATCGGTGATTTGTTTGTCGGACTGGAGACGGCCGGCGGATGGAGCGTGGTCGCCGGTGTGGAGAATTTCACCGATAAAAGCTACCAGAATCATGTGTCTTCCGTGTGGCAGGAATTTGGACTGTCGGATCAGCCCGGCCGGAATGTCAAAGTGATGGTGAAAACCCGGTTTTGACTTTTGCCTTCATCTACCCCAAAGGACATATCCCATGCCATGGTTCACCCACGAGTCTCCGTCCATTCCAGATGAAACCCTCCGCAAGCAGGCTATGCTTCTGCTGCGGGAAGCGAGGAATCGCATCAAACCGGAATTCAAGCGGGTTTTACTTCTGCCTCCCGACTTGACCCGGGCTCACAGCGGTGCCGGCAAGATCACTGAATGGCTCTATCTTGCCCTCAAAGATGAAGCGGAGGTTCATGTGATCCCGACTTTGGGGCAGCATGTTCCCCACACTCCTGAACAGAACCGATGGATGTTCGGTTCCATTCCGGAGGAGCGCATCCACGCGCATGACTGGCGCAACGGTGTGACCCGTGTAGGTGTGATTCCTGCGCAGCGTGTCCGCGAGAGTACAGGAGGGGCAGCCGACTGGGAAATTCCAGTTGATTTGAACCGCATGCTTGTGGAAGAATCCTGGGATTTGATTATTAATATTGGCCATGTTGTGCCCCACGAGGTGCTGGGCTTTGCCAACCACAACAAGAACTATTTCATTGGTCTTGGCG
>JAGYLC010000202.1 GCA_018401235.1 Kiritimatiellia bacterium
CTCGGACCCGATCCTGTCGAAGACGGAATCCCCCTCCAGGAACTCACCCGCATCCTCGCCCTCCGCAAAGCCCCAATCAAAGCAGTCCTCCTCGACCAAACCGTCTTCGCCGGGGTGGGCAATTGGATCGCCGACGAAGTTCTCTATCAAGCCCGACTCGATCCCCGCCTCCCCTGCAATCAACTGCAACCCACGCAAACCCAAACCCTTCGCACCTGCCTCCTGCGCATCCTCCGCAAAGCTGTCGACGTCGAGGCCGATTCCTCCCGCTTCCCCAAAACCTGGCTCTTCCATCACCGCTGGGGCAAAAAAGCCGGACACACCCCCTCCGGCGAACGCATTCAATTCGATCAAATCGGCGGCCGAACCACCGCCTGGGTTCCGGAAAGGCAACGACGCTATACTTGACTCCACTCCACAATTGTTTAAGAAGCGTTAATGCCCGAAACAGACCCGCACGAAAAGTATGAAACCCACCTCTGGGTGGAAAAGTATGGCGATTATCTCTACCGCTTCGCTCTCATGCGTCTCAGGGATCCGCAGGTTGCCGAGGACACCGTGCAGGAAACCTTTCTGGCCGCCCTCAAAAACCTGCATCAATTCGACGGTCGGGTGGATGTCAAATACTGGCTCCGCGGGATCCTTCGCAACAAAACCGTCGATTATGTGCGTAAATCCGTGCGCCGCCAGGAACTCCAGGACGAACAGGTTCAGGAAGTGGTCGGACAACTGCTCTTCAAAACTTCGGGCATCCCCACCACCCGCCCCAAAGACTGGGCCTTCGATCCCGATGCCGCCTTCGCCCAGGAGGAATTCTGGGAGGCCTTTCAGACCTGCCTCAAAGGTCTGCCCGATCAAATGCGGCTCGCCTTCTACATGAAGATGGTCGAAGAGAAGGACACCGAAGAAATTTGTAAGGAATTGGACATCACCGACAACTATCTATGGGTAACGCTTCATCGAGCTCGTGGACAATTAAAAACCTGCCTCGAATCCAAGTGGTCCGCTTCCTGAGACATTCAACCAATTTCCCTTCTACACCGATGTTCTTCACCTGCAAACAAGTTAGCAATCATCTCTCCAAAGCGGACTACGATAAACTCAGTCCGTTCAGTAAATTCACCCTGAAGTTTCACGTGTGGATCTGCCCCGTCTGCGGAAAATACAACCGACAGGTAATGAAATTTCAGGATATGGCTCGAATTTACCGGAAAAAAGAGGAAGAATTACTCGAAAGCAACGACCCCAAGAATCCCCACTTGGGTGATGCCACCCGACGGCGCCTGGAGGAAACCCTGGAAAATGCCCGAAACACCCCGCCAAAACCAGAGCATTAACCCCCTGCTACGGCTGATTTTTCCAATTGAAACAGAAGTCGTTTTTGCCACATAAACACATAAAAAACACCCCTATAACCCCGTTCCGAATTTTTTGTGGGGATTTGTGGGGGTTTTTTGGTAAACAGGAGGTGATCTGGATGATCCTGTTATCCCGTCAAAAAAATGGGGAAAGTCCCGCCCGCATTCCTCTTGACTTTTCAGGAAATTCCATAAGAATACGCACCCTTTTAACAGGAGCATTCCCTTATGAATTTTGAATACTTAGAAACCGCCAACCAACGCATTAACAACAAACCCCTGCTCATCAATATGGTCTCCCGCCGGGTAAAGCAGTTGGCAGATGGCATGCGCCCCATGGTCAAACCGGATCATCCCCACCAAGAAAATTTGGATATAGCCCTCAAAGAAGTGGCGGAAGGGCTACTAACCGCTGAAATTATCCACAAAACCCCGGAAATGAGTTCCGAAAGCGCGGCTGAAAAACTTCTGAGTTTGTAAATCCAACGCAAGACCGTCAACCGGTCGGAATCAAAAACCGGGATGTCAACTCCCGGTTTTTTTATGCACAATCTCCTCATACCCTCCCATCATGAGTAAACCTCCCCAAAACGAAGGCGTACTGGCCACCAACCGGAAAGCCCGACACAACTATCAGATCCTCGACACCCTGGAGGCGGGCATCGTGCTGGGCGGAACCGAAGTCAAATCCATCCGCAATCGCGAGATGAGCATCGAGGAAGCCTTCGCCGTGGAAAACAAAGGCGAGATTTTTCTGCACAATCTCCATATCCGCGCCTACTCCCACGGCAACATCCACAATCACGAACCGCAGCGAATCCGCAAACTGCTCCTGCACAAACGCGAAATCCGCAAAATCGGATCCCAAATCGCCCAGCAGGGCCTCACCCTCGTCCCCCTCGACATCCACCTCCGCCGCGGCAAAATCAAAGTCCAGCTCGGACTGGCCAAAGGCAAAAACGTCTCCGACAAACGGGAAACCCTCAAAAAGAAAGATTCCGACCGCGATGCCCGCCGCGCCATGGCCGAGGCCAATCGCCGTTAAGCTGCAGACCTCCGTTTAAAGGGTGAATTCTGTATTTTCATTCG
>JAGYLC010000203.1 GCA_018401235.1 Kiritimatiellia bacterium
GGTCACGCTGATGCTCTATTTCCCACCGTCTGGCGGGAAAGCGGAGGTCGTCTACCGCGGACCAAATGGACGTGGTGTCCGGGTCGGGGACCTCGAGGAGTTCGTAGGCGTGCACGGGTCCGGCCTGTGCGAGTCGGCGGAGTCGGGGATGCGCATCCAGATGGGCGAGGGTTGCGCGAACCGGGAAGGGGCTCACTTTTTCCGGGAATTGGTTGGCATGGACGATCAGGTAGCGAACGCCAATTTCGGTAAGGTGGTCCGCTTGCTCCGGGGTCATCAGTCCCTGGTTGATCGATGCCAGTCTGCGAAAAACCGTGTCCATATAGTCCCGTCCGACCACGGGGCTGTAGCCATTGAGCATGCGAAGTTGGTAGGTTTGAGCAAAATGCATGGGAACAGAGGTCTCTGCGGAGTCGCCCGGCCAGAGGGGGACAACCATCACCTGTGGTTTAGCATTTCCGGCTTGTTTGGCGTGCTCCGCCACGGCCTGGTAAGCGGGTTGGGGGTTCTCAATCAGGCTGATGGTGATGTGGGAATGTTGAATATAGGAGCCCGCCAGAATACCAATTCCCAAAATACCGATCCCAACCTGCAGTCGGGGGGAGGGGCGGAAACGTTCCAGGATCGCGGCAACCCCCACGCAGAGGATCCAACCCAGCCAGAGAGGGACGATGGCAAACAGCTTAAAGGGCTGCCGGATCATGTCGTAATAGGGAACCCACGTTCGCACCACCTCAATGAGCCAACCGCCCCCGGGTCCATACACCCCGAGAGACAGTATGATGCCGATGACTACCGCGACGAGTGTGATTCCGAACCCGGTCAACCGGATCCAATCCCTTTTTTTATGGGGGATCACGGTTCCCAAAAAGCGGTCGAAGCCAGAAGCAGGAAAAGGAATGCGGTCCAGCCGATATAAACGGTTTTCCCCGCCCCCTGGGTCATCCGCAGAAGCGCTTCGGAAGGGGGCGAGAAAATGGCCAACTCCTGGGTGCTGCGCCCCCCTTCCATTAGGGATGCGGACAAATAGGACTTTCGCCACAGGTAAAACACTCCGATAATCAATAGGAACAGGATTCCACCCGGGAGCAGTTTCCAGTAGTGTTTCCAGGGAAGCGTTCTCGGATGCCCTTTCCAAGTCAGTGAGATGACCAGAAGCACCGGTGAGGTCAGCAGGCAGAGGTAAAAAACCTGCAGGTCCGCCCAGAACATCATCAGCAACAGGGCTCCGGCCAGGAAGCCTTCCCGGAAGCGGGGAGTGCTGATGGCGCGATCAACCTGCAGGGCGAACAGGGGAACCCACATCAGGGCGATTCCCGCCGGACTTCCGCCCATCAGACTGGCCCAGCGAAAAGGTATCAGGGCGATCAGGGAAACACCGAAAGCAACGGCAAGGGAATGGAGGTCCGCCAGGCGGGGTTCTCGATGTTCTGGGAGGAGGAGGGGATTCCCCGGTTCCAGAAACGGGGCAGGGGCCAGGTGTTCGCCACAAACAACAGCAGTGAAAGGGCGGCCAGGAATAAGCCGATTTTGCGTTCAGATCTCATGGGGAATCGGTATCCAAAATAACCACAAAAAGCTAAGTATTCTTTACTTTTTTGCGGATGCGTTGCTAAGCTGGAGCGAGTGACACTATCCCTCTTTCTTTTTCGGCATTCAGTTGGCAATTGGCGGAAAGAAGACTAGGGGGACCGCTTGTCTACAGTCTCTGCTACAGTTATACCGGAGCGTATGTGTTGAGCGGCTTGGGGGTGATGCTGATTTCCTCCGTGTTTCTGGGTCTGGCCTTGTGCACGCGGAACACGTGAACTGGCCCCAACGGGGCAAAAGGAGAAAGACCGGGGGAAGGGGGGGGGCTACGGAAACTCGGGTCCTGGTGTATGTGGGCAGCTTGGCAGCCGCCTTTGCTGTCACCGCATTGCTGATGAACATTCAGCAGCGAAAAGCCGAGGCCCGCCTGGATGCGCTGGAAAGGAGGCTTGAACAATGAACCGACATCATAACCGATTACGGAAGACCGAGGGCACCGCCGCCCCCGGTCGTGAAGGGGAGGCCCGTCTGCTATTGTCCATGATCACCGACTCGGAATTGGAAGAGATCATAGCGGAATGCGAAGCCCCTCAGAATGAACCCGACCCCCGCGCTGTCGAACGATGCACCGATGCGGAACTTGCCGCTCCGATATTCGCTGGACGGCCCGACCTGGAATCCAAAGCACGCGCACGTATGGCGGTGTACCTTTCAGAGACCAAGGGGCAAGCGGTTCGTGCATGGCCCGATGTTTGGCTGAAACGTAGGATAGAGGCCGGCAGAGATCCCGCTACGAATCCTGATTGAACGTATCCATAGTGAATACCTGCGACCCGCCCCGGAGAGATACCGGAGCGGGTTTTTTTATGCCGGGAGAGATCAAAACGGGGTAAAT
>JAGYLC010000204.1 GCA_018401235.1 Kiritimatiellia bacterium
CACACCTCAAAAGTCTTTAGCTTGACGCGCATGCCCAAAGGGGTCGCACTCCTCTTTCGAATCCCACATCCACTGGGAGAGTTGCATCCCTTCCGGATGCAGTTCCGGTTGTGGGGACGCATGTCCAGGGGGGGGCTGGCTGTTGAATGTGATGCCGTTGGCATCAAGACCACAAAAATCACCACCCTGTGTCAACAGATTAGGCCTGGGATGTTCGACGTTCGATTTTTCCCATTTTTAATCTCCCACCTTCCAGTTCCAATGATCCTCCCAGACCGACAGGCAGGAATGCCGGTCCTACTTTCTACCCCAGCAAAGGCCAGATGCGATTTTGGCTGGCGGGATCGAGGTGGTGGACGGGGGGAACCACGTAGAGGTCGCCGAAGAGATCTTCGATGAGCAGGCGGCCGTCGGGCAGGGCGCGGGGCCATTCGTCGAGTTCAGTTTGGAAGCTGCGGGGGCCCTGGCGGGTGGTGACTTCCCAGCAGCGGAGTTCGATTTCTTTCCTGAGGGATTGAATGGATTCGATTTCGAAGAGGGTTCCGCTCCGGGTCAGTTCGGATTTTAAGAGCGCGGAGGAGGCCGGATCGAGTTCGTCGGGGCTTTGCAGGAAGAGGAGTTCCTCGCCCTCCTGATTGCGCAGGGAGAGAAAGTGATCGGGATGGGACCAGGGGAAGCATCGGCAGAGTTGCACGGGTTGCGGGCCGGATTCGCTTTGCAGGGCGAGTCGACCGTCCGGGAGTTGAAGCAGGGTGGGGGTGGGCATGATTAGATCACAAAGCTGTGGTGGAGTTCCTGTTGCATGTCGTAGAGTCCGCGGAAGACTCCGTCTTCGATAGCGAGGAGTTCTTCGTGGTTACCGCTTTCCACCACTTTTCCGTCTTTGATCACAATGAGGCGGTTGGCGCGCCGGAGGGTGGAAAGGCGGTGGGCGATGGCGATGACGGTGCGGCCCTGTACGAGTTTGTCGAGCGCGTCCTGGATCTTGCGCTCGGTTTCGGTGTCCACGTTGGAGGTGGCCTCGTCGAGAATGAGGATGCGGGGATTGTGCAGGATGGCGCGGGCGATGGAGATGCGCTGTCGTTCGCCGCCGGACAGGGTCTGACCGCGTTCACCGATGATGGTTTCGTAGCCCTGGGGGAATTTGCAGATGAATTCGTGGGCGTGGGCGGCCCGGGCGGCTTCGACGATGTCGGCGGGATCGGCGTGTTCCAATCCATAGCTGATGTTGTCCCGGAGGGAACCGTGAAAGAGATAGGGTTCCTGCAGGACCATGCCCACCTGACTGCGATAGCTGCCGATGTCGAGGGTGCGGAGGTCGTGTCCGTCGATGAGAATACGCCCGACGGTGGGATCGTAAAAGCGGACCATGAGCTGGATCAGGGTGCTCTTGCCGGCTCCTGAGGGTCCTACCAGGCCGATCATTTCGCCGGGATTGAGTTCGAGATCAATCTGTTGAAGCACCGGGCGGACCCCGTCGTAAGTGAAATGGACGTTTTCAAGCTGCACCCGGCCCTGGAGGGGTTTCAGGTGGATTTGATCCTCCTGTTCCGGGATGTGGGGTTCGGTGTCCAGGATTTCGAAAATACGGTGGGCGGAGCTGACGGCGCGGTTCATCATGCGGGTCATTTGCCCGATGGTTTGCAGGGGTTGCATGAACATGCCGGCATAGAGGATGAAGGTGACAAAGGTGCCGATGGTGATGTCGGGTTCCCGGGTGCCCAGCAGGCGGGGCAGGGCGAACAGATAGACGGAGAGGGTGATCACATGAAAGCTGAACG
Source organism: Kiritimatiellia bacterium (assembly GCA_018401235.1). Taxonomy (GTDB): domain Bacteria; phylum Verrucomicrobiota; class Kiritimatiellia; order SS1-B-03-39; family UBA6053; genus UBA6053. The sequence continues at coordinate 1,782 of JAGYLC010000204.1, forward strand.
TGAGGCCCGGCCAGAAGCGGGTCCAGACCCGATGCACCCGGGTGAAAGATTCCAGGCAGTCGTCGTTTTTGCTGACAAAGCGTTGGGTTTCACGTTTTTCCTGATGAAAGGCCTTCACCACCCGGATTCCGGGGATGGTGCCGGAGAGGACGGAGGTGAGATCGGACCATTTACGGAAGGCTTTGAGGAAAATATGCTGCATTTTCTTTCCGTGAACTACAAAGGAGTAGAGGATCAACGGCACCGGCAGGGTCATGATCAGACCCAGTCGCCAGTCGAGAAACAACAATACGGTGCCCAATCCGGCCAACATGAGCACGGAGAGGGCCACTTCGATCACACCGAAGGCAATAAAGTCCCACAGGCGATCGGTGTCGGACGAACAGCGCGAAATGATGGATCCGGTTTGTTTGCGGGTGAAAAAGCGGAGGCTGAGGGTCTGCAGGTGACCATAGACCTGGGTGCGGATATCGTGGGCGACCCGCTCGCCCATATAGGCCATGCGGCTGAGGCGGATCCAAAGAAAAAAGGTTTGCAGCACATAGGAACCGCCGAGAACTCCCAGGTAAGTCCAGAGAGTACGGCCGGGAAGATCGTTTTCGATTCCGTCGATGAGCAGACCCGATACC
>JAGYLC010000205.1 GCA_018401235.1 Kiritimatiellia bacterium
GACGGGAGGTTACGGGAAGGATTTCGCAACAGGGCCTGAAATTGGAATCCGGGGAAATCAGGGAAGCAGACCAGATTCCAGGCCTGTACCGGACCGTCTTCGAAAGGCAGGTGCAGCGAGAAATGAGGCGCGGCGGAGAGGGAGGCCGGGTGGAAAACGGGTTTCAGGCCGGAAAGGGAGGGGATGCCGCAGCGCCAGCGCGGGGCGGGGATCGGGGACGGCGCGGGGTGAAAGGCGGGGATGCGGCAGGCGGCGCTCCGATGGTCGGGATCGAAGGTCCAGCGGATGTTCAGAGAAGCACTCTGCAGGGTGAGGTGATGGCCGTCGAGCGTAAAAGGGCAGGGTGGGGTCATGGACGTCGTTTATGTTGGAATAGATGAAAAGGCAATGACCTATCTATCAAAACGAAGGGTCCCGTACATCGCTCAGCAGCTTCTGCATCACTTCCGCAATCCGATAGAATTCGGAGGGTTTGTTGCGCGCCAACCATTGCGCGTTCCATCGCCGGACATGCTCTTCTATCCTCAAAATCAAAGGGTCTGCCGGTTCCTCGGTGCCTGCCCGTCTCCGATGCAAAAATACCGCGACATCCAGCAACAACAAACTTAGGTCCACCGAAAGTCCGATTTCATCCAGGGCTTTGGAATCGAGAGGATGTGCGGATTCCAGTATCTTTTCCAGTTCATGCTGTCGATCCCGTATTGTCTGCGCCTGCTCTGAATACTGGTCGCAGGATTTATACAAAAAGATGTCCGGCAAACCGCTTTCGGCCTCAAACCACTCATCCGGCATGAATGTTGAGCGCGACTGTAACCAAAACGATACTGATTGCCACAGGCCCTGTAACGGATCGCCCACTTCCGCCAGCAACCCGATCAACTGTCCACTCGCGTCCCCGTACTCCACGCGCGAAATCTCCTCGTAGAGTTTCGTTTCACCCGCCTCGGCCGCCTGCAAATTCCAACTGGCCGCCGCGCCGATCAACATCCCCGGATACGCCAATGACAACATGCCAATATGCCCAAAATCCCCCCAATTGGTCACCAGGCAGCCTTGACATCCCCCCTCGGCACCCAGTCGATTCAACCGGGTAATGTTTTTATATGCCACCTGTATCTCCGGCAAAAACGTGTTCCAGCTTTGTGTCCCCGAACAGACATAAAAAGGACGTTCGCTTTTCACCAGATGGGGGGAGCAGACAGGGTCCTCTCCATACGACCATTCCAGGAGCACAACATCTTTGCCCAATTCCGGAGCTAAATCCGGATGCTTGGCCACAATATCCCCCCACATCATGGGGGTCGCCCCCTGGCGTCGCACGCTCTCAAGGATTTGCTGGACAAAATCGAGGTATAAACGACCTGTTCCCTTCGCTTCAGCCTGTTGCCGGTTTTTTCCTTTTCCTAAATCAAAGGTCTCATCCGCACAAATATTGAAGTAGCGGGACCGGAACAAGGGGCGCACCTCTGCAATCAATGTGTCCACGAGAGCGATGGATTCCGGGTCCTGGCAGTTCAGGGTATAGTGTCCCATTCGGTCAAACCAATTGAATCCGTCGTTCGATACATCGCGCTCCAGTTCGTTCAGATGCTGGAAACGCGGGGTGTGGATAAAAGGATAAAAGTGGCCGAAGGTGCTGAAGGAGGGAACGAGATCGATAAAGCGCTCGGCGCAAAAGGCATCCAGTTCGAGAATCTCCTCCGCCTGCAAGGGATCCGTATCGGCCCAGACCTCGGGGAAAGCTTTGTATGCATAGCTGTGTTCCACATACAACTGCAACTGATTCATTTTATAATACGCACATTTTTCCGCCAGGCTCTTGAGGGTTTCCAGGGTAGGCACTTTTCCCCTGGTGATGTCATGATACAATCCCCGGACCGGGAAATCCGGCTCATCTTCAATGACCATCCAGGGCAGGCCTTCGGGTGACTGCGTGTGAAGTTGCCGCAGGGTTTGCCGGCCGTAAAACAGCCCCGCCTCATCCGCCGATGCCAGATCGATCCCCTCTCGGTTTATCCGCAGGCGATAGGACTGTGGGGGCAAGTGCTTGTCTTGCGAAATTCGGAGGTCGCTCTCTGCACAGGCGACGAGAGAGTCCGAAAGAATTTTTACCCTCTTCGGAGAAGGGACGAGGTGGAAGGTTTGCATTGGATTTCGTGTGGTTATGGGTTCGCCGCAGCCTGGGCTTCCAAGGCGAAACGCGCTGTTTTCAGTATGCTTCCGGTGGTCAGTTCGCCCTGACCTCCGCTGATTTCGGATATGAAATCATCAAAATAATCGGAACCCCCGGGGATCTCGGGAAACAGGGTATTGGCCGCCCGCATCGCCAGGATGCG
>JAGYLC010000206.1 GCA_018401235.1 Kiritimatiellia bacterium
CACCAAATGGATCCCCCGGGCGGTGAGGGCGGCGAAGTCCACGCCTTTCTCTTTGAGAAACTTGTGCCGCGCGTGCTCCAGATAGTGCTGGTACACGGAATTATTGACGATTCCCTGTAAATCGCATTCGTAATCGCGGACGTCGAGGGTGAGGGAGTAGGGGGGGGAGGGGTCAGTTGTCATTTGTTAGTGGGGGGAGAGGTCAGAATGGTAGAGGTCAGAGGTCTGGGGCAGTTGTTAGTTGATAGTTGTTAGTTGTTGGTTGTCAGACCCGTAGAGTCCAAAATTGATGAACGAGACTCGTTCTCCTACTCGTTCTCGTAATCGTAGTCAATTCAGAACCAGTCGATTAAGATTACGAGTAGGAGTACGATTATGAATGTGGCTAATTTAAGGTAAATGCTGAGGATAGAGGGATGTCAATTCTGAATGCCCTGTTTGTGGATTCTTCTTGTACATTCTTTCTGAAATGGTGTAAACTTCACTTATCATGTCCATCTCATACACGGCAATTATCCATCAGGAACATCATCTCTTCGTTGCGGAGTGCCCTGAAATTGGCACCGCAAGTCAGGGCGAGACGATGGAAGATGCTTTGACAAATCTGAAAGAAGCCACTGAACTCTACCTTGAAGAATTTCCACTTCAACCAGTGGGAAGAACGTATATGACCACATTTGACGTTGTTGCCAATGCCTGATTTGCCTCATTTGTCCGGGAAGGAGATTGTGAAATTGCTTTGTGGAATGGGGTTTGAGGCGAAGAGGACCCGAGGCAGCCATTGTGTTTTACGCAAACAGGATCAAGGGTGTGTAGTTCCATTGCACAAAGAAGTCGCATTGGGCACTCTGCGCAGTGCGTTGAAGCAAGCCAACGTACCTCAGGAAGATTTTATCGCGGCGTACAGGCAAAAATAACGAAGTTGTCACTTGTTTTTCATCAAGTTACGGTGTTACATCCGCGCTTCTCTGACACTCCATTTTGAAATGATATGAAAGCAGTAACGGTTGGTATTTTAGGTCTGGGCACGGTTGGCGCGGGTACCGCGGAAACCTTGTTGAAGCAGCGAGGGCTGATTGAGGCGCGCACGGGTATCCCGCTGATCCTGAAGAAGGCGGCGGATTTGAATCTGGATCGTGACTTCGGTTTCGAGATTCCAAAAGAAATTTTGACCACCGATGCCCGGGAGGTGATTCAGGATCCGGACATTCAGATTGTGGTGGAATTGATCGGCGGCACCACCATTGCCAAAACGTTTGTGTTGGAGGCGCTGGCGGCTAAAAAATCGGTGGTTACCGCCAATAAAGCGTTGTTGGCCGAGCACGGAGCGGAATTGATGGCGGCGGCGGAAGCGGCGGGGGTCGATTTGTTTTTCGAGGCGGCGGTCGCGGGCGGTATTCCGATTATCAAAGCCTTGCGGGAGGGGCTGGTGGCCAATCCGATTACCCGGATCTGCGGGATCATGAACGGGACCTGTAATTATATTCTGACCCGCATGGAGCAAGAGGGGATCGGTTTTGACGAGGTGCTCCTGGATGCGCAGCAGTTGGGATACGCGGAGGCGGAGCCGGGGCTGGACGTGGATGGCTGGGACACCGCGCACAAGGCGGTGATTCTGTCGCAGATCGCGTTCGGGGTTCCCTTGAAGTTGTCGGAGGTTCCGGTGGAGGGCATTCGGGGCATTTCTCCGCAGGATGTGCACAACGCGGCGGAGCTGGGCTATCGCATCAAATTGCTGGCGATGCTGGATCAGAGTGAGCAGGGCTATTCGGTGAGCGTGCAGCCGGTGCTGATTCCGGACCACCGCATGTTGAGCAACGTGAATTTCAGTTACAACGCCATTCTGGTCGAGGGCGAGGTGGTGGGCGAAACCTTGTACTACGGCAAAGGCGCCGGCCGCTTGCCGACCGCGAGTTCGGTGGTGGCGGACATTGTGGACGCGGCCCGCGACTGGTCGGGCGATTCGCACGCGCGGATTCCCCTGAGCTGGGACGCGAAACCGACCCCGAAATGGATTCCGGTGGTGGATCGGCTGGAACGCTCCTACGTGCGCCTGTTTCTGAAGGACGAGCCGGGAAGTCTGGCCATCGTGGCGCAATGTCTGGGCAACCACGGCATCAGCATCACCGCCCTGGTCCAGCACGAGGGGGAGGAGGCGCATAAATTCATTCCGGTGGTGATTTTGACCAACGAGGCCCCGGTCGGCGCGATTCGTCACGCCCTGGAGGAGCTGTCGGCCCTGCCGGAGGTGGGCGGGGAAATGGTGCGGTATCGTCTGGAGGACTTACCGGGCTGATTTACTGAAAGGTGGAGCCTGCAGGT
>JAGYLC010000207.1 GCA_018401235.1 Kiritimatiellia bacterium
AGGTAAAGTCCGAGCACGGAACTCTGCGTCACGAACTGGCGGTGCAGGATATTGTTCTTCTGCGCGAAAATGAGGTGGTCTTTGTAGGCTTCCATCAAGTCCCCTTTCATTTCGTACAGAGCTTGGAATTTGTTTTCCCGGGGATAGGAGCCGTCGGCTTCGTAGAAAATGCGTCCGTATTTGCCGCAAAGCTGGAGCAGTCGCCGCATGTACACTTCCATATCGCCGCCATGGTAGAGGGCGGATAGGGTTTCCCCTCCCATGATCCCGATCACGTTCGGATAGGTTTGGAAGATTTCCTCGACAATGGAGAGCGGCACCCAATAAGACATGGGACCCGGACCGTGGGTGCGTAGGAAGGCCTTGGTTTTTATTTCATCCTGAATCGGAAGGAGGTAGCCGATGTAGTCGTCGGTATTGTAGATACTGGTATTGATGGCGACGTAAGGCTTGATATCTGAAGGGAGGGTGTCCTTGAATCGACTCCAGTCCGGAACGCGGTTGCCTTCCATGGTGAAGAGGGGATGCCCGGGCGTCGGCTTGAAGAGCAGTGGCTTCTTCGCGATATCGCTATTGACGGAGAACGAACGGGTTTCCGACCATTGACCGGGTCCTGTTGATTCCAGTGCACGTACCCTCCAGTACCACAGGCCGGGGGCGGCCAGTTCGGAGTCAGCGGGCATGTAGTGGGGCTTGTCCGCCTCCGAGCGGACCGATAAGGTGACGGGATCGGAGAAGGTCGGTGAGCGGTCGAGTTGGATCTCGTAGTCGACGGCGCCCCGGACCTGAAACCACTGGAAGTAGGTCGCGATGTCGGTCAGATCGCTTTTGTTTGCGGGTACATGCAGTTTCGGAGCCGCAAAAGGCGCGGGTTCCAGAACCAGCGATTCGAGTTTGGCCTTGGAGCCCTGCATCACCTCAATGGCGTAGATCCGGCGGGACTGGAGCCAGCCGGTGGCCGCCGTGAAGTCGATTGTCTTATCACCGGGTTCTTCAATGGCCATGAGTGCGAAGGACTCGCCCTCGTTGGAGGTTACCCTAACGGTTAAGGGATCTTTCGCGGTTGCTCCACTCACCTTCGCGGTAAGATTGTACGGTCGCTTGAAATCGGTTTCCAAGTCTGTGCGCAAGCTGGTGCCGTCTTCCACGAAGACATCGGCGTTGGCTCCCGCCGTATCGAGCCTGGAGGTTTCACCGGCCTTGATCAGGTTACCGTTAAGATAAACCGCGCAGGCGTCGCCGATCGAGGGCGTTTGATCATTGGTCACCGCTTGGAAAAGCTTGCGACCCTGGTTCCAGATGCCGACGCCGGCGCTGGTGGCGGCAATTGCGAAGCCAAGTTCGAGAGGTTCTTCAGCGCTGAATGCGTAGGGTTGGTTTTCCTGAGTATGATCAAGAAGCCTGATAAAATAGCCACTAGTGGAAAAATTCCAGATCGTGTTCCCCGGTATGAAGCGGTCGTCGGCGCTTTCGAGCGTGGAAAAGGCGATTCCGTTCCCAAGATCGGAGTCCACGCCGACCCAGCATCGTTCATTGCGCCACGAGATACGTGTAAAGGAGTTGTTGTTGCCCGAGAGCAGGATGCGGGGTCCTTCCGTGCTTGTATCGGTTGTATTGGCCACACTGATGCCCGACGCGGTTCGCTCGTTGTCCGAGGCGGGGATGTCGTATTTAAAGCGGAGCTTTCCTTGGAGTAAAGGCCCGTAGTCACCGGTCAGCGCCCCGCCGAGGTGGACATAGGCGATGTAGCGGGTGAGGTCATCCGTGCAGGTCCACCGGTTTTTGTAGATGAGCACGGGCTCTGCCGCGTTGAGGGTGTAGCTTTCCTCCCAGACGACGTTTTCGCCCATGCCCGGAAAACGCTTGTGCAGAACGAGCGTGGCGGAGCCGTCGGGGTGGGTAATCGCTTCGGCCCCTTCGAGGCTGGCGCTCTCGGTTGATCGGAGCAAATTCATTTCGCGGAGTGTGTCGCCGCTCATGCCCATGAGACGTCCGTGGCGTTCGTCGGAGAGCCAGTAATCGAGTTGGTTGTTGCGGCAGATGACTTTGGACGGATCGCTGGAGTAGGCCAGCGACCATTTTTCGTTGGCGTATTCCAAGGTGAGGATTCCATTGCTCAACCGTGCGGTGCCTGTCGCGGCGTCAAAGGAGGCTGAAGCATCCGGCCCGCCCCAGGCCTTGGTCTCGCGCAGGGTCAAATCCATGCGTTCACCCGGTTTGAAGGAAAGCATCGCGCGCAATTCGACCCGGTCGTTCAATTGGTGGCGGAAGAGAGGTATGGATGCGCCATCGCTCCGAACGAGTTCCAGCGGCAC
>JAGYLC010000208.1 GCA_018401235.1 Kiritimatiellia bacterium
CCCCGACCGAAGTTGATTTCTATGAGTATCGATACCACCAATTTAAACGCCGAAGGGCGCGAGCACCCGTTGTTGACCATTCGCAATATCGGGATTGTCGCGCATATTGACGCGGGCAAGACCACCACCAGCGAACGCATCCTGTTTTACAGCGGGAAGTTGCATCGGCTGGGCGAGGTGCATCACGGTACCGCCACCATGGACTGGATGGAGCAGGAGCGGGAGCGGGGTATCACTATCACCAGCGCCGCCACCACCACCTTTTGGAAAGAGCATCAGATTAACCTCATCGACACTCCCGGCCACGTGGATTTCACGGTGGAGGTGGAGCGGTCCCTGCGGGTGCTGGACGGCGCGGTCGGGGTATTCTGCGCAGTGGCGGGAGTGCAGCCTCAATCGGAAACGGTGTGGCGGCAGGCCCGCAAATACAAAGTGCCCGGTTTGGCGTTTGTCAACAAATCGGATCGGATGGGGGCGAATTTTACTCGTTGTGTCACCCAAATGCGGGACAAGCTAAATTTGCCGGCAATTCCGATACAGATTCCCATGGGGGCGGCGGAGGATTTTCAGGGACTGATCGATTTGGTGGGGGAGAAAGCGTATTTTTTTGACGACGAGAGTTTGGGGGCTCAGGTGCGGGTGGAAGCGATTCCGGAAGAATTTGCGGACGAGGCGGCCACTGCCCGTATGGAACTGATCGAGTACGTGGCGGAACGGGATGAGGAGGCGCTGGAACAGTATATGGAGGATAGCACCCTGTCGGTTCCCCAGTTGAAGGCGGCGATGCGCCGATTGACTGCTTCCCAGCGCATGGTGGGGGTTCTGGTGGGCAGCGCGCTCAAAAACAAAGGCATTCAGCCCTTGTTGGATGCGATTGTGGATTATCTACCGTCGCCGGTGGAAGTGCCCCCGGCGGTGGGACTGCATCCGAAGAAGGAAGACGAAAAACTCACCCGTCCAGCCTCCGATTTTGAACCGCTGGCCTCGCTGGTGTTTAAACTCGCCAGCGACAGTTACGTGGGGCAGATCGCGTTTACCCGGGTGTATTCGGGTCAACTGGTGAAAGGAACGAATGTGTGGAACACCCGGACCGGCAAGCGGGAGCGGGTGAATCGGCTGTTGCGGTTGCACGCGAATTCGCGGGAGGAAATCGATGTGCTCTACGCCGGAGAGATCGGAGGCGTGGTGGGAATGAAGGATTTGGTGACCGGGGACACCCTGTGCGCGGAGCAAAGTCCGATTCTGCTGGAAACCATTGACTTTCCCGAGTGCGTGATCGCGATGTCGGTGGAGCCCAAATCCTCGGCGGACAAGGATACCCTGATGTCGGCGCTCAAGCAGTTGGCGCAGGAGGATCCCACCTTCACCTATCGGGTGGACGAGGAGAGCGGTCAAACCATTATGAGCGGGATGGGGGAGTTACATCTGGAAATTTTGCGGGACCGGCTGCTGCGGGAATACAAGGTGCAGGCCCGGGCCGGGAAGCCGATGGTGGCGTATCGGGAGAGCATTGCCGGCAAGGGGAAGGCGCGGGGGCAATTCGACCGGGAAATCGCAGGAAAACGTCAAATTGGCGACATTACCCTCGAGGTTTCACCCCGCGAGCGGGGGACGGGGAACCACATTCGCTTTTTAGTATCAAAAAACATCTTGCCAGATGCGTATCGGGCGTCAATAAGCGGCGGCCTCCAAGATGCGTTGGTTACGGGTATGCTCAAGCATTATCCCATGACCGATGTGCAGGTGGAGATCAGTGACGCGGAGGTTCATCCAACGGACTCCACGGAACTGGCCTTCCGAAGCGCGGCGCATTTGGCGATACGTGAAGCTCTGCAGAAGGCGCGGCCTCAACTGCTGGAGCCTATCATGAACGTGGAAATTATATGCCCTGAAGAACATATGGGGGATGTAATGGCCGACCTGAACAGCCGTCGCGGCAAAATCAGGGACATGGAAACAAACGAAGATGGGCAGATGATCACAGCGGACGTCCCGCTGGCTGAACTCTTCGGGTACACCACCGCCCTGCGCTCACTCAGCAAAGGCCGCGCAAGCCAGTCGATGGAGCCCCGATGTTACGCCGAGATGCCCGACGAGGTGATGGCGGCGATGAACGTGTATTGAGGCACAATGCCAATTCAAAAGCAAAGCGCAATTTCTTAAGGTCTGATTCTATCTGCCAATTCAAAAGCAAAGCGCAATTTCTTATGGTCTGATTCTATCACTTGATTCCTCATG
>JAGYLC010000209.1 GCA_018401235.1 Kiritimatiellia bacterium
GAAAATGGGGGTTGGGGGGGGCGTTCCATTTTCAGAAGTGTTGCGATGCCTTCGCATGGACAAGTGAAATATCCACGTCCTCTTCATGCAAAAGAAGCGACATTTGAATTTGCGATCCAAAACGCCGTTTCAGGGCTCTAAACTGAGGTCTGAAAATATTCGCCAAATATGGCGAAATACGTTGACAGAAGCGTCTTGTTCGTCATAAAAGACGACCCAGCCATGGACGTGGGGGGAGTAGAGATTTGACAATGTGAGGTCGTCCACCCGTTTTCACCATGCCTGACTCAATCGACAATGATTTTTGTCTTTCAAAATCTCCTAATTTCGTTCATATTAGTAGATCTTGATATGAAAATCCCACAAAAACCAACTGAATATTCTGCTCTGATGGAAAATATCGAATTGGATCGGTGGTTTTATGTGCTCGATAAGGAGTCAATCCTGGAGGATGGGCTTTACCTGCATTGGGATGAATTGCGCAGACGGCCGGCACCCGCAGGCCTGACGCACCAGGAATGGTGGTATACTCTGAAGCGCCGACGTGTCATGAACACAACCCACTTGCTTCTTATGGATGTGCGGGAGCAGCCGTTTGGCTTTACCGTCCCGGAATCTGTTCAGAAAGCCCTGCACGAGATCGATTTGGGTGGAGGCGGGCGGATAGAGCTGCCGGAGCCAATCACCAATGCCGAAACCCGGGACCGCTATGTGATCAGTTCGCTGATGGAGGAGGCGATTACCTCAAGTCAGTTGGAGGGAGCGGCGACCACGCGCGAGGTGGCGAAGGACATGCTCCGCCAGGGTCGCAAACCCCGGGACAAAAGCGAGCAGATGATCCTCAACAACTACATCACGATGAAAAAAATCCGTGAGATGCGGGAGGAGGCCCTGACCCCGGAAAAGGTCTTCGCGCTGCACCGTCTTGTCACAGAGAAAACGCTGGACAATCCGGATGCGGCGGGGCGTTTGCGGAAAACGGGCGAGGATGTGCGTGTGGTCGGTGGTGAAGGAGAAGTCTATCATGTCCCTCCCCCGGCGGATTCGCTGGCAAAACGCATGCAGGATATGTGCGACTTTGCGAACGGGAAAACGCCCGCATCCTTTGTCCACCCCGCCTTGAGGGCCATCATTCTCCATTTCTGGCTGGCGTACGATCATCCGTTTGTGGATGGCAATGGCCGGACCGCGCGGGCGCTGTTTTACTGGTGCATGCTTCGTCACAAGTACTGGCTGTTTGAGTTCGTGTCCATTTCCAGTGTCATCAAAGAGTCGCCGGTGAAATATGAGCGTTCGTTCCTGTACACCGAAACGGACGGAAACGACCTGACCTATTTCATCCTGGACGAGATCCGGGTCATCCAAAAGGCCATGGAGCGTTTGGTGGCCTGCATCGAACGGAAAGCGGAGGAGACCCGCAGAATCGAATCCCACCTGAAAGCGGTCCGGAGGATGAACCACCGTCAGGCGGCCCTTCTCAAGCATGCGCTCAAGCATCCGGGACATCGCTACACCATCGCAAGTCATCAAAACAGCCACAATGTGGCCAATCAAACCGCCCGGACAGACCTGATGGGCTTGTCGAATTTGCATCTCCTGCACCAAACCAAAGCAGGAAAAACCTTTTATTTTTTTCCAGCCTCGGATTTGGAGGATCGTTTATTAAAGCTCGAAAAGGAAGAGGATTTCGACATAGAGATTTAATTCATGAGCAATCCCAACGAATCCACCCTCGAAGATGTGACTCTGGACTGATTCCAACGGCTGGGCTATGCGGTGGAGCACGGGCCGGACCTGGCACCGGGCGAAAAGCGGGCGGAGAGGGATTCGTATGGGGACGTGGTGGTATTTGTGAATGGTCTGCCGCTGGCAGTGAGTGTCGATTTCAAGCGGGAAGCGGATAACTGCGGAGATCGCCTTTATCCGAGTTTGCCTGTCCTATACTCTCTCGTTGTTAGGCCGGGAACCTCAAGCCGCCCCCGCCCCGGTCCCTGAGCAGTTGCGGGGACTCACTGAACGCTTGCCGTGGAGTAGTCGAGACGGGGACTTGCCTTTACCACAGGTGCAGACTTCCTGATCTCGACAGGGTTTTCGGGGTAAATCCCGGAAAATGA
>JAGYLC010000021.1 GCA_018401235.1 Kiritimatiellia bacterium
CCTCGTCGCCGCGTCGAACAGTGACGTTTTTGTTGATAAAAGTGAGTTTGCAGAGCACGCGACCCCGCCAGGTAAGGCCCTGACCGCTGAGGACGGCATAGGGGCCGTCGCTGCCGCCAATCTGAACGGACACCCGGCAGCCGGGATCGGAAATCAGCAATACATCGGCGGTGCGGCCGGAGACTTCGGTGACTCGGCCCACCAGCCCTTCATAATTGATCACTGCGCGGTCGGGTTGAATGAGCGGGGAGCCGCCGTGCTGGATGCGCACGGTTTGCCACCAGCCGCTGATGTCGCGGGCGACCACGGAACCGGCGATGAGGTTGCGGGGGTCCCGGCGTTGAAAGCCGAGTTGTTGGCGCAGGAGAAAATTCTCCTCCACGATTTCGTCGAATTCGACCAGTTGCTGGCGCAGGAGCATGACTTCCTCCTGCAGTTCGGTGTTACGTTCGGGGAGGCCGCCCCAGCCGCGAATGGCGTCGCCGGCTCCGCGCAGGCGGATGGAATAGGAGGTGGCGAGTTCCTGCAGGGGCGCGAGCAGGTCGCGGGTGGCGTTTTTAAGGGCGCGACTCACTGACAGGGGGAGGTTGAGCGTGATGAGAATCATCACACTCAGAACCAGCCAAAATACTAAACCTTTCCTTTTCACATTGTGTGTTCCTATGCGGGAACCGACAACGGTGACGTGAAAAGGATTCTAACTTGTCATGGAAAAACGCGGTTTCATCGTTCCGCAATCGCGTTTTTACGCAGGAGATTAATTTCGTGGAGGACGACCCCGGTTCCTTCAGCCACCGCACTCAGCGGATCGTCGGCCACGTGAACGGGGAGTCCGGTTTGCTCGGCAATCAAGGTATCCAGGCCCCGGAGCAGCGCACCGCCCCCGGCGAGTACCAGACCGCGGTCCACCAAATCGGCGGACAATTCAGGCGGGCAGCGTTCCAAGGTGATTCTAATAGCCTCCACAATGGTGGAGACCGGTTCGAGCAGTGCTTCGCGAATTTCCTCACTGGTGACCATCAGCGTCTTCGGCAAGCCGTTGACTTGGTCGCGCCCCTTGACCTCCATGGTCATTTCCTCGTCCATCTGGTAAGCCGAACCAATCTCGATTTTAATGTTTTCAGAGGTTCGCTCACCAATCATCAAGTTATAAACCCTTTTAATGTATTGGATGATTGCTTCATCCATTTCATCGCCACCGACACGGACACTGCGACTGAATACGATTCCGGCCAGAGAGATCAGGGCGACCTCGGTCGTACCCCCGCCAATGTCCACAATCATATTACCCGCCGGCTCTTGCACGGGGAGACCCACGCCAATTGCCGCCGCCATCGGTTCTTCAATCAGATAAACTTCACGTGCCCCGGCACGTTCTGCGGATTCTTTAACCGCCCTTTTTTCAACTTCGGTGATACCACTCGGTACCGCGATGATGACCCGGGGCTTCACCATGCGCTTATTATGTACCTTTCGGATAAAATACTTCAACATCGCTTCGGTGATGTCAAAATCGGCAATCACCCCTGCCCGCAAGGGGCGAATGGCCACAATATTCCCCGGGGTGCGTCCCAGCATTCGTTTGGCCTCTTCGCCGACCGCCAACACCCGGTTGGTGGAGGCTTGCACCGCCACCACGGAGGGTTCACGGAGAACGATGCCCCGGTCTTTCGCGTACACCAGAGTGTTCGCGGTACCGAGGTCGATCCCAATATCGTTTGAAAAAAGGCCGAGAAGCCGAGAAAACATGAGTAACCTATAAACTGTAAATCTTTAAGTGAATCGGTACTATGCAGAGGTTTCCGGGAAGCGTCAAGCGTAAAGGAGAATGGAGATTCCCTTTTTAGGGATTCAAATTTACCAACTTTCCGCTGTCAAAATCGAGGCTGCGGTAGTAGCAGCCACTGCGGGGGATACCGTCTTGGTTTTTGGTGTGGCAGATGCCGCTGCGGCGGGGGCGCACGATGTAGAGGAGGGAGTTTTGCTCGCAGTTGACCCGCACCTCGAGCAGTTCGAAGGTTTCGCCGGAGGTGGCGCCCTTCTCCCAGAGTTCGTGGCGGGAGGTGGACCAGAAAGTGGCGTTGCCGGTTTTGAGGGAGTGGTGGAGGGCCTGTTCGTTGGCGTAGGCCACTAGAATGAGTTCTTTGCTGTCCTGATCCTGTACCGCGACCGGCACCACGTCGGGGTTGCCTTCGGCTACTTTTTTGAGTTTGGTCCAGTCCAGAGTGAATGCGGAGCCTTCTTCGAGTTCTTTTGACATAGTAGTTGTGGGGGTGAGTGCTTGATGTGTTTTCCACCTACCTCGTATTAGTGGCTCCTTCACGTACATTCTGCAGAAAAGTTCAGTGACTTCACAGAGAATCGCCCTGTGTCCAATGATCTGAATAGTCGCTGAGATATCTAAGATAGTTTCCGTCTCCCTCCTTCCAGTAGGCAAATCGTGGATTCATGATCTACAGATAACCCGATTCCGGGAGAAGTCCGTTTGTTTTCGGCAAGGATGTGTATGCGTTTATTTCGTTTCACTACCCTTGCCGATTCCAAGCCACACACTCGGCGTAGGGGACGGTGCCGCCGAACAGGTCCAGGGCGGAGCCGATGGTGAGATCCACCCGGCCTTGGCTGAGGGTGTTCACGGTTTCCAGATCGTCGAGCGAACGGGCACCCCCCGCATACGTAACCGGAAGTGGACATTCGGCTCCCAAAAAGGTGATCAGGTTTTCGTCCATGCCTCCCCGCAACCCCTCCACGTCGGCGGCGTGAATGAGAAACTCTGAACAATAGGGTGCCAGTAGTTTGAGGGTTTTCGAATCGACCCGAAGATTAGTAGGGGTTTGCCAACGGTTGATCGCCACCCGCCAGTCACCATCGGCTCCGCGACAACTCAGATCGATCACCAACTTTTCGGGACCCACCAATTTGGACAGGCGGGATAGCCGTTCGGGGTCCAGACGGGCCTGCGCGTCGAACAGCCAGGAGGTGACAATGACTTTTGCGGCTCCCGCTTGGATCCAGTCGTTAGCGTTTTCAGCCGTCACTCCGCCGCCCAGTTGCAGGCCGTCGGGCCAGGCCCGGAGCGAGGACAGTGCGGACTCTCGGTTTCCCGGGCCGAGCTGGATGACGTGCGCGCCATCCAATCCGTCCTTCCGATACAGTTCCGCGTAATAGGCCGCGCCCCGCTCACTGACAAAGTTGGTGGCGGGGGTCGATTCGCCAACCCGGAGGGTGCCGCCCACGATTTGCTTTACCTGGCCCTGGTGAAGGTCAATGCATGGGCGGAACCGGGTCATATCACCCTCAGGTAAGGCCGTTGCCCCGGGTCATCACCACTTTGCCGGTGCGGACCAGTTCGATAATGCCGAACTTGTCCATCATTCCAATCATGGCGTCCAGCTTGCCGCTATCACCGGTGACCATCAGTACCAGACTGTCAGGAGCGAGATCGAGGGTTTTGCAGCCGAAGTGTTCCGCGATTTGAAGTGCCTCGCCGCGGGCTCCGGCATCGACGCTGACCTTGACCAGCGCCAATTCCTTGCCAACCACCGCGTCGTCGGTGTGGTCGTAGCAACTGATCACATCGATCAATTTGAAGCATTGGGCCTTGATCTGATCCAGACCGGCTTCATCGCCGCGGGCACCAATGGTCATGCGGGAAAACCCGGCCTGGGCGGAGGGGCTGACCACTAGGGATTCGATATTGTATCCGCGGCGGGAAAACACCTGGGCGATGCGGGCGAGGACCCCGGGTTTGTTGTTCACCAGCACGCTCAGGGTGTGCAGGGGGTAGTCGGGTTGCTGAATTTGGAGGGTGACCGGCCGGTCAACGGTTTCGATGGTACCTTTCATAATCATGTCATTCCTTTATAAAGTTGTTGAGGGAGGGGAGTTACCGAACTCAGGTGGACCCGACAGGTTTTTCCATGCGGTGCTTGGGTTTCTCGATGATCATGTCCTCGAGCGCGGCCCCGGCGGGGATCATGGGGAAGACGTTGTCCTCCTTGACCACTTCGCAGTTGATCAGGCAAGGCCCTTCATTGTACTCCAAGGCCTTGGTGAGTACTTTCTCAATGTCGGCGGGACGCTTGATTTGGAAACCTTTCGCTCCATAGGACTCGGCCAGCTTGACAAAATCCGGATTTCCTTCCAGATCCACGCCGGACGTACGGTTTTCAAAGAAGAGTTCCTGCCACTGACGCACCATTCCCAGGAAATGATTGTTCAGGACCAGAATCTTGATCGGCACCTTCTGCAGAACCGCGGTGGCCAGTTCGCAAAGAGTCATCTGGAAGCCGCCGTCGCCGACGACCGCAATCACCACGTCGTCGGGACGTCCCATTTGAGCGCCGATGGCGGCGGGGAAGCCGAACCCCATGGTGCCGGCGCCGCCGGAAGAAATCCAGTTCCAAGGCGCTTTGCTCTTGTTGAATTGGGCCGACCACATCTGGTGCTGCCCCACATCGGTGGTGATTACCGCGTTGCTTTCGGTCAAGCGATCCACCACGTCCAGGATATGCTGCATCTTCAGTCCTCCCTGAATTTTGTAATTGAGCGGGAAGCGTTTTTTGTATCCGTCCAGGGTGGCCAGCCAATTTTTGGTTTCCAGCGGGCGAATCCATTTGTTCAACTCCGCCAGAACGACCTTGGCATCGCCGACAATTTTCAGATCGGGCTTGATCATTTTGTCCATTTCGGAGGGATCTATGTCCACATGAATGATCTTGGCGTTTTTACAGAATTTGTCCGCCTGCCCGATAATCCTGTCATCAAAACGGGAGCCAATATTAATCATCAGATCCGTTTCGCAGACCGCCTTGTTCGCGTAGGCGGTTCCGTGCATACCCAACATGCCCAATGATAATTCATGGGTTTCATCAAATATGCCTTTGCCCAGCAGGGTGCTGCACACCGGAATACGACAGGTTTCCGCCAGTTCCTTCAGTTCGGGTCCGGCATGGGCCAGCATGGCACCGTGTCCGGCCAGGATGAGGGGACGCTCCGATTTCTGCAGCATTTCGATGACGGTCTCGATATCACGGGATTCCACCTGATAGGCGGTTTCGGGATGATACCCCGGCAGATCGATTTCGCAGTCCAGCGGGGCCGTGCAATCGCCCTGGCTGATATTTTTGGGAATATCAATCAAGACCGGACCCGGCCGACCGGTGGTGGCCAGATAAATCGCCTCCTTGGTGATTCGCGGAATGTCGTTGGAGTCCTTGACCAGGTAACTGTGCTTGACGATGGGCATGGTGATGCCGAAAATGTCCGCTTCCTGAAAGGCGTCTTTTCCCAGCATCCAGGTAACCTGCTGACCGGAAATGACAATCATAGGAATGGAGTCCATGTGCGCGGTCATGATGCCGGTAATGGTGTTGCCCGCGCCGGGGCCGCTGGTCACCAGAACCGCTGCCGGTTTTCCGGTAGCGCGGGCATAGCCGTCGGCCATGTGGGTCGCGCCCTGCTCGTGGCGGCTCAATACAAACTTGATGTTGGTGCCGGCAGTCTCCAGCGCATCAAAAATTGGAAGCGCCGCGCCGCCCGAATATCCAAACATTATTTCAATACCACCCGCCTCCAGGCATTTCAGCAAGGTCTGGGCTCCGTCTCTCGGTTGTGCAATCATAGGGAATCTCCTGAAGAAAAAATAAGGGAAGAACTCACTAACGCACAACTGGGTGTTTTGTCAACATAAAAAACGAAATAAAATTAAAAGATGCGGTATGCGTGAAAATTTTGACGGTATAAAAGATTGTTTTTAGATGAACTTAAGTAGGTTCCACTCTTCTTGCCTATGAAAATCAACTTTTATATGGTCAGAGCTGGATGAAAGGATAGGCTGGTCCCGATTTTGACTATAATCGTAGCGACTGAAGGATATCTGCCATTCGGTTCCCGACTGAATTGGGTTTATTAGCCCAAGTTTTGCAAATTCGATTCGGGCAAGTACCCGCCAAAGACGATTTTCGGGCTCAAGTGCCACTCGGCTGCTGAAAAGAGGCTTGAAAATAGTCCAGTCCGAGGGAAGTCCGCTTTGCCGATGTTGATAAAATGCCTCTTTGGAGGGAATTCGAAGTTGAAATACATGATTGTGGGGGGTGACGTGCAGTTCGTGGTAGCTGCTGCCGCCATCAGGTCGGAGAAACAGTTCAAAGACATCTCCCTGCAGGAAGGCGGGTTGATGATCTTCCCGAACCGGATTTAGTATATCGTCATCCTCCAGCACCGCATAGATCCAGAGAGACAGATCATCCCATCCGCAGCTCACCCAGGCGGGACGGAATTCTGCTTCCGGTTCCTCCCGCCAGGCCTGCCGCAGCGGGATCGGGGGGATGGGGTCAAAAGCGGTTCGCACCTGTTGCGGATCGGCTTTTAGGTCCAGGTGCACCCGGGGACAGGAAATGACATTATTTTGCATATGTGCTTATTCTCCAGCAAGTTCGCGGGATCGACTGGCGGCGGCGAGGATGCCGTGTTTGAGTCCGTCGGCCACACCAGCCTGATCAAAGGCGGCAATGGCGGCGGCGGTGGTGCCGCCTTTGGAGGTGACCCGGGCACGGAGTTCAGCGGCGGTGTCGGATGAGGCTTCCATGAGTTTTCCGGCCCCGATAATAGTTTGCACCGCCAGTTCCCGGGCTTGTTGAGGTTCCAGCCCCAAATCGGCCCCGGCGGACAGCATGGCTTCGATCAGATAAAACACGTAGGCGGGGCCACTGCCGCTGAGGGCGGTGACCGCGTGTAAATCGGATTCGGGGAGTACTACGGTTTTTCCTACACAGCGCATGGCGCGCTCCACCTGTTGAATGTCGTCCGGGGTGGCATGGGTGCCTGCGGAAATTCCGGCGGCACCCTGTTGCACCAGGGCAGGGGTGTTGGGCATCACCCGCACCACCCGGGTTTGCGCTCCCAGCCACTCCTCCATGCGGGAGGTCGGAACCCCGGCGGCAATACTCACAAACAGGGCCTTGGGGGCACATCCTTTCAGAGGTGTAAGTACCGATTCCATCTGTTGCGGTTTCACGCACAGCCAAATAATGGAGGCCCCGTCGACGGCCCGGGAGTTGTCGGTGGCGGTGGAAACCCCGAATTGTTCGGCAAGCTCCGTTAGCCGTTCCTCCCGGACATCGGTTACCACCGTAGACGCGGTATCCACTTCACCGGACTGCACCATTCCCTGCAACAGGGCTTCGGCCATGTTGCCCCCACCTATAAATACGGTTTTTGTGTTCATATGATCAGCTCCTGGCTCCAAAAATATCCGTGCCCACCCGAACCCAGGTGGCACCTTCCCGAATGGCGACTTCCAAATCGTGCGACATGCCCATCGACAGTTGGGTCAGGGGAAATCCGGTTTCACTCGCCGCCTGATCCCGCAATTCGCATAGGGCGGCAAAGAAGGGCCCCGCCTTTTCGGGATCCTCTGTAAAGGGGGGGATGGTCATTAGACCTTGCACATCCAAATGCATGCAGCGGGTGGCCTGCTCCAGCAGCGGTATCACCTCGTCAGGAGACAAGCCGGATTTGCTGGCCTCGCCGCTGATGTTCACCTGCAGCAGAATCGGCTGCACGATACCCTGCTCACCCGCCTCTGCATTGAGGGCCAGCATGAGTTTGGTCGAGTCCACACTGTGAATGCAGTCAAATCCGCAATGAATGGCCTGTTTCACTTTATTAGACTGTAAATGCCCGATCAGGTGCCAGCGGATGGATCCCGGCAGTTCCGGTTGCTTGGCCATCACCTCCTGAATGCGATTTTCGCCCAGCAGAGTTTGCCCGGCATCCAGCGCCTCCCGCAACGCGGGCACCTCCTTCTTTTTGCTCACCGCGATCAGTTCCACGTCGTTTACATCACGACCACAGGCCCGGCAGGCCTCATGGATGCGTTCCTGTACCTTCTCCAAATTGTCGGCAATCGAATTCATACCTGATGCATAGCCGATTGAGCTGAATCCTCAATCTTTATCGTACCGTAGGTTCTGATGAAGGCAAACGTCCCCAGACTTTTTCAATTTTGTCGGCGGTTGTTAAAATTCCCCTTTACAAACGCATGCTTGACAACCTCTCCCGAATGGGTTTAGTAAGTGATATTTAATTCTCAAAAAGGAGGCCCTATAATGTTGATCCGCCTAATATCCTTATTTGCCCTGTTGATTGTTACCGCTTGTGGTCCTTCGAGTTCCCATTCTTCCAGAGAAGCCTTGGACTGGCCGACGTTGAAGTCCTTGGATCATCAGGTCCATGAATTGGAGGGAATACTGGAGATGGAGGAAAAATCGGATCTACTCACTCAACAGGTGGGACGTGTTCTATCGACATTATCGACCCTGCTAGCCGAGGGGATTCCCGCCAACGTAGCCCGGCCGGAGCTGGTACAACAGAAAATGAAGGAACTGCAGGCATTGTCTCTTGAGATTCAGCGCTCCGTGGATGATCCGGAAGAAGCGCCGTTGGCGGCCCTGCATCCGTTGGTGGCGGACTTGATGGAAGTGGCCGGTATGCCGCATGTACATGACGAGCATGATCATGATCACCATGACCACGACCATGGCGATCATGTCCACGATCACGGCCATGATCATGACCACTGAGTCGGGAACGGCGGTTCGGTCGGGATCGTTGCTGCTGTGTCCGGGAAACGCGGATGTATGCATTAAGGTGCCGGAGCTACAGATTTCCTTGGGGAATCGTTGGGTGATCACGGGTCCCAGCGGATGTGGAAAATCGAGTCTGCTGAATGCCTTGAGCGGCCTGCTTCCACCCGCCGGGGGTACTTTGCGGGTGCTGGGGCGGGACCTATACGCGATGAAGTCGGGGGAGCGGGATCGATTCCGGGGAAAAGAGATGGGCATGGTCCACCAGAATTTCCATTTGATGTCGGGGTTCACCGCCCTGGAGAACGTGACGATTTCCCTCCGCTACAGCGCGGGGATCACCGGGACTCCGGCGAAGCAACGGGCCTTGGACACTTTGGAAAACGCGGGCCTGTCACATCGTTTGCACACCCGGGTCGAACGCTTGTCGCGGGGAGAGGCGCAGCGGGTGGCGCTGGCCCGGGCGCTGGCGCCTCAACCGCGCTTGCTGTTGTCGGATGAACCCACCGGCTCTCTGGATCCGGCCCGTTCGGCTGAAATGATGTGGCTCATGACCGAATTGTGGGAGCGGGCGGGCTGCGCCTGGATCTGTGTGACCCACGACGCGAATCTGGCCTCCGGATTCGAAAACCGGATCGACGCCCGGGACTGGATTCAGGGGGAGGTTGCTCGATGACCCCTTTTGGTATCGCGTTTCGAATGATTCGCATGCGTCCGTGGGTGACCATGCTGACGGTGCTCAGTTTGAGTCTGGGCACCGCTTTGCCCTGTGTCATTCTGATCCTGCGTCATCAGGTGGAACAGGCCCTGCTCCGGGAGGGGAAAACGGTGGATCTGGTGGTGGGTGCGAAGGGGAGCCCGCTGCAACTGGTGCTCAGTTCTATTCATCATCTCGATCTGCCCACCGGAAATATTCCCTGGTCCGTGGTGGAGGATTTGCGGGCGGATCGGAGGGTGGTGCAGGCGCTGCCCCTGGGGCTGGGGGACAATGTGCGCGGCTTCCGCATTGTGGGGACGGATGCGGGGTTTCGGGAATGGCGAAGCGACGCGGGGGATCCGCGGCATAGGCTGGCGAAGGGCGAGTGGTTTACCAAGCCCTTCGAAGCGGTGGCGGGCGCGGAGGCGGCGGCGCAATTGGGACTTGGATTGGGCGACAGCTTCGTGGGGGCGCACGGATTGACAGCCGCTCCGGGAGCGCTGCACGACGAATTTCCCTACACCGTGACCGGAATTTTGGAGTCTACCGGGTTGTCGGTGGATCGGCTGATCGTGACTCCGATTGAATCGGTTTGGTTGGTACATGAGGATGAGCAAAACCAGCACAACCGGATGTTCGGATCCGGAACCTCGTCCGCCAATGTGGAGCCGGAGGCGACCGCGGTGCTGTTGCGGCTGCGCTCGCCCGGATTGCGGATGTGGATGCGGGAGGAGATCAACCGGGAAACCAACGCCATGGCGGCGGCGCCGGTGGATGAACTGTTGCGCCTGGTTCGGGGCCTCCTGCGTCCGGTGCAGACAGGGATGTTCTGGATGGCGGCGGCGGTGGTGGCGGTCTCCGGATGCGCGATTCTCAGCACCCTGCTCCAGGCGGCGGACCGGAGAAAACAGGACTGGGCGACCTTGCGCGTTCTGGGCGCGCGCCCGCGCGCGATCTGTACCCTGGTCTGGCTGGAGGCGGTGTGGATCGCCCTGATCAGCGTGGGGGCGGGCGTGGTGTTGGCCCGCGGAGGATTGGCGGCGGCGGCATCCCTGAGTGCGGAACCGCTGCTGATGTCGCTGAATCCCTGGCAGAGGGTTCCCGGCGAGGAAGTGATCCTGCTCGGAGTGTTTGTATTCGGATCCGGTATCGGCTTGATTCCGGCCCTGCGGATGTATCGGCGTTCCCCCCTGGAGGATCTTCAATGAGTGACCCCGCCGCGAATTTGAAACAACCGCTGTTGAAAATTCTTTCTATACTGGCGGGATGCGCGGTGGTGGTGTGGGCCTTGTCCCGGGTGGAGGTCCGCCGCCCGGAGACGGAGTCCGCCGCCTCGGAAACGACTGAAGACTCCACGGACGCGTGGGATTTTGTCAGCTTCGACGAATTGCGGGCCACCCAACCCGACGAGTCGTATCAGCCGGTGTATGCCAGGCGTCTGCGCGATCTGGATGGGCAGGAAGTGCGCATGAGGGGCTTCATGTCGCCCTATGACGATCTGGAGAACCTGCAACGCTTTTTGCTGCTGTCCTATCCCACAGGATGCAATTTCTGTGCGCCGCCGTCGGTGAATCAAGTGGTACTGGTGCGACAGGAAGAAGGCAAACGAAAATACCCCTTCGTCGACAGCCCCATTGAAATAAAGGGCACCCTGCGCTTGTGGACACCCGAAAGCCGGGATCCCGCCCACGCGGATGATTTTCTGCTCTACGTCATGGACGAGACCACCGTCACCCCCATCGACAACTGGGAACCCGCGCATACCGGACACGAGTTTTGAATGCGGCTTTGGCGATCTCTCAGCGCAACGAAACCAGAGGACTTGCCGCTCCCGGCGACCCATCATTGAGCACACGGGTGTACATCATGGCAGTCTCCAGCTTTTTTCTAATCCGTCTGGGATATCAGCCCAAGGGAAAAGTTCTTTTGATCGAGACATTGGGATGGGACCTGTACGATAGTACCCATGAAGCCACATCGATCATGAAGATGAAGAGTGCCAAAGGCGCGCCTCAACTTAGCCCGGCCTGCCAGGGCCGGGATTCCTCGTATCATGTAACTCACTGAGCACCAACGGTGCGGCTCTGGTCATGACGGTTTGAGCCGGTCCGATGGACCTCCTATTGGGAAAATCCGCCGAACCCGGTCCTTGCGGACCGGGATTGGGTTTAGTCGGGTCTTTGACCCTATTCTCAAAAATGGGGAATGTCCTGAAAATCCGACCGCTTGACATCCACAGTGGTATAACGTAACGCCAAGATCAAAGCCGATTAAGTGTGTAGACTGAGGTGGACCCGGATCTGTCGTTCGAACTGGAACGTATGGAAATGAGTACGATTGTGTTTACCCTCAACAACCACCTGCGGGAGATGACGGATCTGAAGAATCCCCCCTTGCAATTTCAATGGAAAACCGGTGGAGATGTCTCTGAGGGTTTCCGGCGTGGTTGAAAACCACTCCCCCGGGCGCGTCGATGTGGCGATCCAGTCCATTCGTCCCGGTTTCGGAGGCGGCACGGGGACCCGGGACGAGGAAAAAGCGGACTTTTGAGTTAGACCCGGGCAACTCTCTGAAAGCGGTTTTGATCGGCTTTTGATTCCGGCATTCCTCCAATCAACTGCTCCCGGAAAGGAGAAACCCGCCGCCCCGGGTGAGGAGCAGTGGAAAATCAATATCCGAGTATTTCCAAACCCGGGATATCCTCAAAAATCACAGGAACGATGCAGGACTCCCCGCCACGTGACAATAGTCACGGACTTCGCGGACACTTGCTGGTTTAAGAACAGCATTTGAATCTGGGATGCCCATCCGCTATTTTGCCGTTTAAACTGAGGTCTGTAGTTCAGAGTCCCTCGTTTACGAGGTTTCATGACTCTGAACGTTTTCCCCTCTCCTTCGCATTGACAGCCACCGCCCAGTGGCGTCATACCCTCCGCGACACAAATGTCGCCGAACCCTACACCGGCAAAAAGCTCCTCAACGACCTCCTCAAACTCAAAACCACCCAAGACCACAACCTCAAAACCCGTATCCTCAGCCTCGACCACGAAATCACCGCTCTCGACCAGGTCATCGCGGCCAAAGAGCGTGAAATGAACAACCTCGTGGCCGGGTTGTGTGGGGTGGATTCACACCAATTTTGATAAAAAAGAGGTTGACCATGATTATTACTACTTATATAAGTAGTATTGTGCACGCACTTACACCACGCCAGAAGGAGTTTTTTATATTCATCCGCGATTCCCTCGCGGCTGGAGAAGCACCTAGCGTGCAGGAGATCGCCGACCACTTTAGGCTGAAAAGCACACGCGGCGTTTGTGATCATCTCAACGTGTTGGAAAAAAAAGGCTGGATCGTTCGCGATCCCAAAAAAACAAGATCAATCAGGTTAAAGTCCGAGTGCGCAGGTTCTTCCGTCCATATGCACCAGATTCCGGTTCTCGGTGCTGTAACCGCGGGGTATCCGGTACACACTGACCACTTCGAGGGTCCCAGGCTGACTTTATGTGATCAAATGCTTGGGTTCGAGCCGAATAATCACACCTATGCTCTGGTCGTTACCGATGATTCTATGATTGGGCGCGGAGTGTATGAGGGTGATACCGCGATTATTGACGGGACCGCCGAGGTTCGTGTGGGGGATATAGTAGCTGCGCTGATCGATCATGAAACGACGCTTAAAACCTTTGTGCGAAAGAACGGTAAATGCTACTTGAAACCCGAGAATGTCCGTTACAAGACCTTAACGCCCATATCCGAACTTAAGATCCAAGGAGTGGCCAGAGCCATTTTGAGGACAATCCGCTGATAGTTTATGACAAACGTTACCGCCACTGACCGTAAAACCCTTATCAATGCCCACCGGGACGCACCGGAAGGTATGATGTTTTACGCCTCCATTGGAGAACTCCGCAAGGACAGCTCCCTCGCTCCATACTGGCTCGCGATGGACCGCGCCTGGCGTGCGCTAAACCTAAACGGCATCCTTTGCGTTGAGGGGGTGCCGACTCTGTATTTGAGTGTCCGGAATCAGCGCGTCAACGCAGAAGAGGCCGCAAAACTGCATTGCTCCTTTTGGAATCATGGCTTGGCGACCGTTTATGTCCTGGTTGACACCACCCAAGTGCGTATTTTTTCCGCTACAGCCAAGCCAGGGCAAGCAATATCAGAAGATGGGCAACTTGCGGGACTTGTCGAAACGATGGATAGGACACGCTACGCGCTCCAATTACATAGCTTCCTCCTGCAACTTGGAACAGGAGCATATTATCGGGCACATGGTCAAAAATTTGATCCCGATGCCGCCGTTGATGCCTTTCTCATTCATAATCTCCGAACTTTACGAAACGAACTGATCAGTGTAAAATGCGGACTTCCCGTGGAAACCGCGCATGTGTTTCTAGCCAGGCTTCTTTTCGTTGCCTACCTTACGGATCGGGGAATCATCAACCTTCCGGAATTGGCGGGTTTGAAAACGGTATTTGGGCCTAACCTCGGAAATATGCTTGCGCGGTTAACGACGGTGACTACAAAACGAGAGGCTTTACTGCGCATCTTTCAAACTCTGCGGGATCAGTTCAACGGCAACATGTTCGAAGCCGCCACCCTGACCGAATGCCGCCGATTGAACGAAGAGGCTTTGCGACAGGTTTCAGATTTTTTTAACGGCCATGATCTGGGCAGGGGACAATATACGCTCAATTTCTGGGCTTATGATTTCAGCATGATTCCGGTGGAAGTCATCAGCGCGGTATACGAGGATTTCCTTAAAATCGAAGACCAGCCGGGCAAGCGGAGTCTGGGGGCATACTACACTCCGAGGTTCCTTGCGGAAACCGTGATTGATCTTGCCGTACGTGATTGCGCTTCCCTTCAGGAAAAATCTTTTCTCGATCCATCTTGCGGCTCCGGCATTTTTCTCGTCACCCTGTTCAATCGCCTCGCCGGTACGTGGATGCTCGAACATCCCAAAGCCGGATACAGTCAAAAAGCCGACGCGCTAAAGTCTATTTTGCGTGATCAGATACGCGGCGTAGACAAAAATCCAACCGCCTGCCGCATCGCCTGTTTTAGTCTTTATCTCGCTTTTCTTGATTGCTTCGCCCCCCCGGATATCAATCAATATATCGCACGCAAAGGAAAATTGCCCAACATTCTGAGGTTTCACCCCGATCAATGCAAACCGGAACCGGAAATCCCTGTAATCCACGAGGATGACTTTTTAAAACCTGCCGGGAAAATTCCAAGGGATATGGATTTCTTAGTCGGCAACCCCCCCTGGGCGGATCGTGGCGCTGTGAAAGGGCTTCACCATCAATTCGCACGCAGAATTCCCGCGCATCTAAAAAAGCATGGCATCGCAAGTGTGCTCCTTCCCTCCAAGACCTTTCTCAACGAAAAGACGAATGCCTTCCAAGCGGAATGGATACGGGAAATCAGCCTGGAGGAAGTGATTCAATTAGCGGATTACCGAAAGATCCTATTCGAAGAAGCTAATTGTCCCTGTATGATTGTGCGCTTTCGGAATGACCCCATGGTTGAGCCACATGACAAAGTGGAGTACGTCGTCCCCAAAGTCACCCGTACGTCTGCGCGTGAAGGTCTTGTTCCTGTCGCTCCCACGGACCGTAAATCGATTTCAATCCAACGTTTGCTACATGCGGCCCGACACCAAGCCGCTCCCGTGATTTGGAAAAATCATCTATGGGGAAGCCCGAGGGATATCAAATTTCTCGAATTACTTGAGGACTTTCCGAAGTTGGGGGGGGCTCGCGGGAAAACCGGGAGAAAAAAAACGCTGGGTTAAGGGGCAGGGGTTCCAACCTTTTTATCCATTGAAAGCCAAAACCAATGACCGCTATCCTTCTGGAACTCAAAATCCTTGGAGCGAAAACACCCCGTTTATACCGGCAAAGAAATCTTTCCCTTTGATGATACTCTTGCCTACCGACACAGTTGAGTTACGGGAACATCTGGGTGACATCGAGGCCTCAACAAAATTGCTAAGAAGGCGGCCAGAAGACAGTATATTTTCTCCTCCCCTGATCGTGATTAGCCAGGGAATCGGTAAAGACACGATGCCGAAAGTGGCGTTCAGTGCAACCAAGGTAGTATTTCAAGATTCGCTTCAATCCATAAGCGCACCGGCGGAGGACGAGGACTTGCTGCTATTTACCAGTGTGTACCTGCGCTCCAAACTTGCCCGTTATTTCCTTTTTCATACCGCAGCCAATTGGGGAACGGAACGGGACAAGGTTTTGTTCAGCGAATTGATGCGATTGCCACTGCCCTTGCCCGGCGGAGACGGCTTGACCAATGAAACGCAAGATATCGTCGAAGACGTTGCCCGGAGGGTTAGAAGGCTTGCGAATAGAGTTGAGACCCATTCGAAGATTCTTGAAAATGAAATGGAAGAAACGAAATTTCAGGAGGACCGCAGGATATGGGCTTCAAAGTTACAGGATGAATTGGAGTCGTCAATCTATGCGTACTTCGATCTGACTGACCAAGAAATCGCCCTGGTCGAAGATACGATCGCAGTTTCGATTCCAAGTGCCACGCCAAACAATCTGCACAGCGTCATTCCAGCACAGGAACCGATTCATCGAAATCATATTGGATTGTATCATCAAGGCTTGACCCCGTATGCCGAGACCTTGCAGAATACCCTGAACGCTTGGGCAAAAAATGCAAAAGCAAAAGTTCGCGCGTCGGTCTCCGGCGGTGTGCATGAGGCGACGGACATGGCCTGCGTGACAATCTCTCTTGGAGAAAAAGCCGTGCCGTTCGAGCCCCGGATTCTAACCGACGATACCATAAGGAAACTTTTAGTTTTGGCGGCAACCGCATCAACCACCGTGGGACGATTGGATTACCTTCGGGGCCTGATATTGTTCGATGGACCTACGATACATTTATTCAAGCCGGTAGCCCTCGTCAATTGGACCCGTACCGCAGCGCTCAACGACGCAGCGGAAATCCATGCCCACATCGCCCAAGCCCGTCAAATTTCCGGAGGTACTTGTTGAACGCAAGTGCGTGCATCCCGCTATTTCCGGAGGAAGAGATCCCGGGCCTGCTTTATCTCGTGCTGGATCATGCCAAAACTCTTGAAAAACAGCATGCCACCGAACATGAAAATCACCTTTCAATCCGGGTGGGCATCCCTTGTCAGTGAATATGTTGACGGAGATCAGGGCATGATGTGCTTTGTGGATGATAAATACGCTGAAACACAAAGATTTGGCGCAATGCTGGGATTCGTCTTTGACGGAACGTTGGATCTGGCGCGTAGGAAAATAGCCGAGCGGGTCACGGAGTACCGTAAAAAACATTCCTTGAAAACTGAAACCAATTTTGAACGTTCTTCTTATTCAAGAGGGGGATATCATATAGATCAAACCCAGCATCAGTTAAGAGGTCGAACCTTTACAATCGCCCACTTGCTTGTGCCTGTTTGACCTGTAAATATTTTATTCCCCCTACAAATCATAAGGCCGGGGGAGCCGGTAGGTGTCGAAGACTTCCCCCACTTCCTCCTGGGTCATTCCCAAGACCTTGGCGGCTTTTCGGGTGGAAATCACGACCTCCTCCAGGGCGCGGTGCAGGGTGAGCAGGAAAGGCTTGGAATACAGCGGCGGTTCAGGGAGCGCGCGGGGGGGTATCGGTGAGGGTGGTCTAATCCTCCACCGCGTCTTTGGTCAGAAAATCGTCGAACACCAGCCGCCAATACATGACCTGGGAATTGCCCCATCAGATTTCATCCGAAAACGAATCAGATGCCGGGAAAATGTTTCCAACGGATGGCTGCGCCGGACAAAGGATGGTAAGAGGGTATTCCCCGCTAATAAGAGGAGAGTGAAAAACCATACGTATGCTTCACCGAACTGCGGATGACAGTCGGAATATCATTGGAAGCAAAAAAAAATTGCGGGACGGCATAGCCATTCGCGGGATCCCTATGGCGGCAAACTTCCTCCGCACCGGCAGTGCCTACACGCTGACGGGGGATCAGGCTGCCTCGCTGGTCGCGGGCGGACTGGAGGACCTCGCGTATGACTCCTACACGCTGGTCCCGACGGCAGCGGGTATCCATGTCGCCATTGTGAACGATCTCTGGGAATCCGGTTTCGGTTCCGCCAATGACTGGGCCGCCAACGCGGACGTGCGGTTGAAAATCGATCTGGAAAGTTCCTGCCCGATTCCGGTCGACTCCGACTTCACCTACTATGTTGCCTTCGTGAAAGCGTTCAACGACGGCAGTCCCGCAATTCTCATCGGCACCGCCTGCCCCGAGGACGGCATCCTGAACCCCTAACATGGAACCCCCAACCCGTCCCGGAGTCCTCCGGGACGGGCATTTCGTTGAATCCGGATAATTTTTATCTTTTTTTAATTTCTCCCTTGATGTTTTGCTGTGGCTTCATATGGTAGGTATATAAAACAAAAGATCGACTTTGGTAACTCTAAAGATAATCTAATTTCAATAAGGTACGCTATGCCAAGTTCAAATGAAGCGGTGCTGGCCCGCATCACCAGCCTGTATGAGATGTTGTTCGCCCATGACGGATACGGGGAAATGACCGTCGAGCTGCGCTATCTGCGCAAGCGCGAGAAGGAGGTCATCATCCGCTGTGGCAAGCAGTATCGCTATGTGGTCCCGGTTCCGGAGAACCGGAATTTGTCCACGCCTGACTCTGAACCCAAGCAACCCAAGGAGACCGGCGCTAAACGCGCTGTCCCGCGCCAGTGCGGGACGCGTTCCGGCAAGGAGAGGATGTATGCAGAATGACGGTTGCGGGGAAAAGCTCCGCGCCATCGAACCCGAAAGCCAAACCCGGGCAGGCCGATGTCAGAACCATGGCTGCTTTTTGAATCAAAAAATCAATCAATACAAAATGAATAAGAAAAACCTGAAAAAACAGGGTGGTTTCACCCTCATCGAACTCCTGATCGTTATCGGTCTGCTGGGCGCCCTGAGCGTCCTGATCCTCCCCTCCCTCTCCGCCAGCCGCGAAGACGCCCTGCTGGATGTCTGTGACTACAACCAGGCGGGCACCGCCCGCCTTCTCGGCCAGTATGTCCAGTTCTACGGCGTTCTTCCCAGCCGGTTGCACACCGGACTGTTGGCCGATGCCGCCGTTGACCGCGCAAACCTGATGGACATGCCCACGCTGGGAGAAAATCCCGGCGGTGAAGTCGCCCTGGCGGAGAACTTCCTCCGCGACGGCAGTGCCCACACGCTGACGGAAGATCAGGCCACCTCGCTGATGGAGGGCGGACTGGCGGATATCGCGTATGACGCATACACGCTGGTCGCTCCGGCCGCAGATGTCAACGTCGCCATCGTGACCGCGGACTGGGAAGACGATGGGGGTGCAGAATACACCTTCAAAGGCCGCAGCTTGGCCGACTTGGGTGTGGATCAAAACAGCAGTCCGGACGGCGTGCTGATTCCCTTCCTGATTGCGCCCACTGTGGACTGGGAATCCGGCTACGGTTCGGTCAATGACTGGGCCGCCAGTGCGGACGTGCAGTTGAAGGTGGACCTGGAAGGGGCCTGCCCCATTCCGGCCAACTCCGACTTCACCTACTACGTTGCCTACGTGAAAGCGTTCAACAACGGGGATCCCGCCATCCTTCTCGGCACCTCCTGCCCCGAAAACGGCCTCCTGAACCCCTGATCCCACAGCCCCGCAGGGTGCGCCCTCGGGCGCACCTTGCGGGGTTTTTTGATATGAAACTCCGCACTCCGCACTCCGCACTCCGCACTCGCAAAGGGTTTACCCTGATCGAACTGCTCATCGTCATCGGCCTTCTGGGTGCCATGGCGGTGCTGGTGATGCCGCGCATGACCGCCTCCAAAAGCCAGGCGGTGGATGAGAGCATGGTGCTGGCGGAAATGAGCACAATCCGCCAGGCCTTCGCCCATTTCGCGGCGGACTGCCAGCCGACCTCCTCCGATTTCAAGCACTTCAACAGCCACGGTCTCGCGATTCTCCTGCGCAGCGATGTGGTCTCGCTCACCTGGTCCTTCCCTCTCACGTACGATTCCCGGCGCGGCAAAGGCTGGCGGGGACCCTATCTGGAGTCCGAAAGCGGCCGCGACATCAACCCCGCCCAGCCGGGCCAGCCGCCCAGCGGCGCCGTGAACGTGCCCGTCATCCTCGACCCCCGCGCGGACATGGACAGCGCTTCGGATCTGCAACGCTACTACCGCGTCCTCCGCGAACCCGCCACCGGCCATCTGGCCCTCGTTTACATCGGCGAAAACGGCATCCTGGACAGCAGCGTCAACCCCTCCGCCAGCGCCGGCGACGCTTTTTTCGACAGCTTTCTCAATCACCGGCAGTCTTCAATCCCGGGCGACGACCTGATCCGTCCCTTGTTGGTTCCCAATTGACCCCATGAACACTTTCTCCCCCAAATCCGGCATGACCCTGATCGAACTGGTGATCGTGCTGGCCCTCATGGCCGGTCTGGCCGGCCTCGCCCTCTCCACCGTGGGCGAACTGGGGCACCGCGACCGCCAGGACCTTACCCTGGACCGCCTCTCCCGCCTCCGCGATGGCGTCGAACGCCTGCGCCGCGATCTGGGACGCGGCCCCTGGCTGCACACTGACAGCGACGGCATCCGCCTCGAAGAACTCTGGCGCGATCAAGGCGGCATCGGCTACGGGGACGTGTCCCTCACCCCCACCTGGAGCGAATTTTCCGGCGTCCTTCCCGCGTCCGTCAGCCTGCGTTTCGGCTGGAACGGCCCCTATACCGGCGTGGACGACCCGGCCAGCGCCGAACTCTGGGACGGCTTCGGCAACCCATGGGACGTCACGCAGAGCGGCGGCATCATCGAAACCGTCACCAGCCTCGGCTCCGACGGCGCATCGGGCGGAACGCTCTGGCACGAGGAGGACCTGAGTCTCGATCTGGCCTCCGCTTTCCCGGCCACGGAACTGACCGTGATCGTGCAACGCGGGGCCGTCGCCCTCGACACCCTGCGGGTGACAATCTTCCGTCTGGAAACCAGCGCCGACACCCGCAGCGTGGCGCAGGTCACGGAAACCCTGTCCTCGCCCGACCCGGTGTCGGATGTGACCTTTGCGGGACTGCTTCCGGGCACGGTCCGGGTCTTTGCGCACGGCTTTAATGCCGGCCCGGCGGACCTGTGGGTCAGCGGTTCCGGAGCGCGCCTGGTCAATCTCGAATCCGGCGGCAACGTGGTGACTCTGACGCTGGAGGCCAACTGACATGTTGCGCCGCGCGAAAAAACCCCTGTTGATTCTGGAGTGGCTGGACCCCGGCTGGCGGGCTTCACTCTGCCGCCGGGTGAAAAGCGAATGGACCCTGCGGGAAGTCGGAGTGGACAAAAGCCGCAACCCGCGCCGTCTGCCCAAGGCCTTGCTGGTGGCGGGGGCGGATGCGGGCTCGGTGCGGGTGCGCATCTGGATGGAGTCTGAACCGCGGCTGATGCAGATGGAGGTGCCGGAAGATGCCGAGGAGGAGGAATTCCACACCCTCCTGCAGGGCGAGGCCCGCAGCGAAATGGGGGAGGAGGTCCACCGTATGCGCCTCTCCACCGTCCGCGCGGATGTGTTTGAGCTGGGCACGGAACCGGACAGCCTGCTGGTCAGCAGTTTTGAGCTGAACCAACTGGAGGCCTGGCAGGCGGATGCGGAGGCGCAGGGTCTGAGCTTTGAAGGCGTGGCCGCCCTGGAAACCGCCGTCCTGTCCGCGACCGAGACCGGCAAAGCCCTGCTGCTTATCAAGGCCCACAGCGCCTGGGCGATGCTGCCCGCGGATGAACGGGGGCCGGCCCTGCTGCTGACCCTGCCGCTGGGCGCGTCTCCCGCCTCCGATCCGCTGCGCGAGGAGAAGGCGGCGGAACGGCTGCGCAAACGGGGCGTCGCGGACATGCAGGTTTTCGTATTGCGCGAGCTGTCCCCGGAACGCAAGGCGTCGCTCTGGAACCTTCTGGCGCTCCCGGAGTCACAGCCCCTGCGCCGCTGGGAGCAACTCCGGCCCGCCGCCGCCGCCACCTTCGCGCTCAGCCAGCCCGGGCGCAGCGAACACGCGATCCCCATGATTTCCGTCCCGCCCCGCTCCCGCGATCCGCACCGGGCGGGCACCTGGCTCCTGGCCCTGATTCTGTTGGGCACCCTGACCTGGATGGGAATGCAACTCCTCGATCTGGAACGGGAGCTGGAGCACGCCAAAAGCCGTGAGGCAGCCTGGCAGACGCTGGAGCAGGAGAAAAAGCGGGTCGGCGACGAGGTGGGCCGTCTCCGCGCCCAGCAGCAGCAGATCCAGCACCTGCACAGCCGGCTGGAACAGCCCCGTCCCCTCCCCAGGGTGTTGATTCCCCTGCTGGAAGTCCTGGGCACAGCCATG
>JAGYLC010000210.1 GCA_018401235.1 Kiritimatiellia bacterium
CTATTTGCACACGCCCACCCCCGGCTGGCAGCCGAAGACTTTTTTGGTGTCTTCGTTGCAAAAAACCGGATTGGAGGAACTGTGGACCATGCTGACCCGCTTCCGCGAGCTGACCACTGAGAATGGCGAACTGGCCAACCGACGTTCCCGACAAACTGTGGAATGGATGATGGGCATGGTGTTGGAACAGGTGCAACAACGCTTTTTGACCCTGCCCGCCATCCGCGAAGCCCTGCCGCAGATGAAAGCCTCGGTCGCCTCCGGCAACATCCCCGCCACCACCGCCGCCCGCGATCTGCTCGCCTGCGCCGAACCGCTTTTTACATCAATCCCTAAAGAAAATTAACCACAAATTCCAAGGCATCCTCATGATACAAAAAGTCGACCATATCGGTATTGCAGTACGCTCCCTCGAGGAATCGATTCCCCTCTACGAAAAAGCGTTGGGATTGAAAATGCTGAAAACGGAAGAGGTGGAATCCCAGAAAGTGCGCACCGCCTTTTTTGAAGCGGGCGAAACCCACATCGAACTGCTGGAACCCACCGCGGACGATTCGCCCATCGCGATCTTTCTGGAAAAGAAGGGCGAAGGCATCCACCACATCGCCTTCGGCAGCGACGACATACTGGGTCAGCTCTCCCAAGCCTCCGAAGCCGGCCTGAAACTCATCCACGAAACCCCCATCGAAGGCGCGGGCGGCAAGCAAGTCGCGTTTTTGCATCCGAAGTCTACTCGAGGAGTGCTCACCGAAATCTGCTCACATTAAGAGGTCAGAAGGAAAGAGGTCAGAGGTCAGGGCGCTGGTGACCAATGACCCTGCCTCCCGACACCTGACCTCTGACATCTCACCTCTGACATCTTATAACCAAAGGAACTACTACTATGACTGTTAAAATTATTATTCTTCGAAAGGTGCCGCAGGGTACCGAGGCCGCGATTAAACCGCTGGTGATGAAGCTGCGGGCGTTGTGCATGCAGAACGAGGGCTATATCGGTGGTGAAACGCTGATCAATGCCGATGATCCCACCGAAATTCTGGTGATCAGCACCTGGAAGGACGTGGGGGAATGGAACTGCTGGCTGGCCAGCGAAGAGCGGGCTCAACTCCAGAACGAAATCGACGATATCACCGGACACTCGACCGTGTACCAGGTTTATTATCACGCCTAAGGAACTCTGAATGAATACTGCAAAAAGCCTGGAAGGTTTAATTGAAAAACGCGCCGAGGCCCAAGTGGGTGGCGGTGAGGCGAAAATAGCCAAATTGCACGCGAACGGGCGGCACACCGCCCGCGAACGCATCGACTCGCTGCTCGACGAGGGCAGCTTCGAGGAACTGGACATGTTCAAGGTCCACCGTTGCACCAATTTCGGCATGGAAAAACAAAAGTTTCTCGGCGACGGCATTGTCACCGGCTCCGGAACCATCGACGGACGGCTGGTGTTTGTCTACGCCCAGGACTTCACGGTCTTCGGGGGATCGCTGTCCGAAACCATGTCCGAAAAAATCTGCAAAGTCATGGACATGGCGGTCAAATGCGGCGCGCCGGTGTTCGGACTGAACGACTCGGGCGGGGCGCGCATCCAGGAGGGGATCGAATCCCTGTCCGGCTACACCAACATCTTCTACCGCAACGTGCGGGCCTCCGGGGTGATCCCGCAGTTGTCCGGCATTTTCGGTCCCTGCGCGGGGGGCGCGGTGTACTCGCCCGCTCTCACCGATTTCACGGTGATGGTGCGCGACAACAGTTACATGTTCCTCACCGGACCCAAAGTGGTGAAATCGGTGACGCATGAGAACGTGGACGTGGAAACCCTCGGCGGCGCCAGCATTCACACCGTGAAAAGCGGAGTGGCCCACCTGGCGGCGGACGACGGTGCCCAGGGCATTGCCTTTCTCAAGGAACTGCTCTCCTACATGCCCCAGAACAATATGGAAAAACCGCCGGTCAAAGAGACCGACGATCCCTTTGACCGCGCCTGCACCCATCTGGATACTCTGATTCCCGACAACCCGAATCAGGCCTACGACATGAAGGACGTGATTCACGACGTGGTGGACGACGCGCATTTCTTCGAAATCCAGCC
>JAGYLC010000211.1 GCA_018401235.1 Kiritimatiellia bacterium
AATTTGAGCCGCGCCGAGGGCGGCGGGGAGGATACGCACTTCATCCAGCCAGCCGTTGAATCCATAATAGGTTTGGGTGGTGGTGAATCCTTGGCCGATGGAATCGATGACAAAGTCGGTTTCACCCGAGAGGGTCTGACTGTGGGCGCCGTCGAGGTACAGATGCAAAGCGCCCTCCCCGTCCGCGACCAGGGCGTAATGATGGAGGCCGGAGTCTTTGGGGGTGGTAAAATCGAAGCTGGCGGCCAGTCCGTTGCGGAACCGCAGTCCCCGCTGACTGTCGTTCAGCCAGATGAAATTTCCGATGGAATCGAGCTCGCCCATGACCATGCCCCGGCTGCCGCCAAGTTCATTGCGGCGGGCCCACCAGGTGACGGACCAGGGTTGGGTGGAGGTGAAGGCGACGGGATTTCGCAGTTGGGCCCGGGAGTCCGGGTTTCCGTCAACGAACATCGATCCGTTCGATTCACCCAGAGTGAGCGTCCCGTCACTGAGTTGGGCCGTTCCCGTCAGGCGAATGTGATTGGCGGCGGGACCGCTGTCGCGGAGGTTTCCGTTGAAGGTGTAGTGGATCCCGTCGGGAAGCGGGTCCGCGGCGAGGGAAGTGACGGTGCAACAGACGAGGCCTGCCAGGATACCCGCCAGGCGTTTGGATCGATTAGTCGTCATCGGATTCTCCATTCATTTGGTCCTCTTTCGTCGGCGGAGGTTCGGGTTCGGGAAATTCGGGAATGATTTTGAGGGCGACGTAGCCCAACCGGGCATTTTCGGCGGGCACAATGAGCACCAGTCGACGGGAATCCGAATCCGGCATCCAGATTGAACTGTAAATCACGGTGAATCCGCGTTGGGGATCTTCGATGGCGATCACCACGGGTTCGTTATTTTCGCTGTCGAGGCTGAGATCGACGGGTTCCCAATCGGGAGGGATTTCGGTGCGCCGGTCACGGGTGATGAGCACCAGCTGATGCCGGGTGGTATTGAGAATACGGAAGCTTCCCCAGTCGAATCCCCGGGTGCTGTCTTCAAGCACAAGCGGTTTCAGTCCGAGCGGTCTTTCGGAGTCCGGCACCAGGATCACCAGGGGACGCTGAAGCGAGTCCGGAATATCCAGACGGAGCCGGGGCGGAGCGGAACCTTCGGGGAGGGACAGGAGATCGGCCTCGCTTCCCTCAAACAAAAACGGGATGAGCGGGTTTTCAGGATCGTCGGGAATGGAAACCGCCCGGGAGCGTTGCAGGGAGTGCAGGCCGATGACAGGGTGGACTTCCCCGCCAACCACCACCGAAAACGGCCGCCGGGCAATGTCGTCATCCCAGGCCAGAAAACGAATTTCCCGGGCGGCGAGGGTTTGCAGGACTGCACACAGCGACAAAGCGGCCATGCGGCCCAGCGCGGCGGACGGAAATAGAAGTAGGGGGCGGGGAAGCTTCATAAATCAAGAGTCCGATACGAGACGATCACAAAACGGCGACCGAATACCCGGTTCACGGCGGATAAAATGGACATGGGGGTTTCCGGGTCCTGCACGGGGTCCACCCATTCGGGAACGCGTTGGACCACCGCTTCGATCCGAACCCGGGCGGCGGTGCCGGAAGCGGATTCGCCGACGGCGCGGACGACAAAGGTGTCGGAACGGGCGGTGATGCCGGACCCGATACCGGTGAGGATATCCGCCTGGGTCAGCCACCCCGGCAGGCCCACGCCGGTGTAGGCGTCCTCTATGTTGGAGGGTTCGGGATAGGGTCCGGTGGAAAAGGCTTCAAGCCGGAAGCTTTCATTCAGATTCGCGCGGTCGATTGCGGATTGGAGGGCGCCTTTAAACGAATAGGCATCCCGCCCGATGCGGCGATTCACAAACTCGCCCAGGGACAGAAAGGGACCGCGGGCCCGAACTTCGGCCACCATCTCGCGGGCGAGCAATCGAATTTGCGTATCGTCCAATTCGCGGAAGCCGGTCCATTGATCGTTCTCGTCGCCCATGGGGTGGGTGAGGCGGTGGAAACTGGTGCCGGTGGAGTTGTACGGGGATTCGGATTGG
>JAGYLC010000212.1 GCA_018401235.1 Kiritimatiellia bacterium
GAGCTACGGACGAAGGGAGCTACGGATTTAGTTTCTTGCCTGCGGCGGACGCCGCCGGCGTCTTCTTCGGGGCTTGTGGGGGCGTTCCCGTCGTTGGGAAGGGGAGGGCGGGGGAGCCTGCTTCAGGTCTTCGGTCCAGATTTTGATCAGATCCGTCTGGGGATTACCGGTGGCCAGGGCATCGAATTTGAATAAGACCAGGGCATCGCGGAAATAGCTGCGGTGCAGAAAGCGGACAATCCGCTGTTGGTTGTGGCGATCCTGAAACCGGTCCTGGCTGGAAACCAGATCGAATATTCGAAAGGCGATGCGCTTGGGGATGAGTACCCGGGCCGCCAATACGTGTTGGATTTGTTGCACGGCCTCCATGCATGCGTTCCGCGGCGAAATGGTTTCGTTGGCGGTGATTAGTTCATCGCGGACTGCGCGGATGTAGGGGGTGAGGAAGAGGGCGTAGGCCAACTCCTGCGAGGCCTTGATTCCGTGGGACTTCCATTTATCTAATTGCTGCAGGGCCTGGGCATGCCATTGTTTTTCCGAGGGGGAGGCCTGATTCCGGTACCAGTCCGCGAATCCGGGAAACATCATGTCCAGCAGACCGGTTTCCACCCACTTGGTGAAGGACGACTCCATGGAACCGCTGTAGAAGAATTTCAGGATTTCCTCGTACATACGGGCGTGGCTGGCGTGAAACATCTGCTCTTTCTGACGCAAAATGGCCTGATAGGTGTTTTCCTCAATCTGCAAATCCAGACTGGCGGCAAAGCGAACCGCCCGAATCATGCGCACCGGATCCTCCTGATAGCGCACATCAGGATCGCCAATGCAGTGAATCACCCGCCTTTTCAAGTCCTCCAGTCCCCCGATGTAATCGATGATGGAAAAATCGGCGATGTCGTAAAACAGAGCGTTCACGGTAAAGTCGCGACGGAACGCATCCTCTTCCGGGGTTCCGTACTCGTTGTCACGGATGACCACCCCATCTTCATTGATAATGACATCACGGCGGACATTTTCAGTTATTTCTGTGGATTCTTCTTCGTCCCCCTCTTCCGAATCCTCCGGGATCAGCGGACCCGAGGTCGGGGCCCGGAAGGTGGCGACTTCGATGATTTCATCGCGGAACATCACATGTGCCAGGCGGAAGCGGCGTCCAATCAGCCGACAATTGCGAAAGCAGCGCTTAATCTCATTGGGAGTGGCATCGGTCACCACATCAAAGTCTTTGGGTTGCTTGCCCAGCATCAGATCGCGCACACAGCCCCCGGCCAAATAGCCTTTAAAACCGGCCTCATTGAGGCGGTAAAGGACGGTGAGGGCGTTTTTGCTTATATTTTTGCGGCTGATACAGTGATCGGAGCGTTGCAGTATTGTTGGTTCCATGTATACAAGAATGATTAAGTGTGAAGAACCTCCTTTACGGGGTCTAAACAGGAAACGCAACAGAATTCCGGGGTCTCCCGGAGGAGTGAATATGAAGAAAAAAACCGAAACTCTGCTACGAAACTTTTTAGAATGTGTCAGCCCCTCCGGCTACGAGGGCCCCTCCGCGAATCTGTTCAAGGCGGAGGCGGACACCTTCGCCGACGAGGTGAGGCGGGATCGGCACGGCAACACCATGGCCATTGTCAAGGGCTCGTCGGATCTGCGGGTGATGTTTGCCGGACACTGCGACGAAATCGGGTTTCTGATCACCACCATCGACAGCAAGGGCTTTCTCTGGCTGGCCCCGATCGGCGGCTGGGATCCCCAGATCGCCCAGGGACAGCGGGTGCAGATCCGGGGCAAAAAAGGCTTGGTTCCGGGGGTAATTGGCAAGAAACCAATTCATTTGATGAGTGCGGATGACCGCAAAAAAGTGGTGTCGTTGAGTGAGTTGTGGGTGGATATCGGGGTGGCGAACCGCAAGGAGGCCGAAAAACTGGTGTCGGTGGGGGATCCCCTGGTGCTGGGCTATGGGATGCAGAAACTACAGGGGGACGTAATCGCGGCCCGCGGACTGGACAACCGGATCGGGGCCTTTGTAGTG
>JAGYLC010000213.1 GCA_018401235.1 Kiritimatiellia bacterium
GCTTGGTCGACCGACAAATCGAGGCCGGGGTCAACGGGTTGGTGCCGGTGGGAACCACCGGCGAATCGCCCACCTTGAGCATGGAGGAGCATATCGATGTCATCCGCCGGGTGCAAAAACGGTCGAATGGGCGGGTGCAGGTGATTGCCGGCACCGGAGCCAACGCCACCGACGAAGCCCTGGAACTCACCCGGGCCGCCTTGGACCTGGGTTGTGACGCCACTCTGCAGGTGACTCCGTATTACAACAAGCCCTCCGATGACGGTTTGCTGGCACATTTTATCGCCGTGGCCGACCTCGGATTGCCGGTGATGCTGTACAATGTTCCCGGACGCAGCGGAAAAGCGCTGTCCATGGAATTGATCCAGAAATGTGCGGCCCACCCCAAAATTGTGGCGGTGAAGGAGGCCGGCGGCAGCGTGGACCGGGTCAGCCAAATTCTGGCGAAGCTCCCTGATATGTGTGTGGTGTCGGGAGATGATCCCTTGACCCTGCCCATGATCGCGGTGGGAGCGAAAGGTGTGGTCAGCGTCGCTTCCAACGCGGTTCCCGAGCGGGTGGTCGAACTGGTAACCGCCGCCCTTGCGGGCGACTTTGCTGCCGCCCGCCGTTTGCACCTGTTGAATCATCGTCTGTTCACCACCCTTCTGAGTCTCGACACCAACCCGCTGCCGATCAAAACCGCCTTGGCGATGATGGGGCTGGTGGAAGAAAGCTTCCGTCTGCCGCTGTGCCCGCTTTCGGAGGATAAACGAATTCAACTGGAAGAAATTCTCACCCAAACCGGAGTGTTGTCATGACCCGGATCGGACTCATCGGAGGTGCCGGACGCATGGGACAGGCCCTGTCCGCCTGTCTCCTGGACGAATTGGTGCCCGGACTGAAGCTCAGCTGTTCCGTGGACCTCTCCTCCAACCCGCAAC
Organism: Kiritimatiellia bacterium; assembly: GCA_018401235.1. GTDB lineage: Bacteria > Verrucomicrobiota > Kiritimatiellia > SS1-B-03-39 > UBA6053 > UBA6053. Next base: position 924 of record JAGYLC010000213.1, read on the forward strand.
AGGGTCAGGACCTGGGATTGTTGGCCGGCCGGGCTCCGGCGGGAATGGAACTAAGCTCCAGCCTGCCCGATGTCCTGTCCGAAGCGGATCTGTTTATCGATTTCAGTTTTCATACCGGAATTAAAGAGCGACTCAACCTCCTCGCGGAGGCCGGAAAATCGGCGGTGGTGGGAACCACCGGCCTGACCGATGCCGAGCAGCAGGCACTGGGCGAGGCGGCGAAGCGGATACCGTTGTTGTATGCCCCGAATATGAGTCTGGGAGTGAATTTGTTGGCCGCATTAGTGGAGCAGACCGCCGCCCGCCTGAAGGATCAGGGCTACGACATTGAGATCACCGAAATGCATCACCGCCTAAAAAAAGACGCGCCCAGCGGGACCGCGCTGTTTTTAGGAGAGGCCGCCGCCAAGGGCAGCGGCTGGTCGCTTCCCGATGTACAAAAAGACGGACGCAGCGGAATGGAAGGCGAACGTCCGGCTAAGGAAATCGGATTTCACGCCCTGCGTGGCGGAGATGTGGTGGGGGATCACACCGTGCGTTTCGCGGCCGATGGGGAACTTCTGGATTTATCCCATCGCGCCACCCGCCGCGAAACCTTTGCCATCGGTGCGTTGAAAGCCGCCGCCTGGCTGGCCGGAAAACCTTCCGGTAGCGTGTATAGCATGAAAGACGTGCTCGGATTGGAGTAACGACATGGGAGACTCCGTTCAGATTGGGTTCTCTCTCGGCAGCAACCTGGGAGAGAAGGTGGCCAACATTCGCAAAGCCGCCGCATTGATACTCGCACAAGAGGATGCCGAACTGGTGGCGAAAAGTTCGCTCTACGAAACCGAACCAGTGGATGTGAAACCCGAATTCAGTCATCTCAAATTTCTGAATTCGGTGATGGTTATTCGCACCACCTTGGATGCCCGCACCTGGCTGGATCGCATCGGGGACGTGGAGTACACCTTGGGACGGCGACGAGAAGAGGACGACAAAAACGCGCCGCGGGAAGTGGATGTGGACATTATTTTTGTCGGAGATCAGCTCATCGGCTCCGGCGGACTGAT
>JAGYLC010000214.1 GCA_018401235.1 Kiritimatiellia bacterium
GGGAAAATCTGGATATTTTCTTTCCGCATCAGGAGGGTGAGTTGGAACTGACGAAATTCTCCGACATCGCCGTCCGATTTCTGGAGGGGCATGGCTATGAGCCGGTTGTCTGTGCCACAGAGGACGAGGCCCGCGACAGGGCCGCGGATCTCATCGCCGGGAAAAAATGGCCGGTGTATTTTTTTGAAAGCGACACCACCGGCGAAAAGGCCTATGAGGAATTTTTCATGGGCAATGAAACTCTGGACTTTGAACGCTTCGACAGCCTGGGAGTCATCAAAAATCAGCCTGATTTCGACCCGGAGGCTCTGGACGCCTTTGAGGCGGGCATAGACAAGATCCGGCAGAGAAAAGGTCCCTGGAGCAAGGCGGAGATCGTGGAATGGTATTTAAAGCTTTTGCCGGAGTTGTCGCATGAGGAGAAGGGGAAGTATTTGGATGGGAGAATGTAACCTGGGAACGCGGGCATCCTGCCCGCAACAAAGTTTCATTTGCTAAGGTCACTCCTCGTCCCAAGAAATCACAACGGGTTGGAATCAGACTTCGGCAGACAAGAACCCGCGCTCCGTTTCATAAAACGAGACCAGGGCCGGATAGGTGTGTTCCCGCTTGAATATGTCGGGGAGGGTGATGCGCCACTCGCGTTGGAGCGCTTCCCGGACTGCGCGGGCGAAATCGGCGGAATTTCCTTCCGCATAGCTCAGTCCCAGCGGATGTTCGCGCAACAGGCGGTCGAACTCCCCGCCCAGACAAGACAAGATCGGTAACCCCGCGGCTGCGTATTCGGCCGCTTTATAGGGACAGGCCACCCAACTGGCGGGCCGGTTACTGACGATACCAAGGGTACAACCCCCCATGAGGTCACGGACCTCACCGGGCGTGAGCTGTGCGTGAAAATGCACCCGGTATGAGACTCCCAATTCTTCACAACGCTGCTTCAGTGCCTCGACCAAATTCCCTTTACCCGCATAATGCAATTCCCAGGTTTCCGCACCGGGTTCGCACAAGGCCTCCAGGGGCGTATACACATCGTATCCACGATTCATGGCTCCTAAATGCAGCAAATGTACGTTTGATGGAGCGTTCGGTGTCGCGGATGCAACCCGGTCAACCGTGTTCCTGTTTACCCCGTGATAACAGAGATGGGTCGGTGTCTCCGGTGCCTGTTGGCGGGCCAGCTGCAAATAGGTTTCTCCGGCGGCACTGATGCGGTCCGCGAGCTGAAAACTGCGGTTCGCGTTTCGTTTCAGGGGATGTAGACACAGTCGACGTAGGCATGAAGGAACAATTCCGGGGAAGAGTTGTTCAAATACCTCCGGCCAGGCGTCCATGATGTCCAGTCCCAGGCGGGTGCCCCATTTTTGTTTCCAGCCGGCGACCGCGGGCAGGGTTCCCAGAGGAGGCAAACTGGCAATCACCCAATCCGGAGGATCCAGGTCGCCGTTTTCCACTGCCGTTTCGCCTGCTTGAACCAAATTTTGCGCGTAATCGCTGTGGGAAAGAAAACGACGTACACTAATATTTTGATAATAGGGGCGTACGGAAATCAATCGTACTGAAAAGCCGGTATGTTCAGAAACCGGTGCTCGTTGGGTTTTGTACAGATGCGACCAATCCGCACTCCACCACACGACGTCGTGTCCGGCATCGACAAAGGCCTGCGCCAAGCTCCAGTAACGTAGCACGGGAATGCCGTCCCCGGGGGGTTCATCAAACGGATTACAGATCCAGATCGTCATAGTGCCTGCATCGCCCCCCGTCGATGACGATGTGCTCGATCTCCAGGTCTTCCGTCCGCTGATCTCTGACCGCTTCAATCGACGACACGACCCCGTCACGGTTGTTGTAGCTGCAGGTGAGAATGGAGAATTTCATAGGCCGTGAACATTTGCTATCCTGCATACGCAATATGGCAACTCAATTTGTGGGTTGTCATTTTTCACTGGTCATGGGGCAGGG
>JAGYLC010000215.1 GCA_018401235.1 Kiritimatiellia bacterium
AAATTATTTATCGGGGCGGTGGCCGAGGACAGTTCGGGGTATCCGGACTGCCGACCCGAATTTTTTGAAGCGTTTAACCGGGTGATCGCCACCGGAACCAAACCGGACACCGATATTCGCATCGAAACCCCGATCATTCACCTGAGCAAACGCGAAATCATCGAGACCGGTGTTCGCCTCAACGCGCCCCTGCACCTCACCTGGTCCTGCTATCAATCCGAAGACCGGGCCTGCGGGGTCTGCGACAGCTGCGCCCTGCGCCTGCGCGGATTTCAGCAGGCCGGACTCCAGGACCCCCTTCCCTACGCCACCCAACCCGATTACAGGTAATCCTCTATGACAAATCCACTGGTAACCGACTGCATAAACGAACTCAATCTCACTCAGGACCAAGCCCAAGGGGCCCTGGGACTGCTGCTCACCCAATTGAAAAAGCATTTAAGCGAGACCGACTTCCGCACCGTCGAATCCACTTTGCCCAATTGCCAGGAGATGATGGCTAAAGCTCCCAAAAGCCGCCACAGCTTTCTCAGCGGCCTTGCAAGTTCACTTGGCGGAGACAAAGGCAAACTGCTGATGGATCTTCGACAGGGCCTACAGGATCTGAACATCCCCAACGACCTCCACCGCCCCCTGGCCGAAACCCTGAAAACCAGCTTCGAAACTCATTATCCCGAATTGCAACCATTGGTGGAGAAGATGCAGGTTTAAACGCTGAGAATCGGAGCCGCCTCGATCAGGGTGCGGGTGTAGGGATGCTGCGGATCGTCCATGACCTGCCGGGTCGCTCCCTTCTCGACTAGTTCCCCCTGGTACATCACCGCCACCCGGTCCGCCACGTGACGGACCACCGCCAGATCGTGGCTTATGAACAGCATGGTCAATCCCATGTGATCCTTTAGATCGCGCAACAAATTCAGAATCTGCGCCTGCACAGACACATCCAAGGCGGAGACGGGTTCGTCCGCGATTACAAATTCAGGTTCCAGTATCAGAGCGCGGGCAATCGCGATCCGCTGACGCTGTCCGCCCGAGAATTCATGCGGATATTTGCCCAATGCATTCGCGGGCAGTCCCACCTGATCCAACATGCGCCCCGCCCGTTTGCGTCGCTCCGCCCGGTCACAACGAAAATGAACCCACAAGGGTTCCTGCAGAGTTTGCTCCACCGTGCATCGCGGATTGAGGGAGGCGTAGGGATCCTGGAAAATCAATTGCAGCCGCTGCCGCATTATTTTGCCCTGTCGCTGCCAGTCCAGCGGTTCCCCGTGCAGCCGAAGCTCCCCCCGATACGGCACCAATCCCAGAATCGCCCGCGACAAAGTCGTCTTTCCGCACCCCGACTCCCCCACCAGACCCAACGTCTCCCCCGCCGCAATTTCCATAGACACCCCCCGCACCGCCCGCACGGGTTCTATTTTCCCACGGCGAAATTCCACTTCCAGATTCTCTACCGCAAGCAGGCTCATGACATCCCCTCCCCGCCCGCTGTTTCCTCAAGCGTGGTCAGGCGGCTGCCGGGTTCGTGGAGGGCCGGATTGCAGGTCAGCAAGCCTTGGGTGTAGGGGTGCTGCGGGTCCCGAAGCACCTGATGGGTCAGGCCCTGCTCCACTACCTCGCCGGTGCGCATCACCGCCACCCGTTCGCAGACATCCGCCACCACCGCCAGATCGTGGCTGATCAGGATCAGGGCCATTCCGGTTTCTTTTTGCAGATCGGCGATCAAGCGCAAAATCTGACGCTGCACGGTCACGTCCAACGCGGTGGTGGGCTCGTCCGCAATCAGCAATTCCGGTTTGGAGATCATAGCCATGGCGATCATCACCCGCTGACGCATCCCCCCGGAAAATTCGTGAGGCCAGGCCCGGGAGCGCTCA
>JAGYLC010000216.1 GCA_018401235.1 Kiritimatiellia bacterium
TGGCCGGATTAGCCTCCCGTGCCGAACCGTTCCGCTCACTGATTGATCCCGATGCGCCCCGATTTGCAGAAGCCGGGCGTATGCCGGAAAAAATCCAGAGGTTCTGCCGCGAAACCCGGCAGTCCATTCCGGAAACCCCTGGCGAAATTATCCGCTGCGTTTACGAGAGTCTGGCCCTGCGCTACGCGGAAGTCTGGAAAACGCTTCACGAATACACGGACACCCCTCCCTCGTGTCTTCATATCGTCGGTGGCGGCTCCCAAGATCAGCTTCTCAACCAGTTCGCGGCAAATGCCATATGCGCCACGGTAAAGGCCGGTCCGGTTGAAGCCACAGGACTCGGCAATATCCTTGCACAAATGCTCTCCGATGGAACGATCCGCACCCTCGCGGAGGGCCGCAGCATCGTCGCGGCATCCTTCCCGACCCAAACCTATACGCCGTGTGACGCCTCCGCCTGGGCTGCAGCCAAAGAACGCTTCGCACAACTTTGCCCGTCCCCTTTTGTTTCATCCTGACTCTTCCCGGAATTCAATCACCCCCCTTCAGACTCCGCCCAAGAGCCCCGCCGGAAAATCAGTCCAACGCAACAGCCCCTCGCCCCCTCCTCCCCACACCTCCCTGCAATGAGCACCACACGGGAAAAAATCTTCACCGCTATCCGTTCCGCCCTTGCCTCTCTGCCCCAACGCACCCTCATGCCGGAATGGGAAGACGATCTGGCCGTTTACCAGCCATCCGATGAGGGGTACACGCTCAAGTCACAATTCGCCGACAAGCTTAAGGAGGCCGGGGACACTGTTTTGAAAGAAGGGACTTGCTCACAAGCTTTCTTCTCAAAAAAGAAGTTTTTTTGGCTACTGCGATCCGGACCTGGCACACCTGCTGGAAGGCATAAACAGCATCTTCTTTGACACCGAATTCGATCCCGGGCGAATCACTCTGAATAGATCACCTTTAGCAGTTCGGCGAGCCGGGCCCTGTTTTGCGGAGGCATAATCCCTTCCCGGGTGGGGGGGGAATTGAGGATGCACACATTGTCCTCCGCCGTGGCGCGGCGGTACAGGGCCGCGAGTTCATCAACCGCTTTCAGCCCCTCATCCTCCGGAGAATAAAACCACCGGTCGTTGAGGCATACCGTGGATTCGAAGGGGAGATAGTAGCTGAATCCGCAATGGGAAAAGCATTTTGGATCCCCCTCCCCCGGCAGAAATGGGTCGCCCAGACGGAAGTCGGAGGGAAAGTATCGGATCGGATCATTCTCCCGCTGATCTTCCGGCAAGACCCCGGGAGGACCTTCCGACCGTCGGGTTCCGACGAGTTCGGCGAGGGGTTTGTCCGGCCAGATCATGTCCGGATTCCCTCGGAGTCCGATGGACCAGTTGACTCCCATCGCACAGTCGGGCTGAAGTTCCTTCACCTTTGCATAGATCTCCGGGATCTTCCAGAAGGCACGGGGCTGCGCCCACCCTCCGTCCAACCACAGCTCACAAACGGCGCCATACCGTGTGAACAACTCCGTCAACTGCGCAAGCATGTAGTCCACATAGCGCCGCGAGCTGTCTTCATTCAAGGCGGGAGGGGAAAGTTCGCGCATCACACCTCCTTCCCAGTGCCGGTCCCACAAGGAATAATACAAGCCCAGCTCAATCCCGTATTTCCGGCAGGAACACGCCAGACGTTCGATCACATCCACATTCCGGACTCGGTGTTCTGTGTGTCTTGAGGGCCAGATGCAGAACCCCTCATGGTGCTTCGCAGTGAGAATGACGTAGCGCATTCCCGCCTCCGCGGCTGTGGCGGCCCAGTCGTCCGTATCCAGCCCAACAGGTG
>JAGYLC010000217.1 GCA_018401235.1 Kiritimatiellia bacterium
GAAATCCGCTCCTTCAGCGGCACCCCTCCGTAGGGCGCCCGCACGGCTTCCCGGAACGCGCGGGTTTCATCCGCCAGCGGAGCGGGGTAACGGGGCTCCAGTACCGTCGCGTTCAGACCGGAGAGGTCCAACGGCAGCGGCTGATCACCATAGTCAATCAGGCAGGTTGTCTTCATGCCCGTTCCCTACAGGATTCGACGGGACTTTGTCGATTCATAGCAGTGTATTTTCACTCACCACATGAGTTTTATCATTACATCCAAACTAAGACCTCGTCCAAAATGAATGTTCTTCTTGAAGGTATATAGGATTACAAACCTTTAATCGTTGCGATTTCCTTTCCGCGCAGGGGTAATCTGCAGGTGTTTTTCGTACCCGCTATGGCATCACCACAGGGGTCTCCCTTGAAATCGACTTTTACGATTTCGTTCACCTGCCCGGTGCCATCCAGCTCAATACACATTTCGCCGGCTCCCGTTTCGGGGCTAAAGGCGCGAAGCTCCACATCCTCTCCGACTTTGCGCAGGCTGCTGAGTACGGCGGTCCCGTGCAAGGAGAGCAGACCTCCGGCGGGAGTGTTGCACCGTCCCGGTTTGCCCCGTTCGAATTCGATATCCGCCGCGTTCAGATGCACCGTGCGCAGTCCCCCGCTGAGATCATTGGCGTGGCGGTAGAGGGTAACGCGATCCGGCGCGCCCTGAAGGGGAAGAATGCGGTACCGAAAAACCATGGTCTTGTCCATCAGCAGTCCTTCCGGCTCCCCGTCGGTCATTTTGGTGCGGCGGGTGGAGCGGAATAGGGTCAGGGCGACGGGTCGGTCCGGACGGTCCTGCACGGCGGATTCGAGCAAGCCGCCGGCCGTAACCACCGCGAGTCCGCGTTGCTCGTCGAACACGGCGGTCCAGCTTTGCTGGGGGCGGGTTTCCACATCCAGTTCGCGGTAGAGGTGATTGTCCTCCCGCAGGGCGACGGCGCGCTCAACCACGTCGAAGGGGGAATCGGCCAGGTAGGTGTCGGCCCGGGCGGCGCTGGGAAACACCGCGCGTAATCGATGGTCTCCGGCGGTATTGGTGACCCGGGTTTCGATGTCGAGCGCCTCGGCATCGGCGCGGAGGGTAACCCGGCTCTCCACCACCAGTGCCGTCCGCGAGGCGCCGCGCTGGTCGGAGACGGTGTCGTAGGACGTGGGCACCAGGAGGGTGCGCCGGACCGCAAAGGTGGTCATCAGGGGGGTGTCGACAAGCAGTTCCAACTGCGCCTCGCCGGCGCCGCTGAGAATGTCGTGTCGATTGACGGTGGGGCCGTGAAACCATCCATCCCCGATATCCGCGTCATCCTCGAACAGGTTCAAGTCGGGATAGAGGTTGCCGGTGCGAAGATCCTTCAGGCAAATTCCTCCGTTGGATTGAAGGGTGACGTGGAGACGGGGGTTCGCCATTTCAAAGGCTCCCACGCGCAGTCCGGGGGCGGAGGGATACCGGGTGGAGGGCACATGGCGGTTGCCGAGATGGTCGGTTCCATCCCCGTTGGGCCGTATGCCCCGGACCCGCAGAGTCGTAAATCCCAGGGCCGGAAGTTCGAGTTCCGCCGCCACCCGCACCACGTGCACCTGATACGGCTTGGGATAATGGAGATAGCGAATCCGCTTACGGGTCACCTGACGCCGCGTTCCCAAACGTTGATACGGGATCTCCCGGTCGGAACCCTCCTCGAACAGTCGGAAGGCCGGTTTGGGTTCGTAGCCAAAAAACTCGGTGAACTCGGGCCATTCGACGGGGATTTCCACCTCGAATTCGACGATCTCGTTCCGCGGTTGCGGAAGGGGATTGAAA
>JAGYLC010000218.1 GCA_018401235.1 Kiritimatiellia bacterium
TCACGATTTCGGTCCACAGAGCTTCAACGGCTTTGTTGCCTCAGCCGTTGTCTGTTTCTCTACATGTTTGATAGACTCTTTACATGGCAAACTCCTTTCAGCTTGCTAGCTTTACTTAACTTTCTTGGCGCACCAGGATAACAGGATGTGCAGGATGGGTCATCCTAAGGTAAAACCCCGCGAATGGCCTTGCCGTCCCGCGAATAGAAGAAGGGTGAAACTACCTGCGGATTGGATGATAAAACGGAATATTTCTTAAATTTAAAATTATTCACGGCACGGCATAGCCATTCGCGGGGTGCCATCTTCATCCGTTCCTCAAAACATCTGCCCTGCTTATCTCTCCACCCCATCCACCCACACCGAGGTGCCGCGGGCGGCGGCCCAGGGGACAAAGCGCAGGGGATCTCCGGACCACATGCCGTTCACGGCACAGGGCAGCGCCTTCGGTTCTTTGCGACAGCGAATCCGCACCACTGGAAAAAGGTCGTTCGGTTTCTCTACGGGCAACCCCTTTAAGAGCAGGCCGTATTCGCAGCCTTCCACATCGAGTTCCTCACCCGTGCTCAGCAGCGTGGCCGATTCCACATCGGCGTCCAGCCCGAACACCGACAGCGTCGCCTCCTCCGGCCAAAAGCGGAAAATGAGATAGAGATCATTGCCTTTGCGGGTTTGATATCCGTAGGTGGTGGCATCGCAAACGGCCCCTTCGCGGTCGGTTCCGTAAATGGCTTCGCCGTGAACATCCAACCACTCCCCGATTCGGCGCAGAGGGGTTTGTACCGACGCCGGGATAATCCCCTCCGCGTCCGGGGCGATATTCAAAAGCAGGTTTCCCCCTTTTGCGGCGCACTCACAGAGCATCTCCAGGCAAGTCACGGCATCGCGGGCATATTCCCCCCGGGTGTAGCCCCACAATCGATGGGTCGTCACCTGACAGCTTTCCCAGGGTCGATCGGGATCGGAAGCGATGCGGTGCTCCGGAGTACCGAAGTCACCCAGCACTTTGCTTTCCCCCGCCATCTCCACTTGCTCGTTGGCGGCGGAGTCCGGATCCTGCGCATCCAGTCGGTTGTTGACGAGCACACCGGGCTGAAGAGCGCGGATCTTCTCCAGCAGTTCCACACTCCCCCAGTGCTTCGCACTGCGCGGCCAGGCCCCGTCAAACCAGAGTTCGTCGATTTGCCCGTAGTGCGTGAGGAGTTCCTCCACTTGTGCATGGGTGTAGTCCACAAAACGTTCCCAACCGTGCGGATCGTGACGGGGTCCTTTGAAATAGGCCGGGATGCGAAAATCGCCCAGAGAAAAATAGAGCCCCACGTGAATGCCCTCCGCGCGGAAGGCCTCCACGTACTCACGTACAAAATCGCGGCCGGGGGCCTGACAGACACTGGTGTAGTCGGTCAGCTTCGAGTCCCACAGGCAATAACCGTCGTGGTGTTTGGTGACCATCACCGCATAGCGCATGCCGGAGGCTTTGGCCAGAGCCGCCCATTCCCGCGCATCGAATTTTCCGGGGTTCCAGGCACAGGCCTGTTTCGCATACTCCCGCTGGTCCAGCCACTCCCGCATCAGCACCTGTTCGCCCCGGCCAATGGCGGCGGCGGGGGTCCAGTGAATGAACATTCCATAAGCGGCGGGACGAAACCAGGTGAAATCAGGCATATCCGGATATGAACTGAAGTGCACCGGGAGTCAAGGTGAAACGACCAGGACTTCCCCCTTTTCACGGCTGATTTTTCCAAAAAAAACAGAATGCGTTTATATCTCAAACCATCACAGCCTGAAGAACAGACCTCAGTTT
>JAGYLC010000219.1 GCA_018401235.1 Kiritimatiellia bacterium
GGATGCCACTCTCCCCGTGGCGGTCAAACCAACGGGGCGTTGCCCCCAAATCGATTCCCTTATTTACTTGTTATTATCACCTGAACACCCCAAAATTCACTCGTGCTACCCGCACAATCCAAACTCGAACTCTTCTTTGGAGGCTCCCACCCTCGGGATGTCACCGGGCGAAGCTCGCTCTGGAAGGAAAGCCCTACCTCCACCCCTTGATTTTTGTTTTACGTTTGAATTTCATTTAATTTTGAAAACATTAGGAAGTATGAATGAAAGACTCTACCGCGCCTAAGACCTCTGCCCCGGAACTGGCCCCTTGGGAACATGAGGTGCTGGAACTCTTTGTGGGTATGTTCGAGACCTTTGGACTGCCCAAATCGATCGCGATGATCTACGGCGTGCTCTATTGCTCGGATGAGCCCCTCTATCAGGAGGACATCTGCCGGCGACTGGAGATCTCCGCCGGATCCGCCAGTCAGGGCCTCAAGCTGCTCACCGGTCTCGGCACGGTGCATCGTCAATCCCCGGTGGGACAACGCCAGTCCGTCTACACCGCCGAACGCTCCATGCGCCGCCTGTTGGGCTACTTTATCGATGTGCAGTTGCGTCCCCGCCTCAGTACCGGAAGAGAACGATTGGAGCAGATTTTGCATGATATCCCCGAAGAGGATGACGTCGCCCGCAACAAAATAAAAGTTCTGCTCGACTGGCAACACAAAGCCGACCGGGCCCTGCCGCTGATTTCCACTTTGTTTACAAGATAAGAACAAGCGCTCAGAGTGAAGAGGCCAGAAATTCGCAGCTCCCTCGGTCCCCGAGGGAAAACCACAAGGGCCCTGGGATCTGAAACTCTCCCCCCACAGTCGGGGCAGCTACGAATCTGACCGCTTATATGAGACTCTTTCCTTAAATGGTCCGACCTCTGTTCCAGTTCCAATACCCCTCCCAAAGCGACAGGCAGGAATGCCTATCTCACTCTGTCTCTGACCACTAACCACTAACAAATGACAACTATCCCCACCACTCTCGTAACCGGCAGCGCCGGATTTATTGGCTACCACGTAGCGGAACGTCTCCTGCAGTCCGGACACAGGGTAATAGGATTCGACAATCACAACGACTATTATGATGTGGGCCTCAAACAGGCGCGGGTGGCGAATCTTCAGGAATTAAAAGGACAGTACATCCACGTACAGGCTGATCTGGCGGACCGACAGGCGGTGGAATCGACCTTCGAGACACACCGGCCCCATAAAGTCGTCAACCTGGCCGCTCAGGCCGGGGTGCGCTATGCGGCCGAAAATCCACACGTCTACGTCCAGAGCAACCTCACCGGTTTCCTGCATATTCTGGAGGGTTGCCGACATTTCGATGTTCAACATCTGGTCTATGCCTCCACCAGCTCGGTCTACGGGGCCAACACCACCATGCCCTTCTCCGAGCACCACTCCACCGAACATCCGCTCACCCTCTACGCCGCCACCAAGAAAGCCAACGAAATGATGGCTCACAGTTATGCCCACCTCTACGGTTTCCCCTGCACCGGATTGCGATTCTTCACCGTGTATGGACCCTGGTACCGCCCGGACATGGCGCTGTTCAAGTTTACCAAAGCCATTCTGGCCGGCGAGCCCATTCCGATATTCAATCATGGACACCACAAGCGCTCCTTCACCTATATAGACGACATCGTCGAAGGGATCGTGCGGGTATTGGACCAACCCACCCGCCCGGATCCCGACTGGTCAGGCGACTGCCCCGATCCCG
>JAGYLC010000022.1 GCA_018401235.1 Kiritimatiellia bacterium
CGTTGAAGGTGCTGAAGGCGAATGGGTTGATTACGGTGAAACACGCGAAAGGGATGTTTGTGACCCGCTTGAAACGGAAAAAAACCGGGCGGATTTTGTTTTTGGGGCACACGGGTGATTTCAATCTGGCTCCGGTCCATGCGGCGTTTGCATCCGGACTGCGGGCGGGTTGTTCGGGACAAGGACTGCAATTGCTGCTTGAGCACCATGACGGGAAGCCGGGGAAGGAATTGACAGTTGTGCGGGATCTTTGGGTCCGGGAACAGATAGACGGGGTTGTGTTGTGGGAGTGTAAAGATATCAAAATGAGGACCCGCAGGTTTCTGAAGGAACATTCCATCCCGTTTGTGTTGGCCCCGGAGATTGGAAATGTCCCGGCGGAGGATTGTCACCGGGTAACCGTGGAGGAGGCGCATGTGTTGGATGACGCATTGGAGCATTTGGTTCATCTGGGTCACGATCGGATTGGTTTTGTGATGCTTAAATCCACCGAAACGGCTCATTATTACGAGGTGCGATATCAGAATTATTGTGAAGGGATGGCGAGGTCGGGACTGAAGACGCTGCCTGCGTGGCGGGTTCCCGCATCTTCTGCTATTACATCCACGCCAGCCTTGATGAAAAAGATCCATTCCGTCAGTGCGATTCTGTGTTGCACGGGCCGGGTGGCGTCCGCATTGAGTACCTTGTGTTTGCGGGAAGGGATCCGCGTCCCCGGAGATCTTTCACTGGTGGGGTATGATAACAGTTCGATCAGCGAGGCACTGGAGATGACCAGTCTGGACCCGCAGAATTGGAAAATCGGAGAGTTGGCGGTAAAGCTTTTAATAGGTGAAATTGAAGGAAAATTGGAAGAACCCACCCATAAAAGTACCTATCCCCGGCTGGTGGTGCGGGGAAGTACCGCCGCTCCTTCCTTTAGCTAGATTGAAGCCGTGAACCAGTCTTCATGCCCGGGCCTATCATCTGGGGCGGGAAACGTTTATCGCACCGGTGCGCTGGGAAAACGGCCGGCCGGGCGGGGCTCAGTGTGTATATGGACGAGGCCCATCATTATGACCTCACGATCACACCGGACGGGGAGGGAGGGTTTCAGGGCGAGGTCCGACTGCGGATCGGTCCGTTGACGCAGGTTGTGGGCAGCCGGAAGTTCGCCGGGTCCCGCGTTTGAATAGGCTGGAGTCCCGCGTTTACGCGGATAGTCTCCGAGGGGCATTTATGGTCCGATATTCGCCGGTTGAGGTCTCTCCTGTTTCATTAAAAGGCCATATTGCTTTGCGTTCCCGCTCGCTAAAGCTTCGCTCTTGGCTATCCGCGTAAAGGGCCTGTTGATTTATTCCAAAAGAAGATGGAAACCGCTTATCTACGCTTATCTACGCTTATCTGACGCTTATAATTCATTTTAAAAGGTTGATATTAGCGCAAATTAGCGTCGATTAGCGGTTAAAATTTTAGTGTAGACGACTAAAGTGACAGGTCCTGAAGCCGGGACCCGCTATCAATTGATTCTTGTTTGCCGACAATCAGTTTTCAATTGACTCATGGGCGCTTGTGTTCATGATAGGGTGCATGCACAAAGTAACCTTAGGTCCAAGCCCTCTCTCCGTATCCGAAATTTCACTGGGATGCATGCGCATGAACAAACTTCCGGTTGCCGACGCAGCCGAGGTGCTATCCGCCGCGCTGGAGTCCGGAATCGATTTTTTTGATCATGCGGACATTTACGGCGGCGGAAGCTCCGAAGAGATTTTCGCGGAAGCGTTGAAAGAAACCAAGGTATCCCGGGATGACATTTTTCTGCAATCCAAATGCGGCATTCAAAAGGGGTACTTCGATTTCTCGGAAGCGCACATTCTAGCTTCGGTGGATGGAATCCTCAAGCGCTTGCAAACGGACTATCTGGATGTGCTGCTGCTGCACCGCCCGGACGCATTGATGGAACCGGAAGAGATCGCCTCGGCCTTTTCCCAATTAAAGGCCTCCGGTAAAGTTCGGCATTTCGGAGTGAGCAACCAGAATCCCACCCAAATCACGCTGATCCAGCGTTCCCTGGAAATGCCCTTGGTAGCCAATCAATTGCAATTCAGTTTGGCGCATACTCCGATGTTGGATCACGGCTTGAATGTGAACATGTCGGACGAGCCCGCAGTGGATCGGGATGGCGGAGTATTGGATTATTGCCGCTTGCACCAGATGACGGTGCAGCCCTGGTCCCCGATGCAGGCCGGGTTTTTCGGCGGCGTGTTTCTGGATCATCCGGATTTCTCCGAATTGAACGAAGTGCTCGATGAACTCGCCGAAGACCGGAAGGTGCCGGTATCCGCGATCGCGATTGCCTGGCTGCTGCGTCACCCCGCCAAGATGCAACCCGTACTGGGCAGCATGACTCCCCAGCGCATCCGCGACATGTGCCGCGCCTGCGAAGTAAACCTCAGTCGACCCGAGTGGTACCGCCTCTACCGCGCCGCCGAAAATCGGTTGCCGTGACAGTAGTCACTGGTCAGTTGTCACTCGTCATTAGTCATTTGTTACTTGTCATTAGTCAATAGTCACTTGCTTTACTCTGGGTTGTACGGCAATAGAGAGCCTATGTTTGAACACGCTTTTGCGTTCCGAGCGCGCGGAAAATCGGGGAGGATGCGTAACAGAGAGAGGGATAGGATGACTGGAAAGTTGAATTTGACTTTAGTGGCATCATTGACGGTGGTGACATGTTGGCTTGTATCGTCAACAAGGTCAATCGGGTCAACAAGGTCCCTTCAGGATACCTATAACTGGGAATGAAAAAGCCCTCATTTCTGAGGGCGTAAAAATGGGGTGGGTGACGGGACTCGAACCCGCGACATTCGGTACCACAAACCGACGCTCTAACCAACTGAGCTACACTCACCGTGTATTCAGGTTTCCTTAGTCACTTTCCGGTGGATTGAAAAGAAAAAAAAGGGGGAATGTCATGGTTCTGAATTGCGTGGGAGGGGATGGATGGGGTAGGAAGGGGGATATGAAGATTTTAGGTACAATGAGTGTGTGTGATGTCTAATCGATTCACGTCGGTCGCGGTGTTGAAGGGTGGACCCGGTTCGGAGCGGGCGGTGTCGCTGCGTTCGGGAGCGGCGGTGGCGCAGGCTCTGCGGGACGCGGGGCTGATGGTGTACGAACTGGATGTGGCGGATATGTCGTTTACGGTTCCGGTAGGGGTGGAGGCGGTGTTTCCGGTACTGCACGGTGAATTCGGGGAGGATGGCATCGCGCAACGTCGCCTGGAAGAATTGGGCTTGCCGTATGTGGGGTCGCGGAGTTGGGAGATGCCGCGGAGTTTTGACAAGGAAATTTCCCACGCCCTGCTGGCCAAGGTGGACGTTCCCATGCCGGAGTGGGAAATGGTGCTCCCGGGGCAGTCGGTGTCGCTTTCGGCTCCGTTGGTGCTGAAGGCGCCGCGGCAGGGGTCGAGCATCGGCCTGGAAATTGTCCGGGAGGCCGCCGGAATTGAGGCGGCGCTGGCGAAGGTGCGGGAATTTGATTCCCGCATTCTGGCGGAACGTTTTGTGGAGGGAACCGAGTGCACGGTCGGGTTTCTGGGGGACGAACCGTTGCCCATCGTGGAGATTCGACCTAACTCGGGTACCTATGATTATGAAGCCAAATATGAGCGTCAGGACACCTGCTATGTGGTGCCGGCCGCGTATCCGCCGGAATGGGCGGATCGGATTCAGGCCCTGGCCCTGCGGGCCTACAAAGACCTGGGTGGCCGCCATCTGGGCCGGGTGGATTTTCGGGTGACTGCCGACGGAAGCCCCTTTGTGTTGGAAATGAACCCGATTCCGGGTTTTACCGCCACCAGTCTGCTGCCGAAGGCGGCGGCAGCCTGCGGAATTGATTTTCAGACGCTCTGTGTTCGCATTCTGGCGCAGGCAGAGGTAAACTAGGGACTTATGTTTTCTAACTATTCCAAATCCAAATCCCGTAAGCGCTCTTCAAAGAAGCGTTCGTCGAGCGTATTGCAGGTTACGGCGGCGGGCAGTCCCGCCTCGGTGGGCCTGCCCGCAGGCGCGTTTTTCTTGTTTGGCGGACTGTGTTTGCTGATGCTGGGCTGGGGGCTGTGGCTGTTTTTCGGCTGGATGGGCGAATTGCTGTTTACCGGCAATCAACGGTTTACTCTTCAGAGACTGGAGGCCCGCTCGAACGGGGTGTTGCCGGAAGGGATTCTGCTGGAGTGGTCGGGACTGGAACGGGGAACCAATCTGTATGAAGTGGATCTGGGCGAGGTGCGTGCCCGCATGGAACGTCACCCCATCATTCGCAGGGCGGTGATTCAGCGTCAGTTGCCGGACCGATTGACGGTGGTGGTGTATGAGCGGGTGCCCCTGGCCCGCACTGGGCAGGTGGAGGGTCGCATGAACTGGCTGGTGGATGAGGAGGGGGTGCTGATTCAGAAGAGTTTTCAATCCAAACACCTGCCGTTTCTGTTGGGAGCCGGAACCGGGTTGACTCTGGGGATGCGGGTGGATGAGGGGCCGGCGGGTCCGGCTCTTCAGTATCTGACGGTACTGCGGGACATGCCCGGTAAAATTCGCTCCTTGCTGCCGGTGCATGCGATCAGCCTGGGACATCCGGATTATTTGGATGTCCGCCTGAAAAATGGCTTGGATATCCTGCTTCCCACAAGCGGAAATTTTGAGGAAATCGTTATGGAGGCCTCCAGAGGAATCTACGAGATACAAAACCAGAACCTGGAACTCACCATTTTGGACATGCGCCCAGAGGGTCGCAATAGAATTGGAGCGGCGCAGTAATCATGGCACACCCGATCGCAGTACTGGAAGTGGGAACCTCGGAGGTGAGGGTGTTGGTGGCGGAACCCCGCGAGGACGGTCATTTGATGATTACCGGCATCGGCCGTTCGCCTTCCAGCGGAGTGCGGAAAAGCGAAGTCGTGGACCTCGAAAACGCCAAAGTTTGCGTGAAAAAGGCGCTGTTGGAGGCGGAGGAAAACGCTCAGGTTTCCATTCAGGAAGTGCTGCTGGTGTTCAGTGGCGATCATATCCGACAGGTCGTCAATCGGGGCACGATTAATGTGATGTCCGACGACCGGGTGATTACGGCGGAGGAACGGGAAGAAGTGATGGAAGCCGCCCGGGCGGTGACTCTCCCGCACGACCAGGAGATCCTGCACAGCATCTGCGGTCAGTTTTACATCGACGATCAAACTGGCGGGGTGCTGAATCCCGATGGCATGTCGGGTTCGCGTCTTTCGTTGGACATGCTGATTTTGTACGGACACAGCAACCGACTGCGCAACATGCTCCGATTGGCCGACGAGGCGGCGGTTGAAGTGACCGAGATTGCCTTCGGGGGGCTGTGCTGCGGATTGTCGGTGTTGACTCCCCAGCAGAAAGAGGTCGGCGGTATCTTGATTGATATGGGGGCCGGAACCACGGATTATGTGGTATATTCGGACAAAGTGATCGCGCTGGCGGGTTCGCTCGGGGTGGGGGGGGACCACCTCACCAATGACCTCGCGCTGGGTTTGAATTTATCCACGGCCCAGGCGGAACGCCTGAAAGTGAAATACGGGGCGGCCATGGTGGATTTGAGTTCGCGTGGACGTCGCATTCCCATTCCGCCCGAAACCGGATTCCGGGCCCAGGAAGTGCTTTCGCGGGATGTGAACACCATCATGCATGCCCGCATGGAGGAGATCTTCGAATTGGTCAAAGCGCAGGTGCGCAAAGAGGTGAAGAAAAAGAATTTTGGTGCGGGAGTGATCCTGACCGGCGGCGGGGCCCGCATGAACCGGGTGCAGGATTTGGCCTCCCGGGTGTTTGAAATGCCCTGTCACATCGGCTATCCCAAAGAAGTCAGCGGACTGGCCCTGCCCACGGAAAGTCCGGAATACGCGTCTCTGGTGGGCATGTTAAAATACGGCGTGCGCACCCGAAATTCCGCCGTGCGCGGGCCCCTCATCGGTACCTTTTTACGTAAACTATTCGGATAACTATGACCACACCCCTGCTAACCGAATCCTCTATTCACCTGCGGGATGCACTGCCGATCCTGTTTGTGGGGGTGGGGCATGCCGGCGGCAAATTGATCGCCCACCTGCCCAAGCGGGTGACGGAATTGTCCTATGCGGCGGTGGACACGGACCGGGCCAGCTTGGACGAACTGCCCTTTGACCGGAAGATTTTGCTGGGCGACGTTGCGACCGGCGGCATGGGCACGGGGGGAAACCCGGAGTTGGCCCAAAGCTGTGTGGAGGAATCGGAAGACAGTTTATATGCTCTTTTTCAGGGATTTCGGGTGGTGATTCTGGTGGCGGGTCTCGGCGGGGGCACCGGGGGCACGGTGGGACCGCTGTTGGCGGATCGGGCCAGGGAGGCGGGGCTGATCGTGATCTCCGCCCTGGTGCAGCCGCTGGAGGCGGAGGGCGGGTCCCGCCGCAACTTGGCGGAATCGGCGTTGAGCGGGTATCGGGATGCCAGTGACGCGGTGATGTTGTTTCCACTGGATTCGCTGAAGGCGGCCGAGGATCCGTCGATGCTGCTTTCACGGTTGTTGAAGCGTTGTGGTATGGAAATCGGACGTTCGATCGGGGGACTGGCGGTGCTTCTGCGTTCGGGATGGCTGATTCCGCTGACCTTGCAGGATGTGGTGCAAACCATGCACCGTGCGGACGGCTACTGTCGACTGGTGGCGGTGTCCGCAGATGGCGAGGATCGATTAACCCGGGTGCTGGATCAACTGTTTACCCATCCTCTACTGGATAAAGGGAGTCTGCTGGCGCACAGTGGAGGAATCGTGCTGGGCATGCTCTGCGGCCCCTTGACTCCGGTGCAGGATCTGGAGAGGGTCAGCTTTGAAGTTCGTAAGGTTTTGAGATCCGATGCGGAATTAAAAATCGGGGTGGCGCAGGATGAACGCTTCGGTCAACACCTGGCGCTGGTGGTGATGGTGGCGGAACATTGGTCGGGCAAACCCCGGGCACTCCCGCAGGTGGAGACCACAGCGGATGAAGCGAAAGCGGAGTCGGAGGACGAAACGCTGACGGTCGCGGAGAAGAAAAAAATGATTCAAAGCGAAATCGAGTTGGCGTCACCCGCAAAAAACAAGGGTCGTTTCAAAGACATTCAACCGACCATTGTGGAGGGAGCTGATTTGGATACCCCCACCTTTATCCGCAAGGGACTTCGGTTGAGTTTTCACAAGGAACGGGCAAAATGAAGGGGTTGGGGTGGGCAGGAGTGCTCCTGATCATCTGCGGATATGGTTTTGCGGACACGGCGGGGGAAAGACCCGAGTCCGGTCGGGTTCGTGCGGAGATCTCCGGGTTGGGGGCGGATGAGTATGAGAAACGTGAAGCTGCGCAGGCAAGGTTGCGGGAATGGGCGGATGCATTTCCCCGGTATGTGATGGTGGAGCTTGCGGAGGCTTATCGGGAAGCGGAGGATCTGGAGGTGGAGTATCGATTGGAGAGCCTGTTGAGGGAACTGGCCGCGGAACAGATTTTTTATCGTCCCTATGGATTTCTGGGGGTTAACTTTCAGCCTCAGATGTTGCGGGATCAGCGACAGGTGATCGAGATTATCGGGATGGTGAACGGGGAGGCCGCGGACCGGGCGGGGTTGCGCATTGGCGACCGTCTACTCGAAGTGGGCGGGGTGCCAATTAAGGAAATGGAAGGATCCAACGGATTCGTCGACCACGTCAGCTCCCTGTTACCGGGGGAAGAAGTGAATCTGCTGGTAGAGCGCGGCGATACGCAATTCCGGGTGGATCTGGTGCTGGGGGTGCGGCTGCCACCGGGAACGGAGCACGCGGACTACATTCGGGAACAGGAAACCCGCGTCCGGGAGTGGATAGCGGGCCTGAAAAACCGCCCAGACGATGCCGAGCGGCCTGAGGGTCACTTTCGCTTGGAGCCCTCCAATTAGAGCACTTTAGAATTAAAACCAAAGCTCTTGTCAACAATCCAAGAAAGTGACGAATAATACTATAGGATTCACGAGAGTGAGTGAGGGAAAAACATGGAACACACGGAAAACACGGAAAGGGGAAGGAGGGGCTTTAGATGTAGTCTGAAGAGGAACACGTCTTAACCATCAACTTGTGATCAAACTAAAATTTTCCGTGTTTTCGGTGTGTTCCGTGGTTTAGCCATCTACTCGTTTTTTATGTAGCACCTATCAAAGTCAAATCAGCAGTGGATCCTTAAATCGTGAGTGGAGCCTATTATCGCATGGTAATCTTTGCTATGATTGTTATCCCAGAGGGAGGAACCCTGGCTATTGATCCCCTCCACGGCGTAGTGAACACGGGTATTAGCGGGGAAAGTACCCAGGTTCACATGCCAAACCTCCTGGTCTCCAAGGATACAGGATTTATCCATCGGAAGATGTTGCCAGTGGGTTCCTTGATTCAGACTGAACAGCACCGAAGCGTTTCGAACGGCTCCAACCGGGCGACTGAAGGTGGTAATCCAGAATTCTGTCCAAGGGCGGCTTTCCCCGTTCGCGGGCCAGTGGTAGGTATTTTCGATCCAAAACGTTGGTGGTTTGTGTTCCATAAGGTCGCATATGTTGGTGAAGTTACTATCCTATGGTAGGAGTTGAAATTTGCAATTCCTGAAAATGTAAGCTTTTGGTTATGATTTTTATTCGCTAGATTGTTGTCTAATCACCGGCTTACTCCCCTTTAGAAATAACTATAAAGTATTAAAAATGGTCATGTCTCCTGCAAAAATGAATCTGAAAATTGAAGAAGGCTGGAAGAACCAGCTGTCAAACGCTTTTGAGGCTCCTTCTTTTCTTCAACTGAAATCCTTTTTGCTGGCCGAAAAACAAAGAGGAGAAACGGTGTATCCGCCCGAATCCCGAATCTTTTCGGCTTTCGATCTCACGCCCTGGGATCAGGTGAGAGTAGTGATTTTAGGTCAAGACCCTTACCATGGACCCGGCCAAGCGAACGGACTGTGTTTCAGTGTGAACCCGGAGGTGCCGTTGCCGCCATCCCTGCAGAATATTTACAAAGAATTAAGCGCGGACCTAGGCGCAACCCCACCTGCAAATGGGGACCTCGGCTTTTGGGCCCGGCAGGGGGTGTTGTTGTTGAATGCCACCCTAACGGTTCGTGCGCATCAGGCGGGTTCGCATCAGCAGCAGGGATGGGAGTCCTTTACAGACGAGGTGGTGCGTCGACTCAATGACCATCCTCGGCGATTGGTATTTATTTTGTGGGGGGCGTATGCACGAAAAAAAGCCGCGGTCATAGACCGCGGCCGACACAGAGTGCTTGAATCGCCACATCCGTCTCCTTTATCCGCTCACCGCGGATTTTTTGGAAGCCACCCCTTCAGTAGAACCAACGCCCAACTTCGGGAGTGGGGGGGGGAGGAAATACGTTGGGGTCAGTCCGAAAAAAGTAACCACGGAATACACTGAACACACGGAACGAAGAAGATGGATGTTTTGATTGAAGCCTGAAAGACAGTAGATCTTAATCAAACTGTTCCAATCAAACTAAAATTTTCCGTGTTTTCAGCGTGTTCCGTGGTTTACACATCTTAAAGATGCGGGGTGATTTTAGCGACAAACTCAGGTTTGCCCAGTGCTCCGACCATGTTCTCCACGACTTGACCCTCTTTGATGATGAGCAGAAACGGAATGGAGCGCACACCGAATTTTTGCGCGAGTTCACGGTCTTTATCCACATTCACTTTGGCAACTTTCAATTTGCCGTCATATTCATCGGCCAGTTGTTCCAAGGTGGGGATGATCGCCCGGCAGGGACCACACCATTCCGCCCAAAAATCCACCAGTACGGGGACGGACGACTCTTCCACTTCTGTTTGCCAGTTGTCCTGACCGACTTCAATTGTTTTACCTGACATACCAAAACTCCCTTAAATTAGAATTAATGTAAAAAAAGAATCTAGTTCCTTTTTGAAATGGGTCAACCCCGACGGCTACACTTTTTTGTGCAAATTTAGTAGTTTTGTATGAGTTGATTATTGGCATCCACCAAGCGTCCGGGCATAGGAAGTTCCGGGTTGGATATGGCCATTATCGACCAAATGGCACCTATGGATAGCAATAATGTGATCACCGCAACTGCCAACCACCCCGCGCCCAGAGGCTCTTCCCTGCGGACGGTTGTGCTAACGCTGCCATCTTCATTCATGGTGAGCCCGGCATTGCCAGCCACCCTGGACATGTGAGATCCGGAGCGCACGGGGCCCCCGGAGGGCCGCCGCAGTTTGATGGTTTTACCTTCTTTGGTGGAGCCATCCGCCGGGATATCAATCCGGCTGGTGTCCTGCTTTGCTTGTCCCGGGGTTGCGGTAACCGGGCGGGGGGTGCGAACTGTCGCCGCATCCGGGCGCACCGCTTTCACCGTCGGATTTGCAGGACCCGATTCCGGGGATTTCGAGGGCCGCTTGATCATGATGGTTTTCGGGCGTTCCTTGGTCAGATCCATGGTTTTGGACAAGGTTTCGTCTTCCTCTTCATCGCCCGATTCCGGACTGGACATTTCCTCCTCCAGTTGCTTGGGATCCATGGCCATGGTTTGGGCATTGAATGTTTCCTTCATTTCTTCGACGCTTAGATCAGTCCCGGGTTGATCCTCCAACTCTGAATCCGGGATCGAATCCATTTGCATGGTTTCTTTTGACAGCAGAGACTCGTCGTTTGCCTGGTTATTTTTTCCCGTTGTCAATGCGTCGTCACCCTCGGATGAGTCGATCTTCAGGGTCTGGTCGCTGGTGTTGTCTTTGTTATTTGCATCGGAAAGACTTTTGTCAATGTGTCCGGTTTGCAGTGCTTCCGGATCGATACGCATGGTTTGATCGCTGTCGACCTGATCGTCATCATCCACTTTTTGCAATTCCTGACTCAGATTCGCGGTGGAAAGGGCATCGGCATCAATCTCCATGGTGCGATCCATGTCATCCTTTTTTTCGGAATTCTTGAGTGGGTCCCGGTTGCTCTCCTCCACGTTCTCCGTATCGATCATGATCGGCATAGTGGCATTCTTTTGTGCTTGGGCGATTTGGTCGGCACTTGGCAAGGCCCCTTCCTGCTCCAGATCCTGGGTCACATTGGCGCGTCGGGCTTTGCGAATTTTTTCCTCGTCCGGTAAAGCGATACGGGTGGTATTGCTTTTCCGATCATTGCTTGTAGTGGGATCGACGGCTGTCAACTCATCTGTGTCAAGGGCGCTGGTGGCAGCCTTGTCATTCATGTTGACTTTCGGCAAAACTTTCTTTTGGGAAGGCTTGGTGGGGTCGGGACGTTTGATCTGCAAGGTTTTTCGTTTTTTGTCGGCCATGGGTGTCTCCAGCGTTTGAATGAATCTTACATATTGAATTTATACACGTTAGTGCCATTTTAGCCGGTTCGTCAAACATTTTTCCATGAAACCCGTAACTTTTATGAACAGACATCGATTACCCCCGGGCCATAGGAGCCACATTGAGCACAGCTTGCTGCCCTGGTTTCGCAACCATGCGAGGTCCATGCCGTGGCGGGATCACCGGACTCCGTATACGATTTGGGTGTCCGAAACCATGCTTCAGCAAACCCGGGTGGAAACCGTTATCCCTTATTTTCAGCGGTGGATGCGGGCATTTCCAACAGTTGAGGCACTGGCGGAAGCGGATCAAGAACAGGTCCTTAAATTGTGGGAGGGCCTTGGATACTATGCGCGCGCTCGAAATCTTCACGATGGTGCACGCCAGGTGGTTGCTGAGTTCAGTGGGGAACTTCCGCAAGACCCCCGAAAATTACTTTCGATCAAAGGGATTGGCCCTTATACCCTTGCCGCCATCATGAGTCTGGCTTTTGCGGAGCCGTACGCAGTGCTCGATGGAAATGTGGAGCGGGTTCTTACCCGATTATGCGCGATTGACGAGGATATCCGCAAATCGGTGGTAAAGGATAAATTGCGTAGGCTTGCAAAGCGCCTGCTGGCCGATCACCCCCCCGGTGAATTCAACGAAGCGGTAATGGAATTAGGGGCGACGATTTGCACTCCTTCCTCCCCACAGTGTGGAAGCTGCCCGCTGCGGACCATCTGTCGGGCGGGCAAGTCCGGCACTCCACAGATATACCCGTACAAATCCAAAAAAGCGCCTATCCCCACCATTCAAGTTGGAGCGGGGGTGGTCTGGAAATCTGCGGATACCTTTCTGGTGGCGCGACGAAACCAGAAAGAGATGCTGGGTGGCCTGTGGGAATTTCCCGGGGGCAAGCTGGAGGAAGGAGAAACCATCCCGGAGTGCATTCAACGGGAACTCGAAGAAGAGCTGGGCATCCAGGTTGAGGTAGGCCCCGAGTTGATGACCGTACGACACACCTACAGTCATTTCCATCTTCGCATGGCCGTCCACCACTGTCGATGGTTGGGCGATCCCCCCCGGGCCATCGACTGCGCGGATTTCCGTTGGGTCACGTTAGCGGATTGCCGGAAACTCCCCTTTAGCAGAGCCGATCTGAAGGTTTTGGTGGAACTGGGGGAGATTTGTCAATAGTCACTAGTCACTAGTCACTAGTCAGTGGTCATTAGTGACCGACTACTGACAACCGGATTTTCGCGGGTTGATTTTGACAAAGCGCCTAAAAAAGGGTTTGAGTAGCCATTCATTCCTATTTTCATCCTCTATGATATCCCCGATCTTAATTCTCAACTGCGGCAGTTCCTCCATCAAGTTTTCGCTTTCCGATCCAGACCAGGGGGCGCATGTGCTTTCCGGACTGGTGGAGAAATTGGATTCGCCGGGAGCTCTGCTGAAGTGGAAAGGAGCGCATGGGGGCGAACGAGAGTTGGGTCTGGCCGGACATCGGGAAGCCTTACGGGGAATTGTGGGGTTGTTGCACGAGTTGAATCTGTCCTGCAGCGGCATTGGCCATCGGGTGGTGCATGGCGGAGAACATTTTCGGAAATCCTGTCTGGTTTCCGAAGAGTCCATGGAAAGTCTGCGCGCAAACCAACATCTGGCTCCCTTGCACAATCCGGTCAATCTGCTGGGAATTGAAGCCGCTAGAGAGGCCTTTCCCGATTTGCCTCAGGTGATGGTTTTCGATACCGCTTTTCACCAGACCATGCCCGAACGGGCCTATCTCTATGCGTTGCCCTACGATTTGTACGAGACACATCGCATTCGCCGCTACGGATTTCATGGCACCAGTCACCGCTATGTATGTGAGGAGGCCGCCCGGCGGTTGGAACGGCCTCTGGAGGAACTGGCGTTGATCAGTGCGCATTTGGGAAACGGCTGCAGTGCCGCGGCGGTCTTGGGTGGCAAGTCGATGGACACCACCATGGGACTCACCCCGTTGGAGGGACTGGTGATGGGCACCCGCTCCGGGGATATTGATCCCTCTCTGCACGAATTTCTCTGCAAGCTGCTGAACATGTCCCTGGCGGAGGTGTCGGATATGTTAAACAAAAAAAGCGGCTTGTTGGGGCTGTCGGGCCGCACCAATGACATGCGGGAGCTGTTGCAGGCCGAGCAGGAAGGGGATAATCGGGCGTCGATGGCGGTTACGGTATTCTGTTATCGGCTGGCCAAGGCGATTTCGGGATTGATGGTGGGGCTGGGGAGATTGGATGCCTTGATTTTCACCGGGGGAATTGGCGAAAATTCGATTCCGGTGCGTCAGCGCACCCTTGATCTGCTGCCCTTTCTGGGCTTGAAGGTGGATGTGGAAGCGAACCAGTCGCATGGCCTGGATCAAAACGGGCGCATCAGCCTCGGAACATCCCCTTGTGCCCTGGTGATTCCCACCGACGAGGAAATCGTGATTGCCCGGGATACCGCAACCCTCATCCGTTAATTCCGTTATGAACGACAAAACCAAACAAAGTCCCAAGCAAAGTCAATGCGTGTACCTCATCCCCACCGGACCCCGGGTGGGACTGACCTCCGTGAGCATGGGATTGGTGCGGGCTCTGGACCGCAACGGAATCAAAGCCGCGTTTTTCAAACCCATCGCCCAGTTGTTTCACGGGGACACCGGACCGGAGCGCAGCACCTATGTGATCCGGAATACCACCGAGTTGAATCCGCCAACCCCTATCCCTTACGCCGAGGCCGTGCGCGAAATGTCCCGAAATGGGATTGATCCCCTGTTGGAGCGAGTGTTGGAATTGTACCAGTCCGTGGCCAGCGATGCGGATATTGTGGTAGTGGAAGGCCTGATTAATATGGACGAGTTCGAGCACGCGACCCTGCTGAACAAAGGAATTGCCCGAGCGTTGGATGCTTCGTTTGTCTTCGTGGGTACTCCAGGAAAAGAAAAACTTTCTAGCCTGGATAAAGAAATCCGCAACACCGTGAGTGAATTTGGCGGACTGCGTTCCGAGCGCCTACTGGGGGCGATCATTAATTTTGTCAACGCACCTCTGGATTCTGCAGGACGCCTGCGGCCAGACCTGGAGTTGTCCAGTCAGGGAGATGAAGTTACGGCGGAGCGGATTAAGACGGAGTGTTCGGTTTTCAAAAGTGGTGAGTTTAAGCTCTTGGCCACCATTCCCTGGTTGCGGGGGATGGCGCAATCGCGCACGATAGACGTGGCCCGTCATTTGAATGCCCGGATACTGCATCCGGGAGAAATTCAAACTCGTCGAATTCAGAAAGTGTTCCTGTGTGCGCGCAACGTGGAGTATATTACCCACGTCTTTAAGGCCGGTCATCTACTGCTGATTCCGGTGGACCGAATGGATCTGTTCATCGCGGCCTGCATGGCGGCGATGAATGGGATTCCTTTGGCGGGGGTGGTGTTCACCTCCGGCGGAGAACCCAGCCCGGAAATTATGAAATTTTGCCAGAGCGCGTTGGACAGCGGATTGCCGGTGATGACCGTGACCACAGACAGTTACAGCACCGCCACCCAGATCCCCCGCATGAACACGGAGGTGCCGATCGACGACCGCGAACGGATCGATATCGGCATGAACTATGTGGCAAGTCAAATCAGTCGTTCATGGCTCAAATCGATGGTTGGATACCAACGCGAAATCCGGCAGTCACCCGCCGCGTTCCGGTATCGGCTGGTGCAACTTGCCCGCGAGGGAAAACGCCGGATCGTGTTGCCGGAAGGGGACGAAGTCCGCACTCTGGAAGCCGCGAACATTTGTCAACGCCGCCGCATTGCTAATTGCGTGCTGCTTGCAAAACCCGATGTGGTGCGGGCTTTGGCTAAAAAGAAAGGGCTGGAACTGGACCCCGGACTTGAAATTCTGGATCCGGACGATGTGCGGGGTTCCTATGTTGACCTCCTGCAGGATCTTCGCAAACACAAAGGCATGGACCGGGCCATGGCGGCATCCCTGCTGGAGGACAACGTGATGCTCGGCACCCTGATGCTTCAGGCCGGAGATGTGGACGGCCTGGTAAGTGGCGCGGTGCACACCACGGCGGAAACCGTGCGGCCCGCGTTACAGATCATCAAAACCAAACCCGGCAACCGCTTTGTGTCCTCCCTGTTTTTTATGCTACTGCCCGAGCAGGTCTGCATCTATGCCGATTGTGCCATCAACGAAAATCCTGACGCGGAGACCCTGTCGGAAATCGCCCTGCAAAGCGCGGATAGCGCCGAAGCCTTCGGGCTGACACCCCGGGTGGCAATGATCAGTTACAGCACCGGTGCCAGCGGCAGCGGCAGCGACGTGGAGAAAGTGCGGGAGGCCACCGAAATCGCCCGCCGGAAACGTCCGGAGCTTCGGATCGACGGACCTCTGCAATACGACGCGGCCTCCACCTTGTCCGTGGCCAAAACCAAGGCTCCCGATTCCGAGGTGGCGGGGAAAGCCAACGTGTACATTTTCCCCGACCTCAACACCGGCAACACCACCTACAAAGCGGTACAACGCAGTGCCAACGTCGTCAGCATCGGCCCCATGCTGCAAGGACTGAATAAACCGGTGAACGACCTTTCCCGCGGTGCCTTGGTGGACGACATTGTCTACACCATCGCCCTCACCGCCATCCAGGCGGGGCAGTAAGAGGTCAGGAGTCAGAGGTAAGAGGTCAGGCTGAGAGGAATTAGGAGGTCAGAGGATATTTGTCACTGGTCACTTGTCGTTGGTCACTCACCTCAATATGGTCAATTGGGTCAGTAAGGTCCCCGGACCAAATCGACGTAGTTGACCCTATGGACGAATGGTCTGTGAAAACTGACGAATACAGCGTTTCACCCAATAATTACTCCGACCCCTCCACCATTCTTGGCAAAATGCCGCGTTCGATATAGACCGGACGCGCTACGGCGCGGAGGGCGGGCAATCGGAGGCCGAAGGCGAGTCCGGCGGCGACGCAGCATAGACCGCCGACCCGGATGGTGGCGGGTGCCCCGAACACGGAGGCGCTTTGTCCGAACAGCAGGGCTCCGGCGGGCAGCGCGCCCATAAAAGTCATACCAAAGAAACTCATAACCCGGCCCCGGGCTTTGTCCTCCAGCAGGGTTTGAATAATGGTATTGATGCCCGCCATGGCGTAGGGCGTTTGGCCGGCCTCGAACTGGATTTTTGCGTCTTTTGCGGATGCCATGTCGATATCCTCAGATGGCGTTGTCGGGATCGACCGGGTCGGCCGAGTAGGTGATGGTGTAGGTCAGGCGGGATCCGACCATGTTGCCGGGCTCCTCGGGGAACACGGGCGCCGTGCTGTCGAGCGTAATGCCCTCGACCAGGGCTGCGAGGGTCGGGTCGGGGGTGGCGAGCACTTGGGCGACCTGCGCGGACAGCCGGTCCGCAATCTCGTAGGGCGGCGGCAGGTAGTCCAAAGGATTTGCCGCGCTTGTGTACTGCGCGGCGCGCGGGTGTCGCAGCCGTAGCGGCGCTCGACCGACTCGGTGCCCGGGGTGATGTAGATCGTCGCGCGCTCCTCGAAGGCCCCGCGGTCCGGGCCACGGTGACGCGCAGTTGGTCGAGCAGGCGGCCAGGCGCGCGGTGATGCGCGTGCGCACGGGCTGCGGCACGTCGGCGAGGATGGAAGCGGTGCCGAGGAGGGTCGGGGCGCCAGTGCCTACGCCCGCCTATTGCTGCGCACCCTGTTCCGGGTGTTGGCGGAACAAGAGGTCACCCTCCGCATCAAAACACAAGTGCCTCAATCTGAAGACCACGGCGGGATCACCCGAGTAACCGGATTTCAAAATTTGCTTGTGGATATAGGGCCGATTTCTAATCCGTTCGGAGGTCCGGTTATTAAAAACTAGTGAAGAAAAACGGCATTTTTCATTGGGGATCCTACCGCCGCCCCGGACGATTGCGAAGAATCAGAAACGATACCCAACGGAAAAAGACAACCTCACTTTGCCTCTTTCGTTTTCAGAGTCTCCCTCGGGCACATTCAACGGAACCGCCGCATCAAACCGCACCGGGAAATTTTCTGCGCGGAACATAAATCCCATGCCCACGTTCGAATACGGCCCGTCCCCGGTGAAGGACCACGCATCGACAGACACATCGCCTGCGTCCACATACAGCGCCGCGTCCACATCCTGCAACTCAAAAAAAGTCCACCGGGGGCCAAACGAAACCGAATGCACCGCATTGACCACATGCAAAAAATCAAACCCGAAGCTCAGCTCCCGCTGCGTATAAAAATCGCTGAGAATCTCATTCTCCTCAAAGCGGGCGTCAAACCCCGTATCCACTGCCATCGTCGAAGAGATTGCCTCGATACTCGGGATGGGCGTGGAAACCGTCAAAACACACCTGCGGAGGGCCTTTCGCAAACTCGGCGTCGAAAACCGCACAGCCGCCGCCCGGGAATGGCAGAGGCAACTCCGTTTTTAGAGTCGCGAATGGGAAGAGCGAAAGAACCACGGATAGAGCCTTGCCGGACCACGGATGGGAAGACGGGAGAGTCGGTACGAAACAGCTTCCGAGTCCCGGATTTAGGGCTTGTCGATTTATTCCGTCAGCCCCAGCCTCGGAGCTTGCCCCACTTATAGGCTAAGGCTATACACATATATTCTTTACTTTGATGTAGGGTTTGATAGGAGTCGTTCCATTATGAGAACCTGGTCAGTAGCCCCGATTTCCCGTCACCAAGTTGAAATGATCAGCCCCTGTCTGGACGAAAGGATTGGCCGGCACGCGGGTGTACGTTTTCTGGACGCCCTGCTTGCCCAAGTCGACTGGAGCGACTGGGAACAGGCTTATCCCGCCAGTGGCCCTGGCCGTCCACCTCACCACCCGCGGCTCATGTGCGCCGCGATTCTTTACGGGCTGGTCCGCGGCATGCATTCCACCCGGATGCTCGAATATGCCACGGAATACAACATGGATTTCCAATGGTTGCTCGATGGCCGTGTGATCGATCATTCCACCTTTGCGAAGTTCCGCACGGTCCACGGCGAGAGGATCAAAGACCTGTTCAAGACCATCAACCGCAAAGCCGCGGATCTCAAAAAGCTGAGTCTCGAAGAGATCATTATTGATGGGACCCGGATTCGCGCCGACAGTGACCGGCATGGCTCAAGAACCGCCCAAGCCCTGCAAAAACGATTGGATGCGCTCGACGAGAAACTCGCGAAGGCTTTGGAGGAACTGGAGAAAGCCCAGGAGGAAGGTGAGGAGGAACCTGCACGGAAAAGCGAGCGTGTGAAAGCGGCGCTGGAGGCCCAAAAGCAACGCGACACAAAAGCCTTGGAAGTCGCCAAGTCGCGAGACGAGGTGAAAAAAGCCAAGGAAGGAAAGAAAGCTCACGGCGTGCGCGTACCCGTCACGGACCCGGACGCACATCTGCTGGAGAACAAAGAAGGGGGGTATGCACCGAACTACACGCCGGTGATCGCCGTGGAAGGGGAACTGGGGCTCATCGTGGCCGAACAGATCACCGAGCAAAACTCCGAGAGCGATTGCTTGGTGCCTTTGGTGGAGAAAACCGAAGAACTCTGCGGGCATTTCCCCAATCGCGTGCTCGCCGATGAGGGCTTTGGTGCGGGATACGAACTTGAGGAGCTCGGTGAAAAAGGTGTGGCGGTTTTCACCCCGATGGGAAAAGTATCCAGAGATGAATCCCGCCCCGTGCCCTCTTCTGCGGGAGTGGCACTTCCTCCAGAGCATTGGGAGGCTCTTCCCCTGCGGGGTGGCCGTTTGGACAAGAGCGCCTTCCAGTATGATGCCGGAGAAGATGTTTATGTCTGCCCCATGGGCCAAATCCTCAGACCATTGAGAAAACAAACCCGGAAGAATGGAACAGGGAAAACGGTGAAACTCATGGAGTATTCAGGGGCACCTTGCGGTGATTGTCCATTAGCCTCCCGCTGTCTGTCAAAGAACGCCAAAGCCCGCACGATCAGTCGCGACGAGCATGAGGCAAGACGCGAAGAGGTCCGGGAACGAATGGCAACGGAGCAAGGTCAGGAGATCTACTCGCACAGGGCTCCTCGCGTGGAAGGAGCCTTTGGAACGATAAAGGCCGGCATGAAGATCCGCAGATTTCAACGAAGGGGCCTCCAAAAGGTCAGACAGGATTGGACCTGGATCTGCCTGGCGTACAATATGCGGAAGCTAATGGGGTGGATGGATGAAAATACACGGGAAATGACGCAAAACGGCATGCAAACCCGCGTCAAACGACTCATCCGGGCACTGAGGCGCTTGTGGAGCATGGAGAGTGAGTTGTTCACCGGAGCCAGCACTCAAGCCCATTTCGCCATGTAAGAGTTGCGAATAATAGAATCTATAGATTTACCGTATACTTGAGGTGTTCAACAGTAAATAAATCGACAGGCCGTTTATCCGGTTCCAAAAGCCCCTTCAGGGGCGCGAGTGCGGAGAACGGGGTCTAAAGCCCCCTTGTGAACCGGATAAATCCGGGACTCGGAAATATTTCCAACGGATGGGAAGACGGGAGCGCGAATCTCCGCATTCGCCGGGGCGAAGGGGGGTCTTCTGCGCTTTCATTTCCGCCGCAGCGGATAGGATATCCGCGCTCCCGGGGCGTACCTCGCGGGGGCTTCATTCGCTAGAAATTCGTGGAGAAACTGATTCCCGGAAATGTACGGGCGGACAGGGGGAGACTCATCTGATTCCATGCGGTCTGCACATCCTGAATGGAGCGGGAGCCGACGTGACCGTCCATAAACAGGAGATTCACCTGTCTGCGTTTACCATGACGGGCCGCGACACGGGCTATTGCGCCGTTATGAAGTCCCATCCCGCAGTAAAGTCCTATCACCCTCTCCGGACGGGTGATGGTGAGCAGGCTGCGTCCATGCTCTATACTCCAAGGATTGTCGCCCCCCACACTCTGCAATGACCAAAATGGGAAATGTGGATTGTTGTTGTTCACGACCGCGTTGATCCCATACCAGTTCTGCAAATAACGGGTACTGCCATCTTCTCTCCTGAAGGTGTACAGCACATATCCCTGCGCATCGTCGCTGGCGGCATGGGCGGGGTTAGAGAATGTCCCCCGGTTATTGATGGATGGCATTTGTAACCCCGCAGGGCAACGAAACACGGAAGTCGCATTCTTCTCTGTGGCCGTGGAGGTGGAGGGGTCATCCACGTAGCCCTCCCGGACCAGAATGGTGGCCCAGTCCACCGCCCCGTTGATGCCCGTCCCATTTTGGATGATCGCCGGAACGGTTCTCCCATTATGCTCTGACGTATAGGCGAGATGGGCAATCCCCAATTGTTTCAAATTCGACATGCACTTCAATCGTCGAGCACGTTCGATGGCCGTTCCCACACCTGCAGACATCAGGGAAATCAGGATGGCAATGATGGCGATCACCACCAGCAGCTCAATCAGGGTGAAGCCAGATCTGGATTCAGACGGTGAATTCAGCACTGACAGGGAGGATCGCGAGAAAGGATGATAGATCATGATACGGATCCTCCTTTTGCGGAATGACTTATTTCCGTCGGCGGAACAGCAGGACTGCCGCCCCGCTGATCAGCAGCAGCGCCAGCGTTCCGGGTTCGGGAATCAATACCAGATCCCCGGTACTGGTGCTGAAGGAAAAGTTGCCGCTGCTGTAGTTGCCACCCCCGGTGTGGGTGAAGGAGGGACCTCCCACGAAAGCCAGCCCGAAGGTGCCACCGAAGGTTTCTGTCAGACTGCCCACATTCACCAGATTCCAGGTGCCCGTGGTGTCGGTCAGGGTGGAGGTATCCAAACGGAATAGTCCATCGAAGTTCACGGTACCCGAGCCATCAAAACCATTTGACAGGTTGGAATTACCAATCTTAAAACGGGATTCACCGCCATTGGACAGGTTGAGTGTACCGACATTGATGACGCTGTCACCCACGTAGGTGTTGATCCCGCTAAGGGTCAATGCGCCTGCGCCGGACTTCGTGAGACCACCGGTGCCGTCGGCCACAAGGGCTGCGCCTACCGTGATGTTGAACGCTTGCGTGTCGAATACTGCACCACCGTTGTTCACGTTCGCGGTGAACCCGGAGG
>JAGYLC010000220.1 GCA_018401235.1 Kiritimatiellia bacterium
CAAGCCCACGATTCTGGCCATCGTTTATTACCGCTGTCCCACCATGTGCAATCTGATCCTGAACGGACTGGTGGAGACTCTGAAGGAGATTTCCTACACCCCCGGCGAGGACTTCACGGTGTTGGCCGTTAGTTTCGATGCCTCCGAAACCCACGTTACCGCCGCCGGAAAAAAAGATGCCTATCTGAGAGAATACGGCGATCGCGAAGCGGAGGGCTGGCATTTCATGGTGGGCGACAAGCCCCAAATCGAGGAGCTGACCCAAGCGGCGGGATTCGGATACAAGTACGATCCCATGGACGACCAGTACGCCCACGGTAGCGGTTTGTTGGTACTCACCCCGGATGGACGCATCTCCCGCTTCCTGCCCGGCATGATGTATCCCTTGCTGGACACCCGCCTGGCCCTGGTGGAAGCGGGCGAAGGCAAAATCGGAACCCTGTCGGACAGAATTGCCCTGCTCTGTTACGACTATAATCCGGAAACCGGTAAATACGGCCTGCTCATCAACCGCATTATTCTCGTGGCTTGCCTGATTACGGTGGCGGCGGTAGCCTGGTTAATCCTCGGCCTGATTCGACTTGAAAAAAAGCGCATTCCTGCGACTATACCTGAATCTGATCAGTAGACTTGTTTCCTATACCCTTTTTTCATGAAAGCCCTGCAAACCACTCCCGATACCGCTTCCTCCTACGCATCGCAATTGGATACGTTGTACTGGTTCCTGATTGGAGTATCGATATTTTTCACCGTTGCTATCTCCGCGTGCATTATTTTCTTTGCAATCCGCTATCGCCGCCAGAGCGATTCGGAGCGGCCCGAAGCCACCAAGGACGGCAAACTGCTTGAAATAGTAGGTTCGGTCATTCCGTTTATTTTGGTGATGATCATGTTCTTCTGGGGCGCGAAGCTTTATTTTGATGCCCGCATGCCTCCCAGTGATTCGCTGGAAATTTTGGTGACCGGTAAACAGTGGATGTGGAAACTTCAGCATCCCAACGGCAAACGTGAAATCAATGATTTGCATGTGCCCGTGGGCGTACCCATCAAACTGACTATGACTTCCGAGGATGTGATTCACAGTTTCTATCTGCCAGCTTTCCGTAAAAAGATGGATGTGGTCCCCGGAAAATATACCCAAATGTGGTTCCTTCCCGAGAAAACAGGCACCTTCCGAATTTTCTGCGCCGAATATTGTGGGACGGAACATTCCTTGATGATTGGCAATTTATACGTCCTCGAGCAACACGAGTATGAGGAGTGGCTGAACCGCCGCTGGGTGGACGGAGATACCGGCACCCAAATGGCCTCCGCCGATGATCCGGTCGCGGCCGGTAAGCAAATTTGGGAAGTGAACTGCGCGGCGGCCTGCCACACCGGACGCCCCGGCGCGATTGCTCCGAATATTGTAAACAAATTCGGAACCATGCGCGATCTCGAGGACGGCACCCAAATCCTCATGGATGATGAATACGTGCGTAATTCCATACTCTATCCCAACGATGACCTGGCCAAGGGATATCCCGCCGCCATGAGTTCATTCAAGGGGGTCCTCAACCCGACGCAAATCAACCAAGTCATTGCCTATCTTAAATCCCAGTCCGATGTTGCGGCTGAGTAACCTTTTTTGGAAACTTTCATGAACGACACAGCAGAGAAAAAGCCCGAACTGAACTATCTGAACGCGGGTCATACGGTGAAATCCTGGTTGTTGACCGTGGATCACAAGCGCATCGGGGTATTATAC
>JAGYLC010000221.1 GCA_018401235.1 Kiritimatiellia bacterium
CCCGGTGACCCTGCAACGCGACGGGCAGAGGCAGGAGATCAATGTGAGCCTGTCGCTGGTGAATGATCTGCTGTACTACGACGAAAGCCGGGAGATTGATTTCACCAATCGCCCGCGGCTGTTCATCAGCCGGGAGTGTCAGAACCTGATCTTCGCGATGAAGGTGTGGACGGGTCAGGACGGGAACAAGGGGGCGTGCAAGGATTTTCCGGACCTGCTGCGCTACGGGGTGGCGCAGGGGTTGGTGGACTGCGGGGACAAGGGAATGCTGAGCGTGAGCGGCGGGGGGGTGCATTGATGGAAAGCGAACGTCGAACATCGAACGTCCAACGTCGAACGTTGAAAACAGATTTTCCGAGAGTCGGAAGGCGGGTCCCGGGTGTTTCCGGGGGTCGGAGAAATGACAACCACGGACTACGCGGACAGCGCGGACGGTCTAAACAAAAAAACAAAAAGCATGGAGAATGAGATGAAGAATGGAAGTCAGAATTCAGAGGTCGGAGGTCAGGTGAAAGAGCGGCCGATACTTTTTAGCGGGCCGATGGTCCGGGCGATTTTGGACGGGAGTAAAACGCAGACGCGGCGGGTGGTGAAGCGGTCTTTAATATCTCAAATCGACGTTGAAAGAGATGGATCGTTTACCCTCGATTCTATCATCTATGACGTAATGGACGGTATGACCGTGCGGGACGTTTGCCCATACGGTCGGGTGGGGGACAGACTGTGGGTGAAAGAGACTCACGCGCTGGTTGAGGCGGATGACGGTGGGGCGGAGGTGATTTATCGCGCGTCGTGTCCGCAGGGGCCATATGGATCGTACATGGTGGGGGATGCGGAATATCATGGAAAATGGAAGCCTTCGATTTTTATGCGGAGGGAGTTCTCGCGGATTCTGCGGGCGGTGGTGGATGTGCGGGTGGAGCGGGTGCAGGATATTTCGGAGGAGGATGCGCGGAAGGAGGGGGTGCGGAGGCCTTTCACGCAAGCGGAGTGTGATGAGGTTGCGGGCTTGGAGGAATCGAAGCCGGCTGATCATGGATATGTGAACTATCTGTGGCACGGAAGGGTCGGGAAGGGGATTACGGCGAAGCAGGCGGATTCGTGGCCGATGCAGTATAGTAATTACGATACGGCGAAGGGTTCGTTTTCGTCGCTGTGGGAGTCGATTAATGGCCCGAGGGGTTTTGGCTGGGATTCGAATCCGTGGGTGTGGGTGGTGGAGTTCAGGCGGGTTGAGGGGGCTGACAAATCAGACATATCGGACGGATCGGACGGATGTTGCCTAGGGGGTGGATCATGAGCGCCCGTTTTATGTTTGCGGATGTGGTGGTGGTCGATGGTGAAAATATCGGCTGCATCGTGAAAAGCTGGCACAATGAAAAGCGCGGGTATCATTACGATGTCTATGTCCGGATGTACAATGGCATCCGGGAATACGATGAGGCGGATATTTGCCGCTATGTGGTCAGCAAGTGCATTTCTAAAGAAGAAAAGGAGTGGCACCCATGAGCGCGGGGAAGGGGTCGAAGCGGAGGCCGGAGGCGCGGAAAGGGGCGTATGCCGATGGCTGGGAGCGGATTTATGGGAGGCCGGTGAGGCAGCCACCACCCAACAACTCAACCACCCAACAACTCAACCAACAACAACAACCAAGGATAAGAAATGAAAAGACTACTGATGACTCGTCCGGAGATCATGGACGAATGTGGACTGA
>JAGYLC010000222.1 GCA_018401235.1 Kiritimatiellia bacterium
TGGTGAACGAACATGGTCTGGACGCCTTTTTTCATAATCTGCACGGACACCATCACATCTACCCGGTGGGCAAAGCCCCGCAGGGCCGGGTGGCCTTGGAGGAACTGGGCATGGATCCGGCGGTCACGGTATTGATCGGTGACACCGTACACGACGCGGAGGTGGCGGAGGAATTGGGCATGCAATGCGCCCTGATCCCGGGCGGAAATCAACCCGAGTCCAAACTGCGGGCCTTGGGACTACCGATGTTTACGAATCGCCGGGAAGCACTGGCCTATTTTCTTTGACCGGCCGGGATTATTCTTTTTTTGACAGGATAACAGGATGTGCGGGATGGGTGAGGAATCACGTTGATCTGGCGTGTTCAACAGACGGGCTTTGCGTAAAATGGAGACGCAACCCAACCTCTTTTCCTGTCGCAACCAGATAATTCACCATACAATCCAGACGATCCTGTTATCCTGTCCAAAAATAGATCCACCATGGAAATTAGGAAAACGGCTCTTCCGAGTGCCGGAACGCGAATTTTTCGGATTTCCGAGCGTCGGAAATGGGTGTGTAGGGTAGTAAACTACACATTCCGGAATTTCACAGACCAAAACGATATTTTCCGTGTTGTCCGCGTGTTCCGTGGTTTAACCATCTTCTGTTTTTATTGGAAAACGCCGTATAGATATTTTTTCCACGTTGAAGTGAAGAAGACCCCTTGTGCCCCTGCCGATGCGGAGGTCCACCTTCGCCACTCCGTGGCTTGAGTCTTCGCTCTGCGATCTGCGCCGTCAGAGGTCGTCGGACAGCGTTGGCGCTCTAATGGGAAGGTGCGGGCAGGGATGCCCGCGTTCCCGGGATGATGCAGGCAGGGATGCCTGCGTTCCCGGGTTATTTTCTTTGAAAGGAGCAGCGGTGGATCGGTTTTTGGTCGCGGTGGATGAGTTCGAAGTCGCTGACTTCGTCTTCTCGTAGCACGTGGGGCTCTGTGGACGTCCAGCGGGGATCGGAGGCAAGGATGTCGGCGACGTCGAGGAAATAGGGTTCGTGGTCGCTGGCGAAGTGGACGACTCCTCGATTGGACAGGGTGCGGTCGAGGATGTCCATGAAGGATTTTGAGAGCAGGCGATTGTCCTGATGGCGATCTTTAGGCCAGGGGTCGGGGAAGTAGATGTAACAGATGTCGATCCAGTTTTCCGGCATCAGGTAGCGCATGGCGTAGGCAGCTTCCATGCGGAGAAGTCGGATGTTGCGCAGATCCGCGCGCACCGCTTTGCGGTCGATTTTGCGGACGCGACGCAGTTTGCGTTCGATGCCGAGGAGTCTGTACGCGGGGTTGTGCGCGGCGTGGGCCAGCAGGAAGCGTCCTTTGCCGCAGCCGAGATCGACCGCCCGGGGGCCATCTTGCTCCCATTCGTTTTCCAGATTCATGGGGGTGAGCCAATTGTCCGGCCAGAGGCGGAGGGAGAGGTCGTCGGGTACCGGGGGAATGCTTCTCATGGGGTCAGGAGGCTGCGAATGTCCTGCACGTCTTTTCTAATGCGCTCGCGTAACACCTGCGGATCGGAAATCGGGGTGGCGGGACGTTGATAGGCGATGAGATCGACCGCGACTTCCCGGTCGTAGAGGTCGCCCTCAAAATCGAGGAGGTGAACCTCCACCAGGCCGGGGTCGTGGGTGATGT
>JAGYLC010000223.1 GCA_018401235.1 Kiritimatiellia bacterium
CCGCCGCCGTGGAACGAAAAGGTCAGCTCGTCCCCGACCGCGTACCCTTGACCGGGGGAGGTGACAAGGAGGCCGATGAGCTGCCCGTTTTCCATTTCGGCGATGGCGGAGCTGCCTGAACCGGAGCCGGTGCCGGTCACCCGGACCAGCGGGGCGCCCCGGTATCCGCCGCCCATAACGGGAAGCGCCAGCCTGCCGTTTTCCGGTTGAAACCCTCCCCCGGGCGAGCCCTGCAGATCCGCGGTGATCCGCACATCGTGCCCCGCGCTGTCAATGACAAGACCCTTTGCGTGGACGGTCACCGCCGACAGCGAGTCGTTCAGCAGATCGATATCGTCGCTTGCCGCCCGCAGCGTTCCGCCGTCCGCATTGACGATGCCGCTGACTCCGGTTCCGGCGCGGTGAAGGGGTCCGTGAAGGATCAGAGTGCCGCTGTTCAGATTGACCGCGGCCCGGTTGCCCTCGTTGCTTTGACCCACCGTGATTCCCCGGGGACTCAAAGCCGACACCACCGCGGTGCCGCCGGCTTGGGAGCCCAGATTGAGGGTGCCGATACCGTCCGCGCGCTCGACCAGGTTGATGCGGGCAACCGCGTCAACAACCGCGGTTCCGCCCAGAAAGCTCGCGGTGGACTCCCCTGCCCCTCCCCCTTCACGGGCAATGGAAAACCAACTTCCGGAGAAAAAGTCGCCGCCGGTTTGCAGAAAAACCCCCATGCCGCCATCGCCGACCCGAACTCCGGAACGTCCGCCGCCTCCGGAATCCAGGACACCGCCGGCAAGGTGCCAGAATCCGTAGCTGTTGACGGCGGAAGCGAGACTGAGATAGCCCGACCGGGAGCCGCCCAGGGTGACCGTGCCCGCCTCTTGCAGGACCGCTCCGCTGGAACCGATCCCCAGTCCCACCCCGCTGTTGCCGGTGGGGGGACGGAAATCGTAGCCGCCATCGGCGCTGAAGCGCAGTACCGCCCGATTGCCGCCGTCGGGGGCCACTTGGAGTTCACTGCCGCCGGACCAGTGGCTGCCCGTCTCCAAACGCAGGGCCCCCTCTTTCAACTTGACGGCTCCGGACACGGTGGCGTCTGCTTGAAGAACCACGACTCCGGGTCCGGTTTTCCGCCAGTCCGAATCGCTGCTGATCGGGATGTTCAGGACCGCGTCCCGGTTCGCATCCAAGCGGGAACTGTTGGTAAAGTGCACACGACCGGCTCCGGAGAACACATAGCCGGGGGCGGTAATGCGGACGGTGTTGACATCGATGGGCTGATCTACGCTTATTTCCGAGGGACCCTCGAACCCGAATTCAGCCTGCAAAGGCAGCTCGTTTTCCCAGCGAAGCGGAACCTGGTCCAGCCAGTTCACACTTTCCGTATCCCAACTCGCGTTTTCAAATCCCCGCCACAAGCGGGGGCTGTTGCTGAAATCGATCTTGAACGGGGTGATGCGGGAGACGGCGTATCGCCGATGCAGGCCGGTAAACGCATACACCGAGCGGTCGTCCACGACATCCCAGACGGTCCCGTCGAGGCTGCTTTCCATGCGCCAACGGACGGGATCCTCCGCCTCGGGGCCATTGCCGGCGGCGATGAGAAAAGCGTCCATTTCGACGGTGTCGCCAAAATCAAACACCAGCCCGCCGTTGCCGAGGGGGGCGCGCCACTGGCTGCGTACC
>JAGYLC010000224.1 GCA_018401235.1 Kiritimatiellia bacterium
CTCCCCTGGCCCTTCCCGCGGTTCCAGAAGAACTGCGGGTGCGGGAGGAGGGGCCGGTACGGGTGCTTCAGGGATGGAACACGAAAACGGTGCCCACTGAAATAGTGAAATCCAGTTGGTGCGCGGGGGAGTTGGAGGAGGAAGTACGGTTTCGGATCCACACGTGGTGCTTGGCGTTGGAGCATGGAGATTATCCGGAAACCCTGACGGACTACATCGGGCCGCCTCTGCGTCATCCGCTGGACCCCCGTCACACCTATCGCGAAGAGGAACAACAGCGGGTGGACCGCTGCCTGGGGGAGTCGTTGCCGGCGGTTGACTCCGACGCGCCGGATCTGGACATTGCCGCCGAGCCGGAACCGGGGTATGGCGATCAAACAGAGGATCCTGAATAAAATCGTGACAAGATATCCTGAGCTTTAGAGGCCTTCTTGTTGAAGCGGGTGTGGCTGGTCAATACGTCGGCAAACATTTTCGAAGTAGAGGCTTGAAAGAGTCAACAAGTTGACCTACTAGTTGACTATGATTCGATACAACCTCAGCGAGGCGAAAGCGAAATTTTCAGCGGTTATGGAATCCGTTGAAGCGGGTAATTCCGTTACCTTGTGCAAACGGAACCAGCCTGTGGCCACTCTTCAGCCCATTCCCCGAAAAGCAACGTCGACTACCCGGTGCCACCATACTCAGATAGGGTGGGCCTCGGGGACGATCAAGATTCGCGATGACCTTGAAAAACCCGCGATGCCCGCTTCGGACTGGGAGATGTTGTCGTGAACCTGTTGCTGGACACCTGTGCGGTTTTGTATCTCAGCGCGGATGATAAGAGAGTGAAGGATTCCACGCGTGAAGAGGTCGCCTCCGCTGAACGAATGTTTGTCTCCGCCGTGACCGCGGCGGAGTTGGCCTGTTTGCAGCAACGAAACCGGATTGAATTATCAGATCACTGGAAACCCTGGTTCAGGAAAGCGGTGGAGGTGAACGGGTGGGAGGTGTTCCCGGTGGACTGGGATGTAATGGAGGAGGCTTATTCGCTACCGGGAGACTTCCATGCGGATCCGGCGGACCGAATGATCGTCGCCACCGCCCGCTTTTATCGTTGTCCGGTTCTTACCACAGATTCAAAAATACTCCGCTATCCGCATGTGGATGCCTGCTGGTGAGATGTCTTACTTGCACTCCTATACCAAACTGCTGAACAGATACACAATCAGCACGATCCACAGGCAACGCCAGAGCCACCATTCGCGGTCGCGCTGGAAGTGGCTGTCCTCGGGATAGAGCGGTTTGCGGGTGAAACTTCGGCATTGGGTGCGGTTGAGGCGCATGTGGGAGTTCACCGCCCAGTTTGCTCCTTCCAACAGCACACTCAGGTCTCGTTTACGAAGTCGAAGCCAGGCGATGATGGAGCTGGGAATCAGCACCGCCAGGATGGCTACGACCAGTCCTTTCACGATTCCCATGGGTTGGATATCCGAAAACATCTTGGTGATAAACGCGAAGGAGGAGCCGAGGGCGGCGATAGCGATGCCGC
This sequence comes from Kiritimatiellia bacterium, assembly GCA_018401235.1. Classification (GTDB taxonomy): domain Bacteria; phylum Verrucomicrobiota; class Kiritimatiellia; order SS1-B-03-39; family UBA6053; genus UBA6053. Next base: position 1,532 of record JAGYLC010000224.1, read on the forward strand.
CGCCTGCAAGCATGTTTCCGCCGCCGGAAGCCGGGGGCGGAGTTGCGGGAGAGA
>JAGYLC010000225.1 GCA_018401235.1 Kiritimatiellia bacterium
GCTACGAACATTCTTGATTCCTGTTCATGTTGTCATTTCCGGCGGGGTGAAAGGATCGGTCATGCGGTTCCGATAGGCACGGGGGGAAAGCCCGTTGAAGCTCCGGAAAGCTTTGGAAAAATGGAAAGGATTGGCGTAGCCAAGCCGGTCGGCGATTTCCTGGACCGGGGTATCCTCCTGATCAAGCCATTCGGAGGCTTTGCGCAGTCGCAGGCGGTTGAAGTATTTGAGCGGAGAGACGCCGGTGGCGCGTCGGAATTCGGCACTGTAGTGGGAGGGAGACATGCCGGCCGCCCGGGCGCAGTCCGCCAGGCGGACGGGTTGGCGGAGGTGTTCCCGCATCCAGTCCACACTGCGCTCAATGCGCCGCTCCAGATGCCGGGCGTTCGGGTCCTCGGGCGCCCGGGTCGCTATGGCCTCGCTCAGCAGGGCTTGGGCCTCGGCGGTCATTCTGAGCAAAGAGAGGTCCGTTCCGCCGTCATCCACCCGCCGCCAGAGGCTCTCAAAGCGTTCCGCCAGCTCTGTGGGATCTTCCACCCGCCAGCGGGTCAGCTTCGCATCGCCCTTGCGGATCCACGTATCCCAGGCCTCGACAGCGGAGCCCTCGAGGTGCAGCCAGTAGATCCGCCAGGGATCTTTCGGATGCGCACCGTATGCGTGCGGCGTGCAGGCGGGAATCCAAGCCAGACCGCCGGCGTCGAGATCCAAAGACTCCTCCCTCGATTCCACCCACCCGCGTCCCCCCACACATAAAATCAGGATGGCGCTGGGAATCCCTTCCGGACGCGACACGCGGTGCCCGGTGGTTTCTGGAAAAAATCCGGTGTCGGTCACCACCAGCTCCCGACACACGGGCAGATCCTGAGCCCGCCGCGCCAACTCCGCCGGAAGCCGGAAGAGACGCTGGTGGGGGAATCCCTCGGGCTTGGGGGTCATGGAATGTCGCATGTGAGCGGATTTCGGGTTTTGAGAGCCGCAAACCGGCTGAAATCCCGGTCCACGGTCCATAACTCGCTGATGCCCTCCGTAAGACAACAGGCCGCGATCCGGGCGTCATGAACCATAGGTCCCTGGATTTTAGCTCCAACCACGAGATCTTCCAAGGTGTCCAGGCTTTGACGGGAATCAAAAAGGACCCTCAAGCTTGGAGATTCCCGCCATGCCCGTAGTTGATTTACCGCTTCGGACGGCGAAGAGGGCGACTTCCAAAGCCGGGGATGGGTGGCCACACCGTAGAACTCCACCAGACTGTGGTAACAAATAGCCCAGGTTTTCGGAGATTCGGCGCATTCCTTCACGAGCGCTTTCGCTTCTTCGTGTAAAACCGACTCTCCATGGTGGGCATGGACCAGCAGGTTGGTGTCAAGGGCGATCATTGGAATGTCCGGTCACGCATACCGTCGATCACCGCGTTGACATCCTCCGGGCGGATGCGCTTGCTCCGGTTTTTGGAAGCTTTGCCAACCGACGCGTCCCGCAAACGGAATGATGAATGATCCGGCTCGTCAAGAGCGGCCTCCGCCGCGTGAATCAAAAGATCCCTCATAGTGGTTTGCCGCTCCACGGCCTTCGCTTTGAG
>JAGYLC010000226.1 GCA_018401235.1 Kiritimatiellia bacterium
GTCCGGGGCCGCGTACCCGGGAGCGTCTGGCACTGCGCTTTATCGACGCGCGGGGATCGGGTGGGAGCAGTGTGGGGGTTTCAGGCACGGACAGCCTGCTGCAGGACATGAACGCGAAGCTGAACATGGAGTGGCACCCGGTGACCCTGCAACGGGACGGGCAGCGGCAGGAGATCAATGTGAGCCTGTCGCTGGTGAACGATCTGCTCTACTACGACGAAAGCCGGGAGATCGATTTTACCAATCGCCCGCGGCTGTTCATCAGCCGCGAGTGTCAGAATCTAATCTTTGCCATGAAGGTGTGGACGGGTCAAGACGGGAACAAGGGGGCCTGCAAGGATTTTCCGGATCTGCTGCGCTACGGGGTGGCGCAGGGGTTGGTGGACTGCGGGGACAAGGGCATGCTGAGCGTGAGCGGCGGGGGGGTGCATTGATGGGAGGTGAGTCGTGAGTGATCAAAATGTAATCATGGCGTCTTTAATTTATCGGATGCGGGTGCATCAGCCTGGGATTCTTTCGGGGATGCCGGAAGATGCGGAGGTGAATGTGGGGGTGGTTCCGCATTTGGGAATGCCGTATCCGTACATGCGCTATGGTGGGTTGATTTATTGCCCGTTCAGTCCGTTGACTTCACAGAAACCTGTGGGGGCGAAATGAGCGCGGGGAAAGGATCGAAGCGGAGGCCGGAGGGGAGGAAGGGCGCGTATGCCGAGGGGTGGGAGCGGATCTATGGGCAGCCGGTGAGGCAACCGCCCCCACCTGATCCTGATCATTCTGTAAATCCTGTCAAAAAATTAACCAAGGAGAAGAAATGAACGAGCAGATAGAAAATAATTTAACTATGCTTGATATGTTTAAGCATGCGGATGCCGACGGTATTCTGCATGGTGAGTTTGCTGTACGTCTGGACAGAAAAAAAGCTATCTGGAGTTACGTGGATCCACAGTTTTCTTTTAGTGGAGGCCTTTGTAACTTTGGATGCGTGGTGTCTCGTATTCCTGGGATTGGCGAGTGGGTGGAATCCGAAAGAATTGAAGTTGTTGAAGTGATAAACAAGGAGAAAAAGTGAAACGATTACTGATGACTCGTCCGGAGATCATGGACGAATGTGGACTGAGCAAGACGGAGTTCGCCCTGGCGGTGGATGCCGGGATGCTGCCGGAGTATAATGGCGGGGGTGCGGGGGCGAAGACCCGGTACTTCCGCGCGGACGCGGAGCGGCTGAGGGCGGAACATGGCGAAAACCTGATCCGCCGCACCGATGTGGAGGCGGAGTTCGGGGTGACCCGCAGCGACATCGAGAAAGCGATGGAGGCCGGGGATCTGAAACCCTATGACGGCCCGCTTCAGACCCGGGTGCTCCGGTTCGACCGGAAGGTGGTGGAGAAGTGGATCAAAGATGGAGGAACCGCGAATGAACACGAATGAACGCGAATATTTTAACACCCAGGAACCCCGTCCCGGAACGCAGTCCGGTGGTTCCGTTGGTTGACCTCTGACTTCTAACCTCTGACCTCTTTTCCCCCTGATTCCGTCCATTCCAGCCGTTTGGTTGCATTGGGGGCGGTAGGGGGGGT
>JAGYLC010000227.1 GCA_018401235.1 Kiritimatiellia bacterium
AAAATGAGCAAAATGTAGGTGGGCACCTGAATCCACATCGAGGTTTCCGACGTAAAACCAAACAGCGGCCAGAAGATTTTGCGGATTCGGGTGACCGATGTTCCCGCCAGCGAGAAGGCGATCAATATCGCGATCACCTGCCAAGTTGATTCAATTCCCCACTTGGCTTTTAAGCGGTCTACCCAGGCGGCACTCACAATTTAAGCTTGGGCCTGAGCGGTCTGTTCTTTGGCCGCTTCGTAGTTTGCGGTTTTCTCCGCGAAATCAACCAGTAGAATCACATCCGGTCCCCGCACTTCCAGGGTTCCTTCCCCGAACACGTACCAGGTGGTAGTGCCGTTCGAAACCACTTTTCCCGGACCAATCACCACTGCGGCGATCATGGGGGCGTGACCGGCCATTACCCCGAGGGACCCATTGTAGGCGGGGACTACAAGGATTTCGACCTCGGCGTCGATCACCGGGCCTTCAGGCGTAAGTATGCGTAGGGGAAATGAACTCATATAATCTGCATTTACATATTTGCGGCTTTCGTGCGCACATCGTCGATGTTTCCGACCATGTAGAAGGCCTGCTCGGGTACATCGTCGTGTTTGCCGTCCAACACTTCTTTGAAAGAGCGCACGGTATCTGCGAGTTCCACATAGGTTCCGGGCATGCCGGTGAACTGTTCGGCCACGTGGAAGGGCTGGGACAGGAAACGCTGTACTTTACGGGCGCGATTCACGGTCAATCGGTCTTCCTCGGAGAGTTCCTCCATCCCCAGAATGGCGATGATGTCCTGCAGTTCATTGTACTTCTGCAGAATTTCCTGCACCCCGCGGGCCACCAGGTAGTGTTCCTCGCCAATGACTTCCGGAGCCAGAATGGTGGAGGTGGAGGTGAGCGGATCCACCGCCGGGTAAATCCCCAGCTCGGAGATGCTCCGGTTGAGTTCGGTGGTGGCGTCCAAGTGGGCGAAGGTGGCGGCGGGAGCCGGGTCAGTATAGTCGTCGGCGGGAACATATACCGCCTGAATCGAGGTAATCGATCCGTTTTTGGTGGACGTAATCCGCTCCTGCAGGGCGCCCATGTCGGTTCCGAGGGTGGGCTGATATCCCACCGCGGAAGGAATACGTCCCAGCATCGCGGACACCTCGGCACCCGCCTGGGTGAAACGGAAAATGTTGTCGACGAACAGTAGCACGTCCTGGTTCATGTCATCCCGGAAGTGCTCGGCCACAGTCAACGCGGACAGGGCCACCCGGGCGCGGGCACCGGGAGGCTCGTTCATCTGACCATAAATCATGGAAGTTTTGTCGATTACTCCAGACTCCGCCATTTCCTTAAACAGCGCGGTTCCCTCACGGGTACGTTCCCCTACTCCGGCAAATACGGAATATCCACCGTGCTCTTTGGCGATGTTATGAATCAATTCCTGAATCAATACGGTTTTGCCCACCCCGGCCCCCCCGAAGAGACCGACCTTGCCCCCTTTCCGGTAGGGAGCGAGCAGGTCGATCACCTTAATTCCGGTGACCAGCACGCTGTCGCTGGTGTCCTGATCCTCGAATCG
>JAGYLC010000228.1 GCA_018401235.1 Kiritimatiellia bacterium
TGCAGCTCCTGCCGCGCACCCGCTAACACCATCCTCACCGCCAAAGAAAAATCACTCTACGACCACGGCCTCGTCGCCGTCCTCGCCGAGTTGCACGCCGAGCTCGACGCCGTCGTCCTCGCTGCCTACGGCTGAACGGACCTCACCGCACCCACCGGTACCCCTGAGCGCAACGAACAGGAAATCCTCACCCGCCTCGTCGATCTCAACCAACAACGGGCGCCGAAGAAGCCCAAGGCACAATCCGCCGGCTCCGCCCCGAGTATCAAGATCCGACAGATCAGGTCCCCTGCATCCTGCATCCCTCATCCCTCAACCCTCCGTAAAACATCCCTGGCCCAAGACCCTCCCCGACATTCACCCTTCACCACTCACTGTTCACAATTCTTCCGCCAGCGACCAACCCATCCAACTCCTCACCCAACACTTCAAAGGCGTCCGCTCCGCGAAGGCCCAGGCGATTGCCGACGCGCTGGTGGCGCTCGGGCAGGCGGCGTGAGGGGGGGCATGAAAACATGGAAAATTGGACCGCCCCCTTTTGGCAGCCTTTTGGCAGCCTTCCCAACCGTAAAAGTCCTGCAGGCTGGAAATTTTATACTACCTGGTTGTTTGTTTCTTTGTTTTCTCGGCTCTGGAACTGGGATTGTCGCTCGTTTACCGCTTCCAGGCGCCGATACGGGCAAACCGCGAGTTGTGCAAATCACTGTCGCCCCACTCCAGGCTGGAGTTCCAGTCCTCGACTCCGGGTGTGTCCAGGGTGGTGGGATCGTAGGGGATGGCGTCGACGGGGGTGCCGACTTTTACCCCGATGCCCTGAGTCTCCAAGTGTGCGCGGGTGATCTGGAGCAGGCTGAGCGGGATGCGCAGTTCGTAAAAACTGTCGCGACTGGTGGTGTGCCCGTGCTCCAAAAAGTCAACGTGCTGGTTGCTGTCGTTGCGGTTGTCGGCATCGAAAACACCCCGGAGGCTGCTCCCGTGGAAGCCATCGCCGGTGGCGATCGCGAAGCCGGGTACGTCTTGTAGCAGGTTGAAGTAGTCGAGGCCTCCGTCATCAACCGGGAAGGTGCCGTCGACCGCTCGGGAGAGGTAGGCTTGCCAGGGGTTGCCGTTGTGGTAGAGTTGGCTATTGGGCAGGTCGTCGCCTCCGAAGAGGGGCTCTCCTTCGTTTTTACCCCACATGTCGAGGCTGGCCCCTCCCGGTCCGGTATCGAAGGCGATCCAAATTAAAATGCCGTCGTTGCGGTTAACCTTACCGCCGCCAGCGCTACTGGCGTTGTCCGGATCAATGACGTCGGTAACATCAACCAGTTGGTAGGCAAGGTAAAGGTAATCGTCATCCCAGGCTGCCCAGAGGTGGGTGAAATCAACCGGAGCCTCGTGCAAGGTCCAGTTTTCGCCGAGGGTGCGGGGATCATCGCCGGCCAGCGAAAGTGCTATTAAATGCTGGTCGCCCCATTCGCCGTCAGTGTTGGTTCCATCAATCGTCATCGTGCCCGCAGTGCCGAGGGTGGGATTAGTGGAATAGGGCAGGGTGGGTCCAAAAGTTC
>JAGYLC010000229.1 GCA_018401235.1 Kiritimatiellia bacterium
AGTGGTTTCATGCCATCACTCTACAACACCGACGTCTCACAGGCAAGCAATGAACATGGTTGAGTGCAACGCAGATAGATAGGACTGATGTGGGAAGGGAACCCCGCGAATGGCAGAGCCGTCCCGCGAATGGTTTAAGATTTCTCATCCCGGAACGCATACACCAATTCCGGGATGCGCCCTTTGCGATGTGCATCCCAAGTTCTTCATTGATCACGGAGCGAGGCTATCGTCCGAGTCGTCTGTTGAGCTGATCCCGATACAGGGACTGCGGCACGAGTGTGGTGCCCAGGCCTTCGCCTTCGACGTGGTCGCGGGGGGAATGTCCCGGGCCTCCGATGATGGACACCGAGGACCGGGGGCCGCTGGTGCCGATGACATACCCGTAGCGTCCCTGCGAGGTTCGAACAACGGCCCCGCGGCCCCGGCCCGCCTCACGGGTGCCGTCTCCACGGGTGTTCCAATACACGCCGTGTGCGGAGGTGAGGCCATGAGGAACTCTGCCGCCGACATTTCCCCGATGGTGGGCGGTGTAAAAACTGTCCACGGCCTTACACGAATCGAAGAGATTGGAGTGGCTGAAGTGCATGTGGTGGTCGCTGCCCGCGCCGCCGGTGACGTAGCCTTCAAGCCCCTTGTCGCCGGTCGCGCGGTCGGTGTCCCTGTCCAGGCAGTTCAGAAACACATTGCCGGACGCGCCGGCATGGGACACCACGAAGCCGTGGCGTGAAAAATCGGCGATGCAGGTTTCGATCAGAATTTCCTGGCTGCTTTGAATGCGGTACATGTAGCCGTTTCCGCCGCCGCCGCCGTATTGCGGGCGGCGCATGGCGCAGTCCCGCAGGGTCATCCGGAAGCAACGCAGCAGGTTGATCCCATTGGAGGTCATATGGCTGGTGCTGGTGTTGCCTTCCGCCTGAAAGCTGTGCACGCCGGTGATCCAGGAATCGAAGCAGTCGCGGAAGGCGATGAGCCTGCTGCCGTGGACATCCCAGGCCGCGGTGCCCTCCGTCTTGTAATCCCCGCCGCGAAATTCGCTGCCGGGATGCTGCACGTTGCCGATGGAGAAGGACTCCAGACCGACACCGCTCAGGTTGCCGCGCATCGTCCGCAGGCGGGCGGCATCCCGGGTTCTCTGGGTGTAGCGGGTGGGCACGTCCAGCTCGATCCAGCCTTCGGCCGGATTCACGGCGGTGACTTCACGGTGATACTGCACCACGTTCGGGGCCCTGTCGGGCGCCTGCCACCAGCGGCCCTGATCATGTTCATCGATCCATCCCTGGGTGAAGCTCCAGACCATGCGCACTTTGTCACCCACCCCGAAAGCGGAGGCATCGGCCACCGGAATGCGGTGGGTGGGACTGTCCAGATCGGCGGTGATGTCGACGGTTTCACCGTAGGTCAGCTCCCGCGGGGCGATGAGGATCACCGTGGGCCTGACGACAGAGGTGTTGAGAAGAAAGGTTTTGTCTTTTCCGGCGCCGCGCAGCACGATGTTGGAATCCTGGATGTGCAGGGTGGGTTGCTGCCGTCCGTCTGGAGGAGAG
>JAGYLC010000023.1 GCA_018401235.1 Kiritimatiellia bacterium
GACCGGGAGGTAGTCGGTGAAGGCCGCCTGTTCCCCGGTGGAGGCTTCACGGGCGGGGAGCACCTGCACGGAGTCGACGCGCTCGAGGGAGCGTTGGGTGGCGGGATCGAAGCTGCGCAGGGAATCCAACTCGTCTCCGAAAAAGTCCAGGCGCACGGGCGAGGGGTGATTCGGGGGCCAGATGTCAAGCACGCCGCCCCGTTTGGCGGCTTCGCCCTTGTCGGTGACTTCGGCCTCGAAGTCGTATCCCATCTCCAGCAGAGTTTCGCAGAGAGGCTCCATCGGCCATTGATCCCCTTGGGACAGGGAAAGGGTACGGGCGGCCAGGCGGTCGGGCGGGGGGACGGGCTGAAGCAGACTCTGAATATCGGTGAACACGCAGAGAGCTTCGCCTCCGTGGTGGAGTCGGGTAAGGGTGTGCAGGCGGTCTCCGGCGATTTCGGGGGAAACGCCCTGTAAATCCGCATCGGTGAGGGTCTCCCATCCCGGAAAATAGGCGGTGGACCCCATATCCCCGCCGGAGAGGGTGTGGAAGTCCTGATAGAGCCTTTCCAAAGTGCGGGGGGAATCGGTCACCACCACGGTGGTGGAAGGAGCAGAGCGCATCCAGCACTGCAGCAGCGCCGCCGCGGCAGTGGTGGAGCAGGCGTGCAGGGCACAAGCAGACCCTGACGGCAGCAGATGCGCAGCCGTTTCCGAAGAAACAAAAAAAACCGCCGGAAAGGGCGGGCGGAGGGATTCCGCAGTCATAGGGAGGGTACAGTAGCCTTAATCAAAATATTTGCCACGAAAAATCCGCTTCTATACTTGACCTTTGCCAAAAAATGAGCATAGAAACACTCCTTCAATTTTTTCATCCTCACAAGATCCTACTTTAGGATCCCATTTTAAGGACACAACATGAGCGCATACGCAGTAATCGAGACCGGTGGCAAACAGTATAAAGTTTCAGAAGGCGACATTCTGGAAATCGAAAAGCTGGACGCCGCGACCGGTGACATCGTTTCTTTTGACAACATCATCGCATATTCTTCAGGCGAAGGCCTGTCCGTAGGCGATGCCATTAGCGGCGTGAAGGTGCAGGGCGAAGTCCTGGACCAGTTCCGCGGCCCAAAACTGCTGGCCTTCAAAAAGAAACGGCGCAAGGGTTACAAACGCCGGGTTGGTCATCGTCAGTCTCTCACCAAAGTCAAAATCACCGGTCTTTCCTGAATCCGGATATTCATTAGGAGTTTTTAGAAATGGCACATAAAAAAGGTCAAGGTACCAGTAAGAACGGTCGCGACAGTAACGCGCAACGCCGGGGCGTGAAACGCTTCGGTGGCGAAAAAGTGACTGCGGGCAGCATTTTAGTTCGTCAGCTCGGAACCCGTTTTCATCCCGGACGCAACGTCGGACTCGGACGCGACTTCACGCTGTTTGCTCTCAAGGCCGGCGAAGTCTACTTCGATCGTTCCGGTCGCCGAATGAACATTCGCGAACTGGAAGCGGAAGCGGCGAAGAACTGAATTCGTCTTTTCTGATTTCGATAATTCGGACCGAATTCGGACCGTAGGTCCGCGAAGATACCAGCCCCATCCAAGAAGCGTAGCGACGCAGGATGGGGTTTGTTTTTTGGACCAAACATCTCGGTCTGAAGGACCGCGCAGATCACCACGGCACCGGTGATCTTCGCGGTCCTTCAGACCGCCCTTCTTATCTTTTATCCTAGTCCCCGCCCTGCGTCGCTGCGCTCCTTGGACGGGGCTGATATCTTTGCGGGCCTACAGCCCGGTATCATGACCGGGATCTGTATCTTTAATGAGTGAACTATGAAAGCAATTGTATTTCGGGATCAGGTGAAATTGTACGTGGCGGCCGGAAACGGCGGCGACGGATCGGCGTATTTTCGTCGGGAAAAGTTCGTGCCCTTCGGCGGACCCAGCGGGGGGGATGGTGGCGACGGGGGAAGCGTGTTTTTGGTGGGAAACGTGCAGGTGGATTCGCTGCTGGACCTCTATGATCAGCCGCATCAGCGCGCACAGCCGGGCGACAAGGGCGGGACCAACCAATCCACCGGACGTCGCGGGGAATCGCTCCGAATTCAGGTGCCCCGGGGAACCGTGGTGCGTTTGGAGCAAAAGGACGGCCCGATCCTGGGCGAGGTGATGCAGGACGGGGAAGAGCTATTGATTGCCCAGGGGGGATTCGGCGGTAAAGGAAATGTGCATTTCAAAACTTCCTCCAATCAGGCACCCAAAGAATGTACCCCCGGAACGGATGGCGAGCGCAAGGTATTGTGGCTGGAACTGAAGTTGATCGCGGACGTGGGTCTGGTGGGCTATCCGAACGCGGGTAAATCCACCCTGCTGTCGAAATTGACCCACGCCCATCCCAAGGTGGCCTCTTACCCCTTCACCACCCTGAATCCGCTGATTGGAACCCTGGAAACCCCGGATTTTCGTCGGGTGCGCATTGCGGATATTCCGGGACTGATCGATGGCGCCCACGACGGGGTGGGGTTGGGACATGAATTTTTACGTCACATCGAGCGAACCCGTCTGCTGCTGTTCGTGTTGGATATGGGAGGCGTGGATGGCCGCGATCCGTTGGAGGACTTTCAGAACCTCCGCGAAGAATTGCGACTGTACAATCCCGAATTGGAGCATCGCCCCTACCGGGTGATTGCCAACAAGATGGATGAACCGGAGGCCGAAGCAAATCTGGCCCGACTCCGTGAGGAAACCGGCGAGCATCCTTTCCCTACGATCGCCGAACTCGGCGACGGAGTAGAAGTCCTGAAATCGGAACTCCCGCGCATCATGTTCGGCGACAGCCCGCCGCCGGAGCTGTTTTAAGGTTATTGAAGGTGTCGTCGCTGAATGCATATTCCTGAGATTGAGATACCATGCAGGGGGAGTGACTCATTCGGGTGTCCGGCGGGCGTTGATTTCGCCCTGCCTTTGGCGCTTTCGGGGAGAGTCGGGATCAAGAGATCACACTCCCTCCCCGAAAACACCAAACTCAGGGCGAACTGAACACCCTCCGTCCACATAACCTGACTGGCCCGGAGGTGACAGACCGAATGCGTCACTCACAGCACGCGGCGCCCCCGCCGCAATACCCGGACGGTTCTTACGGTCAATAACGTAGTTTCCCTCGGTCCCCGAGGGAAAACCGCGGATGGCTTGGGCAGAGGTCTCGGGCTATGAAATTCTCCCTTCGGGACGAAGGGATCTACGATTTCCAATCTCCGATCTTCAAACTTCTAACCTCCAGTGGCCGTTCTTCCCACTTCTGTTGTCCGTCGTAGGTGTGGGCGGTGAGGTTTTGGAGGGTGCCGTCGGGCGGTTGGGTCCAGGAGAGGAATCCGGCCTGTTTGTGGATGTCGGGATGCTGCATGGCGACACTGCCGCAGTTGAGGCAGACGGTGTCGGGGGTGCAGGCGGGGCGGATGGCCCAGCGGATGTGTTGGTGTCCGTGCAGGTAGAGGGCGGGGGCGTTCTCGCGGATGAGATCGATAAAGGGTGCTTCGCCGCGCAGGCGGTGGTCGGCGCCTTCGGGGTGTTCGGGCGGGGAGACGTAGGGAAAGTGGCCGGCGAGTAGAACGGTCCGATTTTCCGCGCGGGCGGAGGCAAATTCCTCGCGCAGGCGGGTGAGGGATTCGGGGTTTACTTGTCCGTTGGAGTGAATGCGGAAGGGGACGGAATGGTGAACGCCCAGCAGCGTCAGTGAATCAGATAGATCCAGGCGGGAGAGCGGCTCTGTGTGCACCCAGGGGAGGTGGCGTTCCAGGTGTTGGTTTCGAACCGCCCGGGGTGTGTAGCAGTCGTGATTTCCGGGAAGCGCGAAGAGGCGGTCGCCCAAGGCTTCCCGCAGGGGGGCAAATAACTCGGCGGCCTCCTGGAATTCCTCCGGCAGGGAAAAGGAGGAAAAGTCCCCGGTGAAAATGGCTATGTCGGGTTCCAGTCGAAGAATTTCGTCGAGGGCCGCCCGGCGGTAGGCGGGAGGAAAGCGTTTGGCCCGTCGCAGCAGCAGATTGAGTGGACCCAGCCAGCGTTTGGGATGGTTGAGTTCGCGCCACACGATTTGGGGTCGCCACACATGTAAGTCGCCGAAATGAATAATTTTCATCGCAGGTCCGCCTGTAACTCATTCAGAAGGTTTTTTACTTTTTCGTGCGCCTGCACTGCGAGGTCTTTGCGGTTGTCCAGACGAAGGGTATCGGGTGAATAGCGGAGATGCGCCGTGAATCCGGGGGCGGACAGCAGATGTTTGACGTGGGGGGCAAAAGACTGATCCCCGGTCCAAGCCACGTATTCCCCGGGGGGAGGCAGTTCGTCGGGCGTTTCATAGCAAATGGCGGCGGTGGTGACGGGAATATCCAGGTCGATGGCCGCCTGCAACAGGCTGGGTTTGAAAGGGAGCACGTCGCGTCCGTCGCTAGTGGTGCCCTCCGGGAAAAAAGCGATCGCGCCTCCGTCCTCCACCAATTGGCGGATGAGTTGATTCATGCGATGCACGTCCTTTCTCGATTCACGATCAATGTAGATGGTGGGGCCGATGCGGGTGAGGGCTCCGATCCCCGGCCAGCCCGCGACCTCCGATTTGCTTACGAACCAAGCGGGACTGACCGCGCAGAGCAGCAGAAGATCGGTATAACTCACATGATTGCTCACCAGAAAAAATGGCGCGGTGGGGGTTGGACCGCTCACTCGAATCCGCATGCCCCAGATTCGTGCCATCACCCGGCCCCAAAAGCGGGTAGCCCGGGTGACGATTCGATAGCGGAGGCGGGGTTGCTTGAGCATGGTCACTTTAACCATAACGCCCAGCAGATACATCAGCAGGCAAAACAGCAGGGAAAGCGTCGAGCGCAGGATCAGACGTATCGGTCCCATCCCGATCACGCAATGTCCTTTTTAAACACCTTCATCAATTTGGGTGGGATATCGTGCAAATCGAAGAGGGCGAGAAAATCGATCGTTTTGAAAGCCAGGTCCAGTGCAGGTTGACTGCAGATGGTCGCTCCATAGTCGATATACAGGCGCATCAGCCGGGGCATTTCCGAGCCGGCGATGTTTTCCTCGCCCACCTCGGTCTGTTCGCAGGCATAGTCGGGCCGGGCATCAATATTAATGTCCTGAAGCACGTTCCCGGCTCGCTGCAGACGGATATAGAGGGCCCAGCCCTCCAGTGGGTCCTGACTGGCCAGGGAGCAGCAGCCGAACATGTAGCGAAGACCATTAAGTTGCAAATAATACAACAACCCCCGCCACAGCAGGAAAAGCACTCGTCCGCTTCGGTGTTCACTGGCGATGCAGGCACGGCCCAGTTCGAGGGATTGTTCGAGAATATTCGAAGGGAGCTGATCCAGCACATATTCCGCATCCGAGTAAAACCCTTTGCCCATCATCGCCATTTTCCGGTTTTGCATGCGGTAGGTGCCCACCAGCTCGCCGGTTTGCTGATGCCGGATAATCAGATGATGGCACTGATCGTCATAAGGATCGGCATCCCGCTCGGTTTCATAACTTTCGTCCAGCCCTTCCCCCAGTTCGAGGTTGAAGATCTTGAAGCGCAGACGTTGTACTTCCTCCAGTTCCTCCCGAGTGCGCGCGAAATCCGCCACATAGTGGCCGGACGTCAGGTCCGGCTGCTGGGGAAGATAGTCGGGGAGGATGGGATACTGGGTAGGCATGAATGATAACTAAGCAAGCCGATGAACATATCAAGGTTTTTCTACCCTCTACAGGGCTCTGAGCGCTACAATCCGCCATTAAGGGCGGATATTTTTTTGCACTTTTTCTGATATTGAGGGTTGCGGTGGTGGGGCAAAGTGTCATAAGGTGGGGCAGAGTGTCAAATAATGTCGTCAGAAATCAGTCAGCTTCTATCAGGGTCCGGCGGTGCACAAGCTCCGTTTATGGGGCGGCATGTCCATAAACTGGACCCGAAAAAGCGGCTGACCATCCCGTCGGGGTGGCGAGGATTGATGGGAGATGGCGGGGTTTTTCTGATGCCGGGGATCGAGCGAAGTTGTTTAATGCTGATGCCGGAAACGGTGATGTCCCAGTTTGTGCAGAAACTGCAGGGGATGCAGTTGTCGAATCCGGAGGAGATGGAGCTGATGTTGACGCTGGCTTCGGAATCGGATCATTTGACTTTCGACGTCCAGGGTCGGATTCGGGTCAAAGACGAGCATCTGGCCTACGCGGGCCTCAGCGGGGATGTGGTCCTCGCGAGTGCCTTCAATCGTATCGAACTGTGGAATCCCGAAAACTGGGAAGCCCGTTCGTCCTCTTCCACCGGGCTGGCTTCGGCGGCCAAGGCACTGAAATTATAAGGGGAAGTACGATGTCGCAGCGAACGGTACATGAATCGGTAATGAAGGAGGAAGTGATGGAAGCGCTGAACGCGGCACCGGGCGGGCGGTATATCGATGCCACCCTGGGCGGGGGCGGGCACAGTCAGGCGTTATTGGAGGCTTCGGCTCCCGATGGACGGGTGATGGGGATTGATCAGGATCCGGAGGCTCTGGATCGCACCGGTCGCTTTCTGGCGGACTATGGGGATCGCTTCCGGGCGGTGCATGGCAATTTTGCTGAGATTCAGTCCTTGGCGGTGGAAAACGGCTTTTCGGAACCGGACGGCATCCTGATGGATCTGGGACTGAGTTCGGATCAGTTGGATACCCCCGAGCGTGGATTTAGTTTTCGCTTCGAAGGTCCCTTGGACATGCGGATGGATCCGGCGCAGGGTCAGCCGGTGTCGGAATGGCTGCAGGTCGTGGATCTGGATGAATTGACGGGCGTGTTGCGGCGACTGGGCGAGGAGCGGCAGGCGCGTCGAATTGCAATCGCGATCCTGAAGGCCCGTGACGAGGATCGGCTGACTGGGACCCGTGCCTTGGCGGAGGTGGTGGAGCAGGCGGTAGGTGGCCGCAAAGGCAATCGCATTCATCCGGCCACCCGCACTTTTCAGGCCTTGCGCATGGCGGTCAATCAGGAAATGGAGGTGCTGGAGGAAGGACTGGAAGCTGGAATCGCCACCCTGAAGCCGGGAGGGCGCATGGCGGTGATAACCTTTCATTCGCTGGAGGACCGCGAAGTGAAGCATTGTTTCCGGCGTCACGAAGGTAAAGAGATTTCCCTTTTTCAAGGGGGCAGCGAATGGCGGGGGGATCTGCCCCGCGTGAAACGGGTATGGCGAAAAGCGCGCATGGCCCAAGCCGAGGAGATCGACCGGAACCCCCGGTCGCGCTCGGCGAAAGTGAGAGTGATAGAAAAAATGGAGGACCTATGAAAAAGCAAACGAAAAAATCGACAGCCCGCCGCCGCACAAGCGGACGGAGCGCACCCGGACGCAAAAACAAGAAATTACATGCGGAAGGTTTCCGCATGCCCGCGACCTTGTCGCTGTTTATGGTGCTGGTCTTTGGCCTTGGCTTGTTCTACCTGTGGTTCAGCAGCCGCACGGAGGCCTTGGGGCGTCAAATCAAAATCGAAGAGCAGTCTCTGGATACTCTGCGTCGTCAGGTGGCGGGCGAGGAGGTTCGTTGGAACGAACTGATTAGTCCGCGCAATCTGCAAGCCGCGCTGACTTCGCAGCGCTTGCAAATGGATTGGCCGCGTTCGGATCAGGTGATTCACATTCGGGATATGGCCCTTTGGGAAGCCAATGCGGGTCAATTAAATGTGGTGGGTCACTTGGATCGCCGTGATGATGGAGGGCTTCGGGTGCAATGAGGATTCCTCCCTATTGGATTCGATCCGGTGTGGTCGGGCTGCTTTTCATCAGCCTCTTTGGCGGCCTAGCCGCCAGGGTGGCCCATCTACAGCTCGGCGACCACGTCGAGCTGCGTTCGTCGTATCAACGGAAAGTGGTGTTTCAGACCCGCCTGCAGGGCGGGCGGGGTCGTATTCTGGATCGGAATCAGCGGGTATTGGCCCTGGATGAAACCCGGAAAAATATCGCGATCGATCCGCAGTTTATTCACCGTCACAACGACCCCCAGCGGGTCCAGGCGGCACTTTCCCGGTTTCTTCGGGTGGAACCGGCCCTGATTGGAACCCGGATGGCGGACTCGGATAGCCGTTTTTATTATTTGGAAAAATACGTGGATGATTTTCGGGCCACGGAATTGAGTACCTATTTAAATGAAAATGCGCTGAGTCGAGGGGTGGTAATCGATGAGGTGAAGACACGAACCTATCCGCATGGGAATTTATTGTCGCATGTAGTGGGCTACGAAAACCGCGAGGGCGTGGGGTCCGCGGGAATCGAATACGAGATGAATCGTTATCTGGTGGGCAAGGGAGGCTTGCGGGTGGGGCAAAAAGACGGAAACCGCCGGGAGATGGTGAGTCGGCGTCAGGTGCAAATCGATCCTCAGGACGGTGCGGACGTGGTGTTGACGGTGGATCAATATTTGCAGTACGGGGTGGAGGAGGCTCTGGAGAAGGCGATTTCGATGTACAATGCCAAGGGAGCTTGGGCGGTGGTGATGGATTCGCGTACGGGAGAGGTGCTGGCCATGGCCAGCAAACCGGATTATGATTTGAATACCTATTACAGCACCAGCCCCGAGCGGTTTCGGAATCAGGCGCTGGGTGCCACCTACGAACCGGGATCGATCATTAAACCTCTGGTGTTCGCGGCGGCATTGAATGAGGGCCTGCTGGACCCGGACGAGATGATTCATTGTGAGAACGGGGTGTGGAGGCACCGGAACCGACCGTTGCGGGATTATCATCCTTACGGAGAGTTGTCGGCCGCGGATGTACTTCAAAAATCCAGTAACATCGGCACCGCTAAAATCGGATTGCGTTTGCACCCCCACATGGTGCATGCCTATTATCAGAAATTTGGACTGGGGCGCAAAACCGGAATTGATTTACCGGGTGAGGAAATCGGCATCATGCATCATCCCCGTAACTGGGACGGTCTCACCCACAGCCGAATCACCATTGGACATGCGATCACGGTGACCGCCATGCAAATGGCGGCCGCCTTGAATGTGATTGCCAACGACGGGAAATGGATTCAGCCGTATATCGTATCCGAGGTGAGGGCGAATGATGGTTCGTTGTTGTATCAACGTCAACCGGATCCGCAGGGTACGCGGGTGTTGCGTTCGGATGTTGCGCGTCAAATGCAAGGGCTGATGGCACGAATCACCGAGGACGGGGGAACCGGTCGCCGGGCCCGCTTCGGGGAATATGCGGTGGCGGGTAAAACCGGTACGGCGGAAAAAGTAGTCCCGGGTGGGGGATATGGGAAGCATATCAATATTGCCAGTTTCGCCGGATTTTTTCCGGCGTATAATCCGGCACTCACCATTGTGGTGAGTGTGGATGAACCGACGGGCGACCTGCGCACCGGGGGGAGTGTGGCGGCACCGGTATTTTCGGAAATCGGCCGATATGCGGCGGGATATTTGACCATTCCGGTGGAGGGGTTTTGAAAGATGAGCCCGAAATCGATCTCACTCACATCTACGCAATGGATGGAATTGTTGGGGGCGACCCCTCCGGGGGCATGGCCGAAGGGCTTGAGCGGAATTCAGCCGGATTCGCGGCGGGTGCGGCCGGGCGATCTGTTTGTCGCGATTGAGGGGGCGATCGGAGACGGACACCGCTTTGTACAGGATGCCATTCGCCGGGGGGCGGCGGGATTGGTCACCGAGCATCCGTTGTCCCAGGCCTTGAGCATTCCCGAGGTGGTGGTGCCCGATTCCCGTGCCGCCCTGGCCCGGATTTCCCGGACACTGTTTGAGTGTCCCGACGAGGAGTTGCGAATCGCCGCCATCACCGGTACCAACGGCAAAACCTCCGTGGCCGGGTATGTTTACCAGTTGTTGCAGGCCATGGATCTGCGGGCGGGATTGTTGGGAACGGTGTCCTATCGCTTCGGCATGCGGGAGATTCCGGCGAGGCGAACCACTCCGGGCGCACCGGAGTTGCACGAATTTTTGCGTTCCATGGTGGATGCGGGCTGTTCGGATTGTGTGATGGAGGTGTCCTCCCACGCGCTGGATCAGAAACGGGTGCTGGATCTAAGATTTCATACTGCGGTGTTTACCAATTTGAGTCAGGATCATTTGGATTACCATTCGGATATGGAGGCGTATTTTCAGACCAAGGCCCGTCTTTTAAGAGAATACGACCTGCAAAATCGGTTGGTGGGCGATGATGAATGGAGTCAACGGCTGGTGAAGGAAACGGGAGGAGAGGTTTTGACCTGCGGATTGGGGGAGGGCTGTGACGTGCGTGCCTCGAAGATTCAGATGTCCCTGGAGGGCAGCCGGGCCAGCTTTCATTCCCCCTGGGGGGAGGGGCTGTTACAGATTCCGCAACCGGGCGAGTACAATTTGCGGAACGCCTTGCAGGCCCTGGCGGTGGTGGCGGGCTACGGACTCCCGGTGTCGAATTTGTTGGAGGCGGCGAGGGGGTTACAGGCGGCTCCTGGGCGATTACAGCGAATTCCCTCGCGCAGGGGGACGGTTTTTGTGGATTATGCCCATACCCCCGACGCGCTGTACAATGTGCTGGGGTTACTGCGGGGCTTGACCCAAGGTCGAGTGCTGGTGGTCTTCGGCTGTGGGGGTGATCGGGACCGGAGCAAACGTTCGTTGATGGTGCAGGCGGCCGCCACCTTTGCGGATGAACTGATATTAACCCTGGACAATCCCCGCACCGAAGATCCCGATCAAATTTTCGCGGATATGAAGGTCGGACTCGAGGAGGGTGTTTCCTATCAGATTTTAGAGGACCGCGCGGGAGCGATCCAGAAAGGGGTGCAGATGCTGCAAAACGAGGATATCCTGTTAGTTGCGGGCAAAGGCCATGAAACGGTTCAGCAGGTCGGGGCATTACAGATCCCCTTCGATGACCGGGAAGTGGTGGCGAAGGCGCTGGCGAAAAACGAACTCTCCAAGACCGGTGCGGGTTGATGCCGATGTTTGACCCAGACGATCTGGCGGGGTGGTGCGGGGGAACCTGGTCGCACACTCCCGGGCGGCCTATTACCTCGGTGGGACACGACACCCGCACCTTGAGCGAGGGGTCCTTGTATGTGGCCTTGCCGGGAGCACGGGTGGACGGACATGCGTTGCTGGAAGACGCAAAAAAAGCGGGGGCGGTTGCCTGCGTATGTCTGCGTGGAAAGGCGGGGCCGGATTTGCCCGGTCTGGAAGTGGAGGATGTCGGGGAGGCCTTGAAAAAGCTGGCGGCGGGATATCGGAAAACGTTGTCAGGATGCATAATCGGGGTGACGGGCAGCGCGGGCAAAACCACGGTCAAGGATATGTTGGCAGCGATGTGCGCTCAGCAGGGTTCCAGCTGTTGCACCAAAGGGAATTGGAATAATCAGGTGGGACTGCCGTTGAGCCTGCTGGCGATGGAAACCGGGGATGCATTCGGGGTGTATGAGTTAGGGATGAATCAACCGGGAGAAATCGAGGAATTGGCCGGGATCCTACAGCCGCGGGTGGGCGTGATCAGTTCGATCGGGGAGGCGCATTTGGAGAGGCTGGGATCGGTGGAAGCGATTGCCCGCGAAAAATCATCGTTGTTGGCGGCATTGCCGTCGGACGGGCTGGCGATTCTGGATAAGGACTCCCCCTGGTTTGAACTGATGAAATCAACGTGTACGTGTCGGGTGGTGACGGTGTCCATGCGGGACCCGGCGGAGTACCGGGGGACCGTGGATTTTAGCTCGCCGGATCGGTTGCGGATTCACGATACAGCTCGAAATGAACGGGTGGAACTGTCCATACCGCTTCCCGGAGAGCACATGTGCCGGAACGTGCTGTTGGCGGTGGCGGTGGCGAGGGAATGCGGGGTTGGCTGGGAAGCCTTGTCTGCGGGGCTGACGGCGTATCGTCCGGCGCCCATGCGATGGGAGCGCACCCGCGTCGGTGAGTGGGATTTGATCAATGACGCCTACAATGCGAATCCGCTGAGTATGCGCAGTGCGATTCTGACCTTTTCCGAACTTTCGACCAACGGCGAAAAATGGCTGGTGTTGGGCGGGATGGCCGAACTGGGTGCGGATGAACAGCGCATGCATGAGGAATTAGGGGCGTATGTGAATTCGTTTACGTTGGATGGCGTGATGCTGATCGGGCCGAAAGCCGCCTGGATGAAAGAGTCGATTTCCTCGCTGCCGGTGGTGGAGGCGGGGGGCTGCGTGGAAGCTGCGGAGGAAATTCTGAGCAGGGTTCCCGAGGGTGCAACACTTTTACTGAAAGCTTCCAGGGCGGATCAGCTTGAGCTGGTTGTGAAAGAACTAAGGAAGGAGCGGGCAGGATGCCCGCGTTCCCGGGGCCTGAATGAATGGAGTGAAATGAAAGGACGGAAAACATGATGTATTGGCTGTTTGACTGGTGGCAGGGACTGGACGATCCGGCGCTCAAGGACTCGTTGAGTCCATTACGCATTTTGGGCTATGTGACGTTTCGAACCATGGCGGGTGCCGCCACTTCGTTTATCGTGAGCTTGGCGCTGGGCCCTAAGGTAATTCGATGGCTGCTGGAATTGAAGATCGGACAGCCGGTCCGGGACGACGATGTGCTGGCGATGCAGCGGAAGAAAGCGGGCACCCCCACTATGGGCGGACTGTTGATTTTATTTTCCTTGGTGCTGTCGGTGTTGCTGTGGTGCAAACCCGGAAATCCGTTTGCATTGATGACCCTGCTGGGTGCCTGTTGGATGGGGGTGATCGGATTCGTGGACGACTTCCTTAAAGTATCCAAAAAAAACACGAAAGGCTTATCCGGTCGATTGAAATTGTTGGGTCAATTGGGGTGGGGGGTGCTGCTGTTCGCATTTCTGGATCAGGTGCACAAGGGGACGGCGGGGCTGAGTCGGGATCTGATGATTCCCTTCCTGAAGGAACCCCTGTGGGCGAATATGCCGTGGATCTTGGCCCTGCTGTTTGTCTGTGTGGTGGTGCTGGGTGCCAGTAACGCGGTGAATTTGACCGACGGCTTGGACGGGCTGGCGATCGGCTGCAGCAACGCGGTGGCGGTGTCCTATCTGGTAATGAGCTACTGTGCGGGACACATTATTTTCGCGGATTATTTGCAGATTCCCTACATTGCGGGGTCGGAAGAACTGGCGGTGTTCTTCGGGTGTTTGTTGGGCAGTGGCCTGGGATTTCTCTGGTTCAACGCCCATCCGGCCCGGGTGTTCATGGGAGATACGGGCAGTTTGGCGTTGGGCGGGGCGATTGCGACTGCGGCCATCATGATCAAGCAGGAAATCACCCTGATTTTCGTGGGAGGGGTGTTTGTGATGGAGGCGGTGAGCGTGGTGTTACAGGTGGCATCCTTCAAGCTGACGGGAAAACGGATTTTCCGATGTGCGCCTATTCATCATCATTTTGAAATGGTGGCAAAAGAGGCGGCGGTGCGGGAAGGTCGGGACGTGGAAGTGGTCGAGACCCTGGTGACGATTCGCTTCTGGATTCTGGCAATCATTTGTGCGATACTGGGCATTGCCACTCTAAAAATTCGTTAAGGACATGAAGGAGATAACGCATATCCTCGGAGCCGGACGCAGCGGAATCGCCGCCGCGAAACTGGCGGCCTTGATAGAAAACGGTATTGGGTACGTGTTTTCCGAGAAACGCCCTGATGAACTGCAGTTGGAGGAGCTGAGGAGAGTCGGGTACGACTGGTCGGATCGTCTCCCGGAGCGCTTGGGGGACGGGCTGGTCGTGGTGAGCCCCGGTTTCGCTTTGGATCATCCCTGGATTCGCAAGTTAGATGCGCACAACATCCCTTTGATATCCGAACTCCAATGGGGAATGGATTGGTTGGAGGGAGAGGTGATCGCCATTACCGGTTCGCTGGGAAAAACCAGCATGGTACTTTTGGCGGCGGCGCTGTTGGAGGATGCGGCTTATGGGGTCACCGTATCGGGGAATATCGGTACGCCGGTTTGCGAAATCGCGATAACCTGTCCCAAAGCGGATTTTCATGTGGTGGAGGTCAGTTCCTTTCAACTCGAGCAGGTATGCCAACTGATGCCGGACCGGGCACTCTGCCTGAATGTGGTCCCGAATCATTTGGACCGTCACCGGACGATGGAGGCGTACGCCGGTGCCAAAGCTCGTTTGTTTGAGGGCATGACCGACAATCAAATCGCAGTGTGGCCGGAGGCGTTTCCGGTGAATGTCACCACCCATGCGCGGAGGATGGATCCCCGCGATGTCCGTTTGCCTGATTTGGAGGGTACCCGATTCGCATCCGGTCCGTGGCGGGAGAATCTTCGCATGTTGATGGCGGTTTTGCAGGGAGTTGACGGGGTGGATGCCTGTGAACAGGAGCTGGTGATTCGGGACTTCCAATTCCCCGAGCATCGCATGCAGGAAGTGCACATCCCCGGAGCGGGCCGGGTGATCGACGACAGCAAAAGTACTTGTCTTACCGCCACCAAAGCCGCGCTGGCCTCGATTCCGGGTCGGGTACATCTGGTGATGGGGGGAGTAGAGAAGGGGGAGGATTTGCATCAACTCGATGCCTTATTTGCGGAACGGAACCCGCGGGTCTACCTGTTTGGGGCCTCGGCAAAAAAAATGGGGGCGGTTTGGAAGGATTCCGTTGACGTATGCCTGTCATTCGATACACTGGAACAAGCTTTGAGTGCCGTTCGAGTGCGAAGAGACAGGGAAGAGCCCTTGTTATTTTCACCCGGATGTGCCAGTTTCGATCAGTACTCGGGTTACACCGAGCGCGGACACGATTTCAGGCGGCGGGTTGCCCACCTGTACGCCACAACTTCCAAAATAGCATCGCCATGAAAGGACGCATTATGAAACAACAAAACCCACACGCTTTTTTCGCCGTTACCTCAACCCTGAGTCTGGCAGCCCTGTTGCTGGCCGGATGTGCGACTGGTCGCCCTCCCCGCGAGGTGGGTCCGCCCCCCTCGCCGGCGATGCCGCCGCCCGCGACCCGTTCGCAGCAGGAGGCGGAAATGCCCCCTCCTCTGGAAGTGGACTTTGGCCGCCCGCAGGTGACCGAACGAGAGTTGCCGCCGGCCCCTCAACCCGTTCAGACGATCCGTCCGGAAGTTCAACCGCGTGAAGGCACTCCCTACACGATCAAAAGAGGGGAATCCTTGTCCCAAGTGGCGGCACGCCATAACATGAGCTGGAGAAGACTGGCTGATTACAATTATATAGCAGATCCCGACAAGGTGCTGGTCGGGCAGCAAATTCTAATTCCACCGGGAAGCGGAACGCCTGCCCGAGCGGCCACCCGTCCGGCGGCCACCCGTCCGGCTCCCCCCGCAACCTCGGGGGACACCTATGTGGTGCGCTCCGGGGATTCGCTGAGTGTGATTGCCCAACGGTATTCCACCAGTGTGGCGAATCTAAAATCGCTGAACACTCTCAGTTCGGACCGGGTATTGGTGGGGCAAATCCTGAAAGTGCCCGATGGCGCCACTCCCCGCGAAAGCACCACCGCTTCCCAGACGCGTGAACCCGCGCCAAGGCCGACTCCGGTTCCGGAGCGTCCGACTACGGCACCTGAAGCGACCCGTGGAAGCGTGGATCTGGATATTGGACTTGGTGGACTTTCCCGCCCCGGCCCCGAACCGGCGGAAGAAGAGGCGGAAGAGGATCCGGTCACCAGCCGTGCATTCACCATCGTGGTGCAGGAAGGCGACACCCTGGAAAGCATTGCCAACAACTACATTGTGCCCGCGGAAGATATTCGCAAACTGAACAAGCTTCCGGCCAACGCGGAATTGAAGGCGGGACAGAACTTGTTAATTCCACCCGGCGTGTATTAAGCGGGCGGGTGCAGGCATGCCTGGATCTGCGCGTAGGCGGGAACCCTCCCCATCCGATGAGGACTTTCGCTCACCCGCGGCCGCGCGGGTAGTGGTCTTGTGTGTGCTCTTGCTTTTTGGTGTCAGCCTGACCATGCTGGTTAGCATTGGTATTGGGCAGCAAAACCCTCTTTTCTACCCGGTTCGACAGGCGGTTTGGGGGCTTGTGGCACTGGTGGGCGGAGTTTTCACTGTCTGTGTCCCGGTGAACTACTGGCGAAAAGGAATGCCCTGGATGTGTCTACTGGCCCTTGTGTTGTTACTGATGGCCCGGCTGGTGGGACGGAATATAGCGGGTGCGCACCGCTGGTTGAGTGTGGGGCCGATTAATTTCCAACCCTCCGAACTGGCAAAGCTCAGTGCGATCTTGTGGGTGGCCACCTGGCTGAGTGTGTACCGTAGACGCTCACAGGAATTCGTGCGGGGGTTTCTGCTGCCGGCGGCCGGGTTGGGGGTGTTGTGTTTGATGGTATTGATCGGACTCGACTACGGCACCACCATGTTGATTGGCGGGACCGGGATGCTGATTATGTATATTGGCGGAACCCGGGGGGGGTATCTGTTGGGATCCGGCGTAATCAGCAGTGTGGGGTTTGCTGTTTTGATTTATCACAATCCGGTGCGGATGAGTCGGGTGACCTCCTTCCTGAATCCCGAAAAATATGCCGACGATGCCTCCTATCAATTAATGAACTCCCTGTATGGATTCATTGAGGGAGGGCTGTGGGGAAAAGGGATCGGACAAAGCCTGCAGAAATTTTCGTATTTGCCCGAGGCGCATACCGACTTCATTCTGGCCATCCTGGCGGAGGAATTCGGATTGGTGGGGACGGGAATTGTGATGGCGCTGTATCTAATCCTGTTTCTTGCCGGCATGTACATTTCCTGGCGCTGCAAAGACAGTTTTGCGCGGCTGCTGGGATTTGGGATCATTATACTGATTACCCTGCAGGCAGTGATCAACGTGGGGGTGGTGACCGGGTCGATGCCCACCAAAGGATTGCCACTGCCCTTTGTCAGCTACGGCGGATCCAGTCTATTGTTTACCTCCATCATGATCGGCATCCTCATCCGCATCGCCAACGGCGGCGGCCGCTCCAATGAGCAAAGCCGAAGCTTGAGAGACAGTCAGCAGTGGATTTAACCTAAATCGTTTTTAGTAAAGCTGAAGTGTGGTGACCATCGGCACCATGCCATGCAGGAAGAAGATCATGGTGAGGAGTCCCGCGGTCGAGCGCAGGGAAGCCGGGAGTTTG
Organism: Kiritimatiellia bacterium; assembly: GCA_018401235.1. Lineage (GTDB taxonomy): Bacteria > Verrucomicrobiota > Kiritimatiellia > SS1-B-03-39 > UBA6053 > UBA6053. The sequence continues at coordinate 17,081 of JAGYLC010000023.1, forward strand.
CGTTGGGGAGTAGAGGTATTCATTGGTTTGTCCTTTGTAGGGGCTTGGGGTTTAGAATTCCGCATTCCGGTCGGTCAAGATTGTTAGGGTTCTTCCCAGTTGAGATACGATTCGTTATAAGAATAACAAAAGTGCCCTGTAAGGAATATGGGGTATTACCCTTATAGAATGTATCACATGATGTGTTCTTTTGGTTTGAGGCGAGTTGATTTGTGATTAGGCCTTGGACCCGCGGGTCAGGACACCGGAGGCTCCGATGACCAGGGACACCAGTCCGCCGATCACCAACCAAACTGATTTATCGGTGGGGGTTGTAGGTTCCAGTGATTAAAGAACCTTACCTTTTACTCCCGATAACCGCTATGGGGTAAAACCCCACCTGTGAATTTTACAGATGAGTGAAGGGAACCCCGACCAAGGTTTCTGTATAGCGTCGGGGGCGTTCGTCGTTGTTTATGACGAGGCCGACGGGTGAACTTTGCTCTTCCATAAAGTCGCGAATGCCACGCAGATCGCGGCGATCCACCCGTTGTCGATGTTTGATTTCCACGGGTAGGCATCCGAAAGCCCCCTCGCACACCAAGTCTACTTCCGCCCCGGCACCTGTGCGGTAAAAGGAGGCTTCAACGGCCACACCTTTGCAGATGAACTGCCGTAGAATTTCCTCGACCACCAAACCCTCCCAACTGGCCCCGGCGCGGGGATGGGCCAGCAGTGAGTCGCGATCCGGGATATGCAGGAGGCGGTGCAGCAGTCCGCTGTCCCGCAGGTACCCTTTTGGATGCTTGACCAATCGTTTTACAGAGCTGTGGTGATACGCGGGCAGTTGTCGCCAGAGAAAACTGCCGTGTGCGATTTCAAAATAGTCGCGGGCGGTAGGCTGGGAAACGCCCAGAGCGCGGGCGACCTCGGAATAGTTAAGTACATCGCCCGATAATCCTGCAAGTAAACGGATGAACTGACGAAAGCGTTGAGAATCCAGACCCGGGAAAAGTCGAGCCACATCCCGTTGCACATAATTCTGGAGATATTGATCGGTCCACCGTTCAGAAAAAATAGGTTCGGCGCTGAGCCAAGGTTCGGGATAGCCGCCCCGTAGCCAGTAGTCGTGCGCCTCGTGCAGGGAACCGCGCGGTTGCAGACCGTCCAATAGGTCGTCCGGGTCGGTGATTCCTGCTGCCAGCCGGGGAATCAGAAGGGGGGGAGGGGCGGGATGGGTTTCCGCCCAGAGGAGGGGGGACATTTCAATGAGGGCCATTCTCCCCGCGAGTGATTCCGAAACGGAGCGCAGCAGGTCGGGCGAACTGGAGCCAGTGATGACAAAACGGCCTTTACGTCCGCGATCAGCATCAATCGCTACTCGCAAGGCGGGAAACAGCGAAGGCAGGATTTGTGCCTCGTCGATCACCACGCGGTCGGGATTCAGACGCAAGAAAAGATCCGGATCTTCCGCAGCCAGGGTGTGATCCGCCCCCCGTTCCATATCGAAATAGTTCCATTCTCCCGGTAAAGACTGCACGAGAGTGGTTTTGCCGCATTGACGGGGGCCAATGACCGCTACACAGGGAAAATAGCGGAGTTGTTCTTCTAAAAGTGTAAGATAAATCCGGTTCATACCTTTCATTATGAAAACGATACTTTCAAAATACAAGGTATGAATCGAATTTATTTCTGATTATCAATTGACCGGGGGTGTTCGTCGTAGTTTAGGGAAGCGCTTCCTGCCCGACGGCGGTGGTGAGTTCCTCGTTGGAGGACTGCAATGATGCACAGACCCGGGGCGCTGGCGAGGCCGGGCTGTGCCATGGCCATGGTAAAACAACGGTGCAGGTCGGTGCGAAGACCCTCGCGGGTCATGGCAAATAAATTCCAGTTGGCTTTGCCCGCGGCAGCTTCGAGATATTTTCCGGTTCGGCCACTGATGTGGAGAATATTGCCCAGTTCGTCCACCAGCACGGTGGCGGGTGCGTAGTGTTGCAGGATCAGGTTTTCGGCGAGGGTTTGCAGATTTTGTCGCATAGGGGGTCTCCGGGATTCACCGGAAAGATCCGGCGGCGTGTGCTTTAAACGCCGGGTGGGAAAATCAAGGATGTCCGGGGTGTACGCGGTCATCAGTTTGCGGTAAATACGCAGCGGGCCGTCCACATCGGCCAACAAATGGGAATGGATTCCGAGGCTTTCGGCACCGCCCAGAAGTAATAACCCTCCGGGATGGAGGCTATAATGAAACAAGGGGATGAGTTTCTCCTGCATTTCCTGGGTCAGATAAATCAATACGTTCCGGCAAGAGACCAGATCCAGGCGGGTGAAGGGAGAGTCGGTGGTCAGGCTGTGCACGGATAAAAGGATCGTCTCGCGGATTTCGGGCCGGATCCGATAGAAGCCGTCCTCCTCCTGCAGAAAAAACCGTTCGAGGCGCTCCGGAGACAGGTCCACGGAAATGTTTTCCGGATACCGTCCCTTGCGCGCCTTTTTAATCGCGTCAGTGTCCAGGTCGCTAGCGAAAATTCGGATGGCCATCCGTCGTTTTTCTTCCAGGTCGTCGAGGGCTTCCTGGAATGCCATGGCCACGGTATAGGCTTCCTCGCCTCTTGACCATCCAACGCGCATCCGACCACGTGGATGTCCTTATCCGCCTCCAATAGCGCGGCAAGGCCGTCTAACTTACCTTTCATCTTGACTAATTTAGTCTAATTTTGGGTTTTTCCAAACCTTTCTGGCTGGGGAGTTCGATCTTTTGCTTGTCCCAGGCGAGGGTGACGTGGTCGGGGTGGATGCGGAGCTCGACCGGTCGATCGGGACGTCGGTGTTTGAGCAAGGTGGCAATGGCAAAAGCGATCTCGGTGCCGTCGCCCCGCTGGAAATTCCACACTTCGTCCGGTTGGGCCAGGCGGTTTCCGTCGTAAATGGACTCGGGGGTGAGGGCGCTTAGGCGTTCAACCGCCTCGGCTTCGCTAAGTTTGCGCAAGGCGTCCACTACCACCGGATTTCGTTCGAGGGCGGCTTTGATGAAGGGCTGCCAGTCGGTGCGGGTGAGGTCGCGATAGGCGTAAAAAGCGAGATCGACGACGGGGTTGTCGTCCCGCAAGTCCTCAAGGACTTCCAGGATGCGTTCACGTCCCCAGTCGGCCTTCAATTCGATGGCGGGGGAGGGGACGAAAATCTTTTCCTCGGGTAGTCGTGGCTCGATGTGGCAGAATTCCACCAGTTTCTGGCCCACGTTTTTAGCTTTGGCGTTGGTGCAACTGAACGCGTCCATGAGGATGGCCAAGTCCTTGGGATCGTTGAGGTCAAGTCCGGGATTTTGCTTGAAAAAATCCTCGAAGTTGTTGAGCACGATGCGGCCTTCTATGGGGGTGGCGAAGTATTCATAGGTGTCAATTTCGTCCAGCAATTTGCCGCGGGTGTCATCGCTTACCCGATAACTGCTTCCGTGCTCGTAGGCATAGACTTTCTCGGCTTCGATGTAGCGGTGGCCGCCGTGGCGGTCCTGTCGAATTTGAAAACAGGTCTGCAGATCCGAGTGTTGGCGAAGAAAGTTGGACATGATTTCTATGTCAATGACCGTGGTCAGGTAGTCCTGCAGTTTTCCCACCCCGCGTTCATAGGTATCGCGGTTGATGGTGGCCTCGGGATACATGGTGTGGATATATCCGGTGTTGTTGGCTACAATGGTGATTTTTTCATTGCGGATGGCCCGCTGGGCCTTCCAGGAGATTTCACTGCCGTTGAACCACATTTTTTTGGTGACGATGCGGCGGTTGTTGGTGATGATCCCTTCTTCCGTGGTGATAAAATTTTGGGAATGCAGAGGGGTGGCCAGCATCAGAATGTCCTCCAGTTCTACACCGCCGATAATAAACAGGGCGGCGGCGTAGAGGGTGGAAAGGGACACGCACTCGCCGGCGCCCATAGAGTAACCCTCCTTGAATCGGAAGGCGTCCATGGCCTCGACGGTTTCGGTTTTCCAGTAGGGAATCACATCCGAGGTGTAGGAATCCAGTCCGAAGTGGCGTCGGATGTCCAAATCGAAATAGTACTTGTCCCCCTCGTACCCAAACAAGGCGTTGCTTTGATTAAGGATTTCGGGGTCAATAAACGAAGAAAATC
>JAGYLC010000230.1 GCA_018401235.1 Kiritimatiellia bacterium
CACCACCACAATGTTCCGGTCCCCCCGCCGGTCCCAGTCCGCCAGCTCGATCGTCAGCCGCCGCGCCTTGCGCCCCGCAATCGGAATGTCTTCCGTCACCGGAGTGAGCCGCGTCGGCAGACGCGCCACCACCGGCTCGGGATCATCGTCAAAATAAATCCGGATTTCCGTGAGCGGATGATAATGACGTGACGGCCGGATTTTGAGCGCCACCAGTTCCTCCTCTTTCGGCAGCTCCAGCGTGAACGTGGTCTTGTGCCCCTCATCCAGAATCGTCGTGTAGGTGAACACCCAGTTGTCGTCGGACGTGAACCCGTTGACCATGTTTTCCGGATAGTGATCCAGCCCGGGGGTGTTGGTGCCTTTCCCCATCTCCATGGGCGTGGGGAACGTGGAGAAGGGCGCAATGTCGTCATGATCAATCAGCCAGAGGAACCCGTTCGGATCGGGCTCCTTGAGCGCCATGAACGGATAGAGCCGTTTCCCGGTGTCCATCACCACATCCCGAAGGGTCAGGCCTGAAGCCAATGGATCCAGCGGATACCGCAGCAGAACCCGGTCACGCCGGAACGGACGGATCACATGGGGAAATCCCACCAGCGCGTTGTAATCCTCCAGACCCTCCGGCGTGAGCCCCCACAGCATCAGCCAGCCGCCCTGTTCCGCAAACGCCCTCACCTCCTCCGCATGTTCCGCCAGTTCGGCCAGATTCTCCGGCGTCGCGCTCACCACCGCGACCCCGGCCCGCAACGCCGCCATCGGCCTGTCCACACTCCGGTGCGACACCCCGGTCTCCCGGAGCACCTTTTGCTGCAAATCGTCCAGACAGGCCAGTGTTTCTTTCCGGACCGGCTTGTACGCGGCCGCATAGGCCAGCATGTTGTTGAACAGCCACTGCGCCGGCGCCTCCTCCGCAAGGTTACCCCTCATGTCAAACTGCGAAACCAGCAGCAGCCCGTCGTTGGGCTGGGACTCGATCAGCGCACTGCACGTGAGCCCCTCATCGCAGTGAAACAGACTGCGCCCGCCCGTCGGCGATTTTCGGTACACATTGCGGTACAGAATGTGATTGCGGCCCCAGGTGAAAAAATCCTCCTGCGTCATCCCCGCAAACACAGGATGCGTGGCGTCCTCCATAAATCCAAAACGCCCCACAAAGTCCGTGGGACGGAACTCCCCCGGCATCGCTTTGAATGCAAGCGGATACTCCTGATCCAGAACAATGACTTTTTTGCCGCCCGCCGCCAGAGCCAGGAACACCGGGTGCGTCGAGTGATCCGCCGGAACCGCGTCCGGTCCAACGATCACCACCTCGGCCTTGTCCGGAACCGCATGAATATCCGCCAACCCGGTAAAGGCGACCCCCCGCGTGCGGAGATAGGCGCGGACCGTCCCCTCCGGATCATACACCGCCAACGCCTCGGCGGAAAGTTCCGGCTTCTCCTGTTGCCCGGGTGCCAGTATCCGCACCGGTTTGGTGTCGGT
>JAGYLC010000231.1 GCA_018401235.1 Kiritimatiellia bacterium
TCTATAATTCATTTAATCTCCAACTCAGGTAACAACATATGAAAACAAACACATCCCTTCTTTCGCGCGGAACCCTGTGGCTCTGCGGCCTGCTGATCTTCTCGGCGGGCACGGTGCAGGCCCAGGACAGCTTCGGAACCGTCGGGAATGAATTCACCATCGACTTTGTTGAGGTCGGCAACGCGGGGAATGCGAACGACGCCGGCGCTGGAGGGGGGAGTTACAGTTCCCCTTATGGTGGAGTAGGGTATGACTACCGGATCTCAACCTACGCGATTAGTCAGAACGACATCACCAAAGCCACCGCCTCGGATCTGATCAACGTCAGTGCGGGTGCCCATAGCTTAGATAGACCTGCTGCGAATATCAGTTGGTACGAGGCAGCGGCATACGTAAACTGGATGAATACCAGCAACGGACATCAGGAGGCCTATAATCTGACCTTTGACAGTGAATGGAGCATGACGCTGTGGGGAGTGAGCGAGCAAGCGATTACGGGTGTGCGCAGTGGCACCAATGCCTATCGCCATAAGGATGCCTTCTATTTCCTCCCCAGCGAAGACGAGTGGTACAAGGCGGCCTACCACAAGAACGACGGGGTGACCCCGAATTACTGGGATTACGCCACCGGGAGCAATAGTGCCCCCACCGCAGTGGCCAGTGGTACAAACTCGGGTTCGGCGGTCTATGGCGGTCAGTCGGGGCCTGCGGATGTCGATTTGGCGGGCGGGTTGAGCCCCTATGGAACCATGGGGCAAAATGGAAACGTGTGGGAATGGAATGAAAGCGCCTTCGATGGCTTTAATGTTTTAACGGATGGAGACCGCAGCTTCCGCGGCGGACGGTGGTTGATCAGTGAGGCCTTCTTGAGGTCCTCGAATCGGAACGACTTCGATCCCACGGTCGAGAACAGCGCCGTAGGTTTTCGCGTGGCCAGTATCCCTGAACCGTCGACGGTTTTACTAGCCCTCTTTTCCGTGGGGGTAATCGTCTATCTCCGACGTTGGAAAATTTCCCTATAATCTTTATCCCTTTATTCTTTAAACCGTAACCTTGGCAGATTCCCGTTCCGCGAACGATGTGTCTTGAAGCCGGAGTTCCGCGTTTACGCGGATAGTCCAGAGCGACCTTTAGGGAGCGGGAATTCGGTGTTCAAGGCCTTGCAGCGCTTGCGTGCCTTCCGCTCTGAAACCGGGCCATGAATGGCCCTAAATGACTATCCGCGTAAACGCGGAACTCCGGCGTTTTCACAGCGGTTTTCGCGTGGCCAGTCCCCAGAGATGGATAGAAAATGGTTTACGCCATCTCCCAACCCACAATCGTCCGCTGATGTGTGCTGAATTCGATGCCGATGCAGTGCACTTCGTTCCCGGCCAGGCGGTAGGGGTCGGCGTAGCCTTTGGCGAGGATTTGCGCCAGGGCTTTGCCCTCCGGTTCGTCTTCCACCAGTTTGAACTCGAAGATCAGGGCG
>JAGYLC010000232.1 GCA_018401235.1 Kiritimatiellia bacterium
GGATCTGCTGGAACGGCATGGCGCGAGCCTTCCCGCCACCTGGGAGGATGTACTGGCCCTGGCCGGGGAGGGGCTGGTGACGGTTTCCGCTTTTCCCATCGATGTTCTGATGAACAGCTACATGTTTTGCAATGCCCTGGGCGCGGAACTTTTTGTACCCTCCGCTCTGGCGGACGAAGACGCGCTGGCGGGCGCTCTGGAGGAACTGCGCAAATTGGTGGCCCTGTGCGATCCCGCCTGTCTGGAGCGCAATCCCATCCGCACCGCGGAGTGGATGAGCACGGTTCCGGAGGATCCGCGCGCGTGCTACTGTCCCTTCGCCTATGGCTATTCGAACTACTCGCGTCCGGGATACGCGGCGTATCCGCTCAAGGCGGGCAATTTGGTGAGCTGCGGCACACGTCCGCTGCGCTCCACCCTCGGCGGCGCCGGGCTGGCGGTGTCGGCGAAAACCGCGCATCCCCGCGAGGCGATGGACTACGCGCTGTTCACCGCGCGCCCGGAAACACAGAGGGGACTTTATTTTGAGGCCGGGGGGCAGCCAGGGCACCGCGCCGCCTGGCTGGATGATACGGTGAACGCAGTTAGCGGAAACTTTTTCCGCGACACCCTCGCTGCCTTGAACATCGCGCTGCTGCGTCCGAAATTGCCCGGCTACATGGATTTTCAGGACGCGGCCACGCCAGTCGCCCATGCGGCCGTCGCGGGAAAAATGCCGGTCGCGGAAGCCGCCAAAGAAATCAACCACCTGTGGACAGGAGTACAAACAAGATGATTCAGGAACTTTATTTTGAAGAGATGGAGCCGGGACAGGCCCGCGATTGCGGCGGGCGGACCCTCACCGAAACCGATATCGTGCTGCACGCGGGACAAACCGGGGATTTTTATCCGCACCACATGGATGCGGAGTGGTGCAAAACACAGGAGTTTGGGCAGCGTATCGCTCACGGCACCCTGATTTTCAGTGTGGCGGTGGGCATGACCGCGGGGGCGATCAACCCGCAGGCCATTTCGTATGGATATGACCGACTGCGCTTTATCAAGCCGGTATTCATCGGAGACACCCTCCGGGTCACTGCGGAAATCGTGGAAAAGCGCGAGCACAAGAAACCGGAGTTCGGGGTGGCGGTCGAGCGGGTCACGGTGCTGAATCAACACGGTGTAACCGTGCTGGTGGCGGATCATTTGCTGGTGGTGCGTCGTCGGGAAAACCAATAGGAATTCCAGTTAACCAGAATCGAAACACTTTTATGACAACTACCTCAACGACTCAACCCCTGGACGGGCTCACCGTCTTGGATTTCTCACAATTCCTGGCCGGGCCCGCCGCCGCCATGCGGCTGGCCGACCTGGGCGCGCGCGTGATCAAAATCGAACGGCCCAAGGGCGGCGACATCTGCCGTCAGCTCTACATCTCCAATCTCGGCATCGAAGG
>JAGYLC010000233.1 GCA_018401235.1 Kiritimatiellia bacterium
CGAGTCATAAAGAAAGGTAAAATCCATGTCGGCGAAGATATCGCCTCGGACGGCGAGGTCGTCCAGGACCTGTAACAGGATTCGGGCGGCGGGAACGTCCCTCGCGGCCTGTTGGCGGAGGTTGGGGAAAGCGAAATCCGCGCGGTCGGGAACAAGACCCCGCAATTCGCAGAGCTGGGTTTCCGTGTCGCGTTGGAGTCGTTCAAACCAGAGATGCTGCTCTGGAGAAGCCTGGGCGAAAGTGTCCGACATCTGCTCGATGAGATCCCGTACCTCCTCCAAACGGGTCATGCCTTCACTAAATGACTCCGGGGGGGCGACCAGAAGCGGATCAAGTTCGTTTAGAGAGGCGTGATCCGGCATCAATTCCATGAGCACATGCAGAGTGTCACGAAGACCGGAGAAAATGCGTTCTGTGAAAAGAGGCTCGTCGGGAAGCCCGCGTAGACCGGAACTCAGGATGAGCAAGTGGCCGGCAAGGTTGCCGCTGTCGACGCTGGAGAGGTAGATGGGGTGCAGGGGTTCCAGACTGCGGGTATCGTACCAATTGAAGAAATGTCCGTGTTTGCGCGGCAGGCGGTCCAGGGTGGCGTAGGTGTTTCCGATGCGTTGGACCAGTCCGTCCAGAGTCAGGTAGCCGAAATCGCGGGCGGCCAAACTGGACAGCAGGGACAGGCCGATGTTGGTGGGAGAGGTGCGGGAGGCGACACGGGGGCCGTGGGCCTCCTGGAAATTGTCGGGGGGCAGCCAGTTTTCTTCGGCGGTGACAAAAGTTTCGAAAAACGACCAGGTTTTACGGGCGCACTGACCTAGAAAGTCGATCTGTTGCTTTGAGAGCTTCGGAATTTTTTCTCTGCGTGGCCGACTGCAGGTCCAGGCGAGGACGGGGGAGAGAATCCAGAGTAGAAGCATGGGCAGGGCTCCCGGCAGATTGGCTGGAATCCACAGGGCGAGGAGTCCCGCCGTGATGAAAGCGAGCAAAGGCGAAACCGCCATCGCCCGGAAATGTCCGGGGAGGCTGTCGCGTCCACCGAGGGCGGCATCATCAGAGGTTTGCCACTCCAACATGTGCTTATGGGAAACGAATACTCGGTAACAGGTGCGGAGGATGGCATCGAGGCTCATCCGCGTTTCATGAGGAATCATGGCCAGATTGAACGCCGTTTGTCCTGCGAACCGCAGTCCCTCCTTCCCTTCCGCGCGGAGATGTTGATGCCAGGTGCCGGTGTTGGATTTGCGAAGCAGGGAGCCCAGACGAACCAACAATCCGGGGAGTGCGATGAGCAGCAGGACGACCCCGCTTCCGAGGATTCCCCCTTGAGGAACCCGTAAAAAGAAAAAGAGGAGAAGGGCCAGGTGGGCGGTGGACACCAGGCTGCGGCGGAGATTGTCAAAAATTTTCCAGCGGGAGAGCCGCGACAAGCCGGAACGCAAG
>JAGYLC010000234.1 GCA_018401235.1 Kiritimatiellia bacterium
TTCTCCGCACTCCGAGCGAAGCTCAGAGTTTGGAAGTTGATCATAAACACACATTTGAATCTGCGAGCCCTTGCTGTCAAAATACTAAATAAACTGAGTTCTGGTGGTCAGGGTCGCAGAGAGAGAGAATCGATGTAGTGATCTTCGAAAGAGGGGATTTGATTGAGTTCGACGAGGTGGACGCGGTCCCGCTCGGTTTCCATGCGGGGGAGGGCATCGGCGGTGAGGAGGGCGAGGGTGGCGCCGGCGAGGGAGGCATTGCCGACGAGGTGGATGCGGTCGAGGGGGACGGGCGGGAGCAGTCCGATGGCCCGGGCGTGGGCGGGGGTGGAGGCCTTGCTGGGATTGCGGGTGGGGGTGGATCGGAGTCCGGAGTTGGCGGAGAGGGTTCTCAATACCCTGTCTTTAAAAGCTAATCTGCGCTTTACGCTGAAAAAATGTGGAATGTCCTGGTAAGTTATTTCGATTGACAAATAACTTTAATGACTACATCATGTAGTCATGAAATCTCTCTCGGTCTCTGAATTTAAAAAAACCTGCACCCGGGTTCTGCGTGAGCTTCCTTTGAATGGGGAGCCCATCCTGATCACCAGTCGTAGGCAAGTGGTGGCGAAAATCGTACCGACCCGGCAAAAGGGAATGCATCCCTCCTGGGGGGCATTATCCGGGCGGGTTCTCCATATCGCGGAAGATTTTGATGTACCCCTGGGAGACCAAGACTGGGATGCCGCTCAATGACCTATCTCCTGGACACTCATATCTGGATCTGGCTGTTGGACTGTCCAGAGAAACTTTCTGCGGCCGCGGCAACCGCAATCAATGATTCTGCCAGCGGATGCTGTGGTGTTGCGGACATCAGCATCTGGGAGATCGCTCGAAAAGAATCCCTAGGCAAGCTGGATTTGTCCTTATCCTCCAGAATTTGGTTGGGTCGCGCCACGCGGAGTCCCGGCATCGAGATGTTGCGGGCGGATGCGGAGATTGCCTGGGAATCCTGCCACCTTCCCGGTGAATTTCATCGCGATCCCGCAGACCAGATCATTGTGGCGACGGCACGAATCCTCGGACTGACGCTTATCACCCGTGATGAAAAGATTCTGAACTACTCCGGCGTGCAAACGCTTTGGTAGGAATCAGTATCCAACCCCAAACTGTCGATGTAGTGGTCTTCGAAAGAGGGGATTTGATTGAGTTCGACCAGGTGGATCCGGCCACGCTCGGTTTCCATGCGGGGGAGGGCCTGGTCGGTGAGGAGGGCGAGGGTGGCCCCGGCGAGGGAGGCGTTGCCGACCAGGTGGATGCGGTCGAGGGGGACGGGCGGGAGGAGGCCGATGGACCGGGCGTGGGCGGGGGTGAGATGGTAGCCGAAACCGCCGGCGACGTAGACGTGACGGAGAGAGGCGGGGTCGATGTGGGCCTCTTCGCAGAGCGT
>JAGYLC010000235.1 GCA_018401235.1 Kiritimatiellia bacterium
GCGCATCCACATAGGCCGCACCGGAAATGCCATGGGCCTGTATGTTGGTCGACGTGATCAGTTCGGAGGCCTTGACGAAACGGGAGATCACCCCGCGTCCGGCGGCGGCCCCGCATTGGAGTCGACCGCCCTCAAAGGCGGGCCCGGCGGCGGTGGCGGTGGCCCAGAGTCCGTCGGAGGTGCGGAGCAGAATTTCGCCGTTGGTGCCGAAGTCGATGAGCAATGCGGGGGGGTCCGCGTCCAGACAGCCGCAGGCGAGGGCGCCCGCAAGGACATCGGAGCCGACAAAGGGTCCGAGGGCGGGAAGGAGGGTGACACGGCTGTGCGGAGACAGCCCGAGTGCCTCGGCGGGAACGTCGCGGGTCTCCAGAAAGGCGGGTGAAAACGGCCAGGAGGCAAGGCCTTGCAGGGATTCTCCGGCGAGAATGTGCAGCATAGCCGGATTGCCGGTGACGAAGAGGCGCTCGGGCACCTGTTCACCGCAGACCTCGCGCAACAGGGGGTGGATACCGCCTTTGAGAAGGTTGTCGCGCAGCGTTTGTACGCCGTCGTCGTGGTCCAGGGTGAATTGAATGCGGCTGACCACGTTGTCGCCGAAGGCCCGCTGGGGGTTGGCGCGGGTGGCGGTCCGCTCGCAATGCGGCGGGCTTCCGTGCCAGAAGGAGGCGGCGAGGGTGGTGGTGCCGATGTCGAGGGCGACACCGTTGGCTTGCCGGCGCGGGTACAGGGTCTCCAGAAGTGCGGGGGCGATTTCGAAGGCGCTGACCCCGTGAATGGACCCGTCGTGTTGGGAGGCGCGGGGAAGGATGAGGGTGCTTCCGGCCATGGCGGCTACAGAAATCTGACAGGCTTTGACCGTACCGTTTTTGCTTTGAAGTTCGCAGCCGCGGCAGAGACCGCGTCCGCCACAGCGGATGTTCAAGGGATGGCCGTTGGCGGCAAACCAGGATGCCAGTGTCTGATCCGGCTTTGGAGAAACCGGAATGTCCAGGGCCGTCCCGTGTTCATCAAGGATTCGGGGAAAGTTCATGCGAATATCCGGTGGTCCCCGGAGGCGGTCAGGGTTTGACCGGGGGCGAGGCTGACAAAACGTTCATCATCGTGATTCCCGCTGAGAAAATCACGAAACCACCGCATGTCCGCCTCCTCGGCCACAAAGCGCCAGCCGAGATGGGCGGCGCAGCGTTGACAATAGGATTCGCCCTCTTCGGCGGCGGGGGTGCGGATGAACAGGGCCTGTTCGTAGTGTTCGAAGGCTTCGGCATCCGCTTCAATGAGTTCCTCGATCATCTCCTCGTCAAAACGATCCGCGAAGAGTTCACGCAGCCAGTCGGCCCGGTCGGGACCCGGTACCCGCCGCTCGCGGATCCAGCCGCGGGAATAGAAGTAGGTGCCGAGGCAGTCTT
>JAGYLC010000236.1 GCA_018401235.1 Kiritimatiellia bacterium
CCTCACGGATCGCGAACTCCGCCGCATAGCGGTAAAAGATTTTAACCCCGAAATGCTCCTCATTTTCCTGTCGGCTGCCTTCGATGGCAAAGGCACGTTCGGGGATCTCGGTGTTCAAGGTGGCAAAAAACAGGTTCTGCAGGATGGCCCGGTAGTAGGATTCCCCCTTTCCGGGATCGAAATCCTTCAAAATGTCCTTCAGGTTCTCCGGATCAAAGAGTTCTGCGGGGACAAGATGTTTTTGCCGGAGAAACCACACAAACATCAGGCGGGTGATGAGGCGGATGATCTGCTCCGACTTGACCTCACCGGGTTCTTTGTCCTTCACCAGGTCATTGGGAAAGACCACGTCCCCGTTGTCCATGGCCCTTTGATACCAGGCGAAGAGGCGGGTGTAGAACTCCTTAGTCAGCTTTTCGACCGAAAAGGCCGCTTTGAGCTTATCGAAGCTGCTCCAGTCCAACGCGACCCGATCTCGGAAAGTTTTGTTCGGCTGGCCCGCCGCCACGTAAAAACTCAGCCGCTTGGCGCTGCTCCATTTCAGTTTCGTCCCTTCCGCCTCTCCATAGACCAGGCTCAGCCGGAAATTACCTTCCTCATCGTAAAACGCGAACAGCCCCTGGGACAGGATGCCCTCCACCCCCGGCGCGGGGTTGGCCATCGCTTCATCCAGCACATGCTTGGCAAAGGTAAACTGCCGGATGCGGCTGCTGCGCTCCGTCAGCACGTCCCCCTCCCCAAGTTTCACACACACCACCACGAGCGGCCGGTTCTCTCCCTTGCTCCCGGCCAGCGATTTCACCACGCCCACCTGACGGGCCAGGTCCCACGGGAAATTCTCATGCTTCGGCAAATCCACAACCCGCCGCGACAGGGTGCCGGAAAACTGATCATTTACAAAATTGCAAAAGATCTCCTCCTCAAAGTTCTGAATCAGTTCATTCACCATGAACAGGTCCTTTGATCTTCCACACAGAAATCAGCCCGAAAAGCACGCGACAGGCTGTTGCAAAGTGCCTGATCCAACGATAATTCAATGTTGTCGAATATTCCAGGCACGATTTTCACCTCGTCGATTGGGCCGGGGTGGCGTAAAAATATAGTGTCGGACATCGGATTCGTTGAAGAATAAGTTGAGTTTAAGAAGCAATTGAGCAAATTAATGGCGCAAGATCGGCGATTTGTCGAATCAAAAGGGACGTAGGGTGGATTTTAAGGTGGGTCCGCTTGGGTTGGGATTTTCAAGCGTCTGGTGAAGTTGGCCCCCTGGCATGCGCTGGCGAAGCGGAATCTGGCGATGGCCCTGGTGGAGTCGGGCAGGATTGAGGAGGCGAAGGATTTGCTGGTGGAGGTGA
>JAGYLC010000237.1 GCA_018401235.1 Kiritimatiellia bacterium
TTACAACCGGTGGTCGGCAAGCAGAGATGCCGAACCTGTATCCAGAAAAAGAGACGGAAAAGGGGTCAGCCCACAGAAAACAGACTTTCTTCCAGTTTCTTGCGAATTTTTGTAATTTCATTTGTCTCCTTTCTTCGAAAGCGGTTAATCCCGTGGGAAGCATTTTCGGGATGTCCCATCTCCAACCGGGCTGCGGTCCAACGGACGGTGGCCGTGGTATGCGCATTTATCAGCCATGCCAAGGCTTGTTTCTCTTTTCGATTGTTCTTCATCTCCAATACCTCGGATTCCTCCATACCCAACACCTGCAATCCGGCAGCAAGCAGTCTCTCTGCCTCGTCCTCTCCATGCTCACGCCTCTGCCGCCCCCGGTAGTTGTCCCCTTTCTTGGGCAAACGACTCAGTTGGTCGCTTAGTCTCTGACGGAATTCCGCTGATCCGATATACCAACCACGTTTGATTTGTTTATCGAACTCTCCCCGCCGCCCTGCATCAGGGTCGTTTTCAAAGTTCATGAGTCGTTCCATGCTTTCCCTATATCCCGTCAGAGAACCCGACGTACCCTCCTCCAACCCCCAACTTTTAAGTACCCTTCCCCGCTCCAGCCAATCCGGTCGTGTATGGGACTTGCCCATGTAGGCAGGGTAACTGCTCCAGACATAGGATTCCAATGGCTTGCTCAACCCCATTCCGCACAGCCCGGCCCGGAACGGATTCAGGTGGATGTACGAGCTTACCTGGCGAAAATACTCCAGGCCTCCGTCCCGGGGATCCGTCTGCACAGGTATCGCTTTGTAACGTCCCTGGAAAAGATGCCCACGCCGCTTGAACATCGCATTGAATCGTTGGGTATATGCCCCTTGAAACCATCTCATCCCATCCACCAGGTTTGCCTGCGGTGTTTCAAGTAAGAGGTGATAGTGGTTGGACATCAGAACGTATGAGTGCACGCGCCATCCCGTTTGCGTGCACGCTTCCGTTAACGTCGAAAGAAACAATCGACACCCCTTGTCAGAGACAAATATATCCTGGCCGTCGTTCCCCCGGCACATTGCATGGTAAACCGCTCCCGGATATTCAACTCGTACACTTCGGCTCATGATCACTCTCTTAACACTCAAGATTCGAAATTCAAGTCAAATAAGTCTGTTTTCTGTGGGCTGACCCCTTCCCGAGTGTGGATTTCAGGCTTATCGACATGGAACGCGGGGTTTGGGGCGGGGGTATCTCCGCGAGAAAGGCATCGAAGACACTTCGCATATTCCTCCGGAACTGAGGGTCAGCCCGTGCATTTTAACATTTTCCTTTTTAAGGTTTGAAGTTCATCACTTTTGGCC
>JAGYLC010000238.1 GCA_018401235.1 Kiritimatiellia bacterium
GCCGAAGTGTTTGGGAAAGTCGGCCATGGAACAGGCGGGGCTAGAGGGGGTTTTTTCGGGGGGAGTTGGTTTATTCATTTTGAGCTATGATGGATTTATAGAGTGAATGGGAAATCCGAACGTCGAACTTCCAACTTTGAACATCGAAGTTCGAACATGTCTTTACAGGGAGGGACGGCAGTGGAGAAAGAAGGAAATGGTATCAGATTTGTGAAAACTCTTATTCCTTGAAACCTTCGACGTTCAAAGTTGGACGTTCGATGTTCAACGTTCGAAATTGAAAAGAATGTACGGGGAAAGATGATGGGCTTGGGTGGCGCGGGCCTCCATCCAGTTGTGCCAGTCGGGGGTGGGAGAATAGAGGGATTGCTCTCGGGGGCCGAGGAGGATCCAGTCGACCTGGAGGTGGTGGAGGGCGGTTTGTAGGTCTTCGGGGGAGGTGGCGGTGTAGAGGGGGGTTGGGTCTGGGTGGGGGATGCCGGGTCGCCATTGGTGTTGATGTCCGGTCCAGCCGATGAGGGTGTCGCCGGCGGTCCAGGTGCCGAGGAGGCTGTGCAGGGGCTGGTAGCTATCTCCGGGTGCTTCTGCGATGCGGTCTCCGGGTTGGATGAGGGTGTCGGCATGGGTGAGGAGCTGTTGGATGTGCTCCGGATAGGCACTCCAGGCGTGGAGGGAGCGGGGAGAACCGAGGGTGCCGCGGCTGAGTCGGGCGGCGTAGAGCAGTCCGGGCAGCAGGAGAAGCGTGAGGCCGATGCGGGCGGGAATGCGGAGGATACCGGGGCGCGAGATCCACCCGGCCCAGCCGACGGCGGAGAGGAGTCCGATGAGGATCCAGAGTTGGTAGTAGACTTTGAACACGGTGTTCATGCGGTTTTGAAAGGCATCCTGGAGATAGACGATTTCCACGCAGAGTCCCATGGCGAGGATCAGGGCAAAGAGCGCGATCCAGAGGCGGGGGGGCTTGGGGCTCCAGAGGAAAAGAAGGCCGGGCAGGAGAAATCCAAATACGCGGAAAATATCGATCAGGCTGCTGTGACCGGAGCTATTCCAGGCAAGGTTCATCGCGGGTCCGGGGGAGCGGGCGGGGTAGAGCAGGAGTAGCGCGGGGAGGATGCCGAGGAGAAGAGCTTTGAGTTCGGTTTTGTCAGGGCGGCGTCCGCGAAGCAGCAGGCAGAGGAGGGGGATGGCCAAAACGGTGGGGGTTTGCCAGGGGTTGATGCGCCAACTCCAGACGACCGCCAGGGCGGCGGGAAGCACGATGCTGAAACTGACGGTTCGACAGCGGAGGAGTTGA
>JAGYLC010000239.1 GCA_018401235.1 Kiritimatiellia bacterium
GATGGTCCAAGGTGGGAACCGCCCCGGTTTTAAACGCGCGCAGTTCATCCGCGCGACCGTCGTATTTCACATTGATCACCGGAGCTTGGGCGGAGGTGGCCGGGGTGAACAACGGCACTTCCCCGCCGGGCGCCGGGCCATTGCGGAAAGGGTTGTCCAACGAGCCCCATTGAGAGGCGGAATATTCCGCGTCCGACATCTCAAAGGCCAGGGAAAGGTCCACGCGCAGGCCGCCGCGGGCGACATCCGCGAGTACGGAGCGGCTGTGGGTGGTGTAGTCGGGAGAGAGCACGGTGGGTTGATCCGAGGCGGAGACAAACCCGTAGCTCGAATCAAACGACAGTTCCGAAAGGTCGCGGATTTTATCCTGTCGCAGCGGCCAGTCGGCGGCGGGTTGTTCAAGGCGGGCAGCGAGCCCGAGGTGGGGTCCGGCCGGGGCGGAAACCACGTCGGGGGTATCGCGGACGCCCGCATCTTCACCCAGGTTGATTCGGGCTTTCACCCCTTCGTCGGCCACCGCCCAAGCGAGGCGCCCCTCGTCCGGCTGGAGAGAAAGCCAGGAGCCGTGCAGGGTATGTCCATCCCGGGAAGCGGTAAACAAGGGTTCGTCGTTGGAGGGGTCAACGGGTTGCGTGACAAAGCCGTCCGCTTGGGTTTGCAGGTGATCCGGATGGGAGACCAGCCATCCCCGGAAGTTGCGTTCCTTTTCGCGGTCATAATTGGGCAGGCGGGCAAAGGGGTCCTGCAAAAATTCGCTGAGTGAAGACTCCCATACTCCGACCGCGGAGGAGCGGGGACTGCCCGGATGCCGGAGATCCGCCGGGGCGGTGATGCGCCGATCATCCCCCAGCTCCTGCTGTAGCTGACCCAGAGCCATCATGATCCCCAGACGGGCGTTGGCCCGGGCTTGCGCATGTGCGGCGGTCACGGAAACCGCACGGGCCTCCATACGGACCATGGCCGAAAAGGTCAAAGCCACCATAAGCAGAATGGAGGTGACCAACAGGGTCAGCAGCAGGGCGGAGCCGGATTTGTTTGGTTGAGTACTGGAACGCGGCGACATCATGGCAGCACCTCCGGGAAAGGGTCCACCCGCAAACGCACAAACAGAGGAGCCGCCGATTCATCGGACAGGGGCAACGAAACCGTGACCTGTTCCAAGTCGGGATTCCCGGGATCGGGTTCAATGGTTACAGGTCCCCGACTGCGGGCCGGCAGTTCCAGGATCGACCAATGAAGCAAATCTTCGCTGTGTTCAATCCACTGGCGCCCGGCGGCGAGAGCCTTCGC
>JAGYLC010000024.1 GCA_018401235.1 Kiritimatiellia bacterium
TCAACCAGTACCGCGAACGCATTTTCGGCGACCACTGGTTTACCCACGTTATTTTGGGCGTGGGAGCTTCAGTGCTGGTTACTCTGATTCTCTACATCCTGCTCATGGGTGCCGGGCTCCGCAGCGAGGTCGGCTTCGGCTTTGTCATGAACAAGGCCCTGGGTATGTCCCTGCTGGGGATCGTAGCTTTCCCGCTGGTCTACAAACTCATCGAAACCCTGGATTTATCCCTGGGTAATCGCCCGCGGGGGGAAATCTAACATGGCGGCTCCCGGCAAAACCGACCGATCCCGCCTGCGCATCCGCCTCATGCTGGGCATCCTAGTCGCCCTGCAGGGGGGGCTCATGGTTTTCCTCTGGAACCTCCAGGTGGTTCAAGGACACACCTTTCAGGAAAATATTCGCCGACAAAGCCTGCGCCGCATCCGTAATCCCGGCAGCCGCGGACGCATCCTCGACCGCAACGGCATCCCCGTCGCCGACAACCGCGCCTCCGTGGGCATCGCCCTCTATCTGGAGGAACTCCGGCTCCCCGGCAGCGCCTCAAACACCATCGACCGCATCGAGGCCCTGCTCGACGAGGTGTCCGCAAAAATTGAACTCCCCCGCGCCCTCACCCGCGAGGAAATCACCACTCACTACCGTCACCAGCGCCTGCTCCCCCTCTTCGCCTGGCAGGATCTCGACGATGCCGCCCTCGCCCGCTGGGCCGAACGCGTCGGCCCCCGCGTAGGCCTGGATCTTCTCACCGAAACCGTGCGCACCTACCCCTACGGCGACCTCCTGGCCCAAACCCTCGGCTACGTCGGACGCGGCGGTATGGCCCGCATCGGCGAGGAAACCTACGATTTCCAACTGCCGGAATTGGAAGGGAAATCCGGACTCGAACTCGTCCTCGACGATCAACTCCGGGGCGAGGCCGGCGGCGAACTCGTGCGCATCGATGCCTCCATGTACCGCTACAATCTGGAGGCCTCCAAAGAATCGGTTCCCGGACAGGACGTGAAACTCACCATCGACGCCCGCATCCAACGCTTTTGCGAACGAATTCTCGGCGACGAAACCGGCTCCATCGTGGTCATGGATCCCCGCAACGGCGAAGTCCTTGCCCTGGCCACCAGCCCCCGCTACGACCTCAACGACATGACCCCCTTCATTTCCAATCGGGTCTGGGACCGGCTCAACCGCGATCCCCGCCGCCCCATGATCAACCGTCCCGTGCGCGAGCAGTACCCCCCCGGCAGCATCATCAAACCCGTAGTCTGCCTGGCCGGACTGGTGGAGTCCGACGTGGATCCCGAAACCGTGTTCAACTGCAGCGGTGTCTACTACCCCGCTCCCGGGGCCAGCCCCATGCACTGCCACAACCGCTTCGGACACGGTCCCCTCACCATGGCCGAAGCCATCGAACGCTCCTGCAACGTCTACATGTGGCGCCTGGCGGAGGAAATCGGCTACGACCCCATTTACAAAGTGTTTAAGGACCTCGGCCTGGGCGAGAAAACCGGGATCGAGACCGACTTCGAAGTGTCCGGCATCCTTCCCACCGACGCGTGGAAAAAAGCCCGCTACAACGACCGTCTGCGCAAAGGCGACATCGCCAACCTGGTGATCGGCCAAGGCTTCTTCAACGTCACCGTCATGCAAATGGCCAACATGACCGCCACCCTCGCCAATGGCGGCATTCTGCACACCCCCACCCTCCTCCAGGGTTTCCGAGCGTCGGAAGACGCCCCCTTCACCGCTTCCGACGCTCGGAACCCCGCGAAGGATCTCCAATGGAACTCCCGCCACATCGAAACCATCCGCCGGGGCATGAGGGACGTGGTGATGAGCCCCCGCGGAACCGCCCGGGCCGCACAGGTCGAGGGACTGGTGTACGGCGGCAAAACCGGAACCGCTCAATACGGCTCCCGCGACAACCGGCGTTACCGCTCCTGGATGATCGCCTTCGCCCCCTACGACAATCCCACTGTCGCCGCCGTGGTGCTCATCGATTCCGGGCTCGGCTCCGGGGTCGACGCCACTCCCCGCATGAAACTTCTGATGCAGGCGCTTTTCGGGAGGTCCGACGATGGCTAAACCGTTGCGACTCCTCACCCCGCTCCTGCGCATGGACTGGCTGGCGGTACTGGTCACCGGTCTGTTGCTGTTGACGGGTATTACCTTTATTATCAGCGCGGGCTCCGGCGATGAAACCACCCAGTTGCTGAATCGCCAATGGGTGCGCCAAGTCGTGTTTATCCTGATCGGGATTCCGGTCTACTTCGGAGTGGCCGCAATCGATTATCGATGGTTCAAGGATGCCGTCGGAGTCATTTATGCCGTTTGTGTCCTGCTGCTGGTGGGGGTGCTGATCGTGGGCATCGAAATCAACGGTTCCAAAAGCTGGTACGATCTGGGCTTCGTCAATTTCCAGCCCGCGGAGCTGGCGAAAATCGGTCTGGTGATCACCCTGGCCGCCTATCTGGGCGATCCCCTGCGCAACACCCGCCATCCCCGCATCATCGTGGTGCCGCTGCTGATGACCGGGTTGATTTTCCTGCTGATTCTGCAACAACCCGACCTCGGAACCGCCATGATTCTGCCCTGTGTGGTGATGAGTATGCTGTTCGTGGCGGGTCTGACCTGGCGGATGATCGGCTTCCTGGTGTTGCTGGGGGCAATGAGCCTGCCACTGGCCTGGAGCGTCGCGCAGCCCTACCAGAAAGAGCGCATCCTGGTGTTTATCAATCCCGACCGCGACCCCTTGAACACCAGTTGGAACATGCAGCAATCCAAAATGGCCGTCGGCTCCGGCGGACTCGCCGGCAAGGGCATTGGACAGGGCACCCAGAACATCCTGGGATTTCTGCCCACCACGGTCGCGCCCACCGATTTTATTTTTTCCGTGATCGCCGAGGAAAAGGGCTTCATCGGCTCCGCCCTCGTGCTTTCACTGTACAGTACCTTGTTCGCTTGTCTGGCCCGTACCGCGTTGCGGGCCTCGGACAATTTCGGACGTCTCATCGCCGTCGGAATTCTCACCATGCTCGCGGTCCACGTTACCATAAACGTGGCCATGACCATTGGTTTGATGCCCATCGTCGGATTACCTCTCCCCCTGGTCAGTTACGGAGGCTCGTTCATTGTCAGCATGATGCTGGCGCTGGGCCTCGTCCAAAGCGTGCACGTGAGGCGCACCTGACCGGATTACACCCTCAAACCTGGACATATTCATGGTTACGAAAGATAAAGAACAAACGAAAATCAAAAAAGAAATCGTCGCAAACGTCGAAAGTCTCGAAACCCGCATCGCCTTCCTCGAAGACGGCCGCCTCGAGGATTTCTTCGTGGAACGCGCCAGCGAAGAGCGCATCGTCGGCAGCATCTTCAAAGGACGCATTCAAAACATGGAGGACGGTCTACAGGCCGCCTTCGTCGACATCGGCCTCAAAAAGAACGCCTTTATTCACTACTGGGACATGATCCCGGAGGATGCTGCCCGCCTCGAGGCCGAAGAAGTGGGCTCCAACGGCGGACGCGGTGCCCGCAAGAAGAAGTTTCTTCCCGGGGAAATGCAGAAACGCTTTCCTGTCGGTTCCGAAATCATTGTGCAGGTCTCCAAGGCCGCCATCAGCACCAAAGGCCCCCGGGTCACCGCCAACCTCAGTATCGCCGGACGCTACCTGGTGATGATGCCCGGTTCCCGCCTTAAAGGGGTCAGCCGTAAAATTTCCGGCGAACGGGAACGGACCCGCCTGAAAAAAATCCTCAGCCGCATGCAAACCCCCGAGGACCTCGGATTCATCATCCGCACCGCCGGCGAAGGCGCCCGCAAAACCGGATTCGCCCGCGACCTCCGCGCCCTGCTCGACTGCTGGGAACAAATCGACAACGGCATCAAAAACAAGAAGACCCCCTGTCTGTTGTATCAGGAACCCGACCTGCTCGAACGCCTGGTCCGCGATTCCCTGATCGAGGACATCGACCGCATCGTGATCGACAACCAGGAGGAGTCCGAGCGCGTGACCAAGGCCATCAGCCGTATCGCCCGCGGCGCCCAACGCAATATCAAAGTCTACGAAGGCAACACCCCGATCTTCGAACACTTCGATATCGAGCGCCAGCTCAACAACGCCTTCCGGCGTAAAGTGTGGCTGCCCGGCGGTGGACACCTCGTCTTCGACGAAACCGAAGCCCTGGTCGCCATCGACATCAACACCGGACGCCACAAGGGCGGAAACTCCCAAGAGGAAAGCATCCTCGAAGTGAACCTCGAAGCCGCCGAAGAAATCGCCCGTCAACTGCGTCTCCGCAATGTAGGCGGTCTGGTGGTAATCGACTTCATTGACATGAAGCAGCGCAAAAACCGTCAGGCCGTCTACCGGCGCCTGCGCGAAGGAGTGAGAATCGACAAAGCCCGCACCAACCTGCTGCCCATTTCGGATCTGGGACTGCTCGAAATGACCCGTCAGCGGGCCAAAGAAAGCATCTCCTCCGCGGCCTACGTCGATTGCCCCTACTGCCGCGGACGCGGCACCGTCAAATCCGCCCTCTCCATGAGCGTGGAGGTGCAGCGGCACATCCATGAAGTCATCCGCAAGCTCAAGGCCGAAAACAAGGACCTGCACACCCGCATCACCGTGCACCCCATCGTCATGGACCGCCTGCGCAAATCCGACGAGACGTTGTTGGTGGAACTGGAAGAGAAATACGGCGCCCACATGGCCTTCGTCTCCGACGGACATCTCCACGTCGAGGAATTCGTCATCTCCAATCCCGAAACCCACGAAACCTACTACAGCAACATCGACCAGGGCCGCGTGCATTTGGAAATAGAATGATGCGGGGATGAGGAAGAGTAGATCTCTTGGCACACCAGAATAACAGGATTAGCAGGATGGTTTGTTTGCCTTTCTACTCCTGCATTTTACCTCTTTCAGTCCCTGATAAGTTGTTTTGAGGTTCAGGTTTTTGATCTGGATCATCGTGTTATCCCGTCCAAAAAACAAAATTCTGAATGTTGTGTTTGATCGGGTCAGAAATGAGGGGGGAAGGGGTGCATCCCCGAATTGGCTGCTGTTTGGGAATGTTGATACCGATGTCGGTATGATGAGTTGAGTTATTCCCGCTTACAGCGTTTTTTTAAAGCTTCAATAGAGATTGCTATGATTTCGTCGCTAAGCTAGTGGAACGGATGTTTGCGCTCCTGGGGTTTGCGATACTGCAGGCTCAGCGTTCCGGGATGCATGTCCTTGAACGTTGAAATCTCCTCGAAGAGGATGCGGAGTCTTTTCTCAATTTCGCTTACGGATTGTGTCACCATTTTGTGTTTCTTTTATAGTAGCATAGTATTGCTGCTACAACCCCGCACAAGGAAAAACACCATGGAGAGACACAAGCGATTTGGACAATGAGTAGATGGATGAGGAGGATGCGTTGGTCGAAGAGATGAGAGTCGAGTTCCAGCAACGCCTCCAGGAGCGCATTCAGAAAAAATTCACGCCTGGGAAAGCACCATGCCTGAAGTTCGTAGGTTGAAAAAAAAACGGCGGGTCCCGCGCACCTTGCGATCCACCTTCGGAGAAGTAACCATCAGGTTCACCAAGGGCTGGTGCCCCGTGGGTGAACAATGGGTGGTGCCGCTCCGGGACGCGTGGAAACTCTCGGAGCATCGCTGTATCACGCCCTCTCTGGAGTGGAAACTCTGTTGCGCCGCCGTCGAAACGGGCTCCTTTGAGAACAAAGAGGATTCCGGCATATGGTCAACGAAGCTTCTCAAAGACCTCTAACACCATTCCGCATCCACGTTGGCACATACGCTTTCCGAACTGGTTGCCGATGCGGAGGCCCAGCCGCCCAAGATGCGTGAAACCATCCGTCAGACCGCCACATATTTTGAAAAACATGCCTAACACATGGATTACCCTGCGAGTGCGACCGCCGGATGCCCGATTGGCAGTGGATCCATGGAGTCACAATGTTCCCAATTGCAAAATCGCTTCAAGCGACGAGGGTAATTTTGGAGTATATTCGGCTTCTCAGCCCTTCTCGAAATTGCTGTGCGGTATCAAAATCATGAGATCCGATCTCTCTGGGCTGTCTAGTTGTACCAATTCGGGGATGCGCCCCGGCCCGATTAGACTGAAACTTTTTTCTTGAATTACGGCTCAGGCGTGTCTAGTCAAAGATTTGACTTAAACAGAAAGGATTGTGATATGAGTTACGAAATGACCGGCACCGTGAAGGTGGTAATGGATTTAATGACCTTTGACAGCGGATTCACCAAACGTGAATTTGTGGTTACGACGAAAGACCAATACCCGCAGGATGTGAAATTTGAAACCGTTCGGGACAAGGTGAGTCTCTGTGATAAGCTGGAGTCTGGCCAGGAAGTGACTGTGCATTTCGATATCCGCGGAAACGAATTTAAAGACCGCTTTTTCGTGAATTTAAACGCCTGGCGGGTCGAGGGGGGCAATGCGTCGTCCTCCGCACCCTCCAAATCCTCCGCGTCTCATGACGATGCCCCCATCGATACGGATGTGCCGGAATCGGCGGGTGAAGACGAAGATTACCCCTTTTGAGGCACCAGAACGCCTGAGACGCCCCTGAATTCAACTGGTCTTTTCGATTGACACACGGCTTCGGTGTCGTATAAGGCTCGCCTCTTTTTAAACAACTTTAAGGATTTCCTATGAAGCCCACTTACAATCCCTCCCGCATCAAACGCGCCCGTAAACACGGGTTCCGTTGCCGTATGTCCACTAAAAAAGGACGTCAGCTTCTCGCCCGTCGTCGCAAGAAAGGACGGAAACAATTGACTGTTTCCGATGAGGCCTGATTAGGCCTTTTCCAGTGCAGCCGCCCACTAATCGGCGATATACTCTGCCCGCTCGACTTCGCGTCAAGCGGGCGGCTTTATTTCAGGAAGCGTATTCACAGGGTCGGAAAACGGTGGGTCGCTTTGTGGTGCTGTGGCTGCGCTCGGGCGAGGACGCCGCCGGCAGACTGGGGGTGGTGGCCAGCCGGAAAGTGGGGAATTCGGTGGCGCGCAGCCGCGCGAAACGGCGGATGCGCGAGTGGTTTCGACTTCATCAGTACGATCTGACCGGTTCCGAGGATATGATTTTGGTGGCCCGCCGCTCACTAGTGAAAGCTTCCCAACCGGATTTGGATGCGGATTTGCTCGATGTCTTTTCCCGTGCCGCACGGTTGCAATGCCCGCCGGAATGCCCTAAGTCTCCTCCCGACTAATTTTTACGTACCTATTGTCTCATGAATAAAAAAGAACTCGCCACTGTCGTCCTGCTCATCCTGTTGATCCCGGTCTGGCTTTTTATAGATTCCCGGTTTATCAAGCCGCGGGTCACGGATGTACCTGCGCCTTCGCCCGAACCGGTGGATGTCTCGGAATCTCCGACGCCCTCCACAGTACCTTCCGCTCCTAAGGAGTCG
This sequence comes from Kiritimatiellia bacterium, assembly GCA_018401235.1. Classification (GTDB taxonomy): domain Bacteria; phylum Verrucomicrobiota; class Kiritimatiellia; order SS1-B-03-39; family UBA6053; genus UBA6053. The sequence continues at coordinate 7,441 of JAGYLC010000024.1, forward strand.
GAGGAACCTTCCGCAGCCGCAGCCGCGGTGGTGCAATCGGGCGCGGAGTCGCCACAGGAACTGGTTCCGTCCGAAGAGGCGGTGATGGAGCAGGTACTGCATCTGTCCAATGAGGTGCTTACGATAAAACTGAGTAATCTCGGGGCGTCCGTGCTGGAGGCGACTTTGCACGCGTATCCCGCCACCTTGGAGGATAAAGAGGATGTGGCACTTAATCCGGTGGTAATGGATTTTTCCCGGGTGAAGCAGCCCGCTTTATCCTACGACATGCCGGGGGCGAACGCGGGGTCGGCATTCACAGTGAGTGAGGGCGCGGACGGATCGATTGTATTTTCCCGCAGGGTGTTGCCTGAATTAAGCTTTGAACGGGAATTTTCGCTGGGCGAGGAATATGAAATAACCGTAATGGAACGCTGGATCAATCAGGGGGAAGCCGATATCCTGATCCCGAAGATGAATGTGTTTCTGGGTCCCATGTACCCGCAGGAGAACATTTCCCAGAAGTTTGGACCTTTTATAGGGATTGATGCCCGCCACACGGGCGGCGTGGGGGTTAAGCACTATGTGAAGCAGTTGCGTAAGGAGACCGGAAGGGTTAGTGGCATGTATGAGCATGTGGTGAACCAGCCCCTGGATTGGTTCAGCGTGAAAAATAAATTTTTCACCCAGGTGCTCACTTTCCGGTCCACCGACTGGCTGGCGGCGGAGTCCCTGACCCTGCGTGCCCGCAAGGGAGAAGAGGGAGATGTCGCTATTGGCTTTGCGCAACCGTCCGCGTCTATTCGCGGAGTGGAACTGATTCCCGGTCAGGTGATGGAGCGGGATCTTAGTTTTTATGTAGGCCCTATTTCGATGGATAATCTCCAGAAGCTGGGAAACAACCAACATGACCTGATCGATTTCCGCTTGTTCCGGATTTTCGTGCCGCTTGGAAAAGGCATGATGTGGGGACTGAACAGGCTCCACTCTCTCACCGGGAATTGGGGGGTGTCGATTATTCTGCTTACATTTGTGGTGAGGATGTTGTTCTGGCCCTTGACACAGAAGGGGGCGGAGAACATGAAAAAAATGTCCGAATTGTCCCCGCAAATGAAGGAGCTTCGGGAAAAACACAAAAATAATCCCCAGAAGCTGAATCAGGAGATGTCCGCTTTCTACAAGCAGAACAAGGTAAATCCGATGGCAGGTTGTCTGCCCATGGTGGTACAGATTCCGGTGTTCATTTCCCTCTACGGGGTGCTGCGGGTGGCGGTGGAATTGCGTTTTGCCGAATTTCTGTGGATCACGGATTTGAGTGAACAGGAAGCTTTGTTTTTTATTGCGGGGTTCCCTGTGAACATTCTGCCCCTGACCATGGGGGCGACCATGGTGCTGCAACAGAAACTTACTCCCAGCAATATGGATCCCCAGCAGAAAAAAATAATGATGATGATGCCCATCGTCTTTTTGTTTATCTGTTACTCCATGCCCGCGGGTCTGTTGCTATACTGGACCACCAGCAACCTGATTTCCATTTACCAGACCACCCACACCCGCAAGCGCGACGCGAAAAAAGCGGCCGCCAACGGAGGGCCCGCAGTGTCCCCCACGGTTGGAAAAGGGAATATGAAACCGGTGTCGAATCCAAAATCTATTCCGTCTAAACCTACGAGTTCGAAGAAAAATTCGAATTCGAAGAAAAAGAAGTAAACACGCCATGCAGAGGGATCTCCATCGTCTGGCCAACGAATCTTTTGACCTCTGCATCCTCGGAGGTGGAATCAATGGCTTGGCGACTGCGCTGGACGCGACCCGGCGGGATCTGAAAGTTGCGCTGGTGGAGATGGGGGACTTTGGCGGTGAAACCTCGGCCGGGTCCCTGAAAATCCTGCACGGAGGGCTTCGCTATCTGCAGCACCTCGATTTTTCGCGGATGACGGAATCGGTACGCGAGCGGAACGCGCTCATGCGCATGGCACCCCATTTAGTGGATCCCCTAGGGTTTTTGGTGCCCACTACTCCGGGTCTGATGACCGGGAAATTGGCCATGCGGGCCGCGTTGACAGTGAATGATGTGGTGAGTTGGAAGCGCAACCGGGGTATTTCCGATCCGAAACTCCACCTGCCCGCTGGCCGGATCATATCCGCAGAGGAGCTGAAGAAACGGGCGCCGGGGTTGCCTATGCAAGGCGTGACAGGTGCGGCGCTGTTTTACGATGCCCACATGCGGAATTCAGATCGCTTCACCCTCGCTTTTGCCTTGTCGGCGGCGGCGGGAGGCGCGACTCTGGCGAATCGAGTGCGGGGAGTGGAGTTTGTGCTGAGCGGATCGAAAATTGAGGCTTTGAAGGTCCGTGATGAGGAGAGCGGCAACGAATTCGAGATTCGGGCCGAGCAATTCGCGGCCATGACCGGGCCTTGGCGGGATCTGCTGCCGGAATTGTTTCCGGGAAAGCAACCGAAACGGGAAGTGGTGAAGAACGCGGGAGTGCAACTGGTCACCCAGCGAGGGGTGTGTGCAGATACCGGATTAGCGGTACCGGGGGGCGAGCTGGATTCGGAAGCGCACCTGCAGCGTGGAGGACGTCACTACTTTAGCACCCCCTGGCAGGGGAGCATATTGTGGGGGACCCAGGACAAGGAATACCGGGGGGGCGCCGGAGGAGTGGCGAATTCGGGAAGCCGATATTCAGGAATTTATAGCCGAAATCAACCAGGGACTGCCCGGTTTCGATCTGAAACGTGAGGAGGTGAGCATGGCCTTCGGCGGATTACGCATGGTGAACGCGGAAAACCTGAAATCCGGCTCCAAGGTGGCGAGACGGTATGCGATTACCGATCATCAAGCGGATTTGGGGGTATCGAACTTGATTTCCATGGATGGTATCAAACATACCGCCTGCCGGGTCATGGCGGAAAAGGCAACGGATCGGGTGTTGGAAAAATTAGAAAAGGCTCCTGTAGCTTCCCGCACTGCGGAAAGCGTACTTGCGGGTGGAAATTTCGAGATACGGGAGGAATTGCAGACTGAAATCCGTGCCGGGGTACCGTCGGCCTGGCCGGATGCGACCGTGGCCCTGCTAGCGGAGAGTTACGGTGCCTGCTGGAAGGCTGTTGTGGAGGCGGGGTCCAGCTCGGAAAGATTGCTACCCGATGGAAAAACCCCCGAATGCATGGTCATCCATGCCCTTCAACATGAAATGGCCCTGCATCTGGAGGATGTAGTGTTGCGGCGGACCCCTCTGGGCACTCTGGGGGAACCCTCCACTCAAGTGGTGGATCGGGTGGTGGAACTGACGACACAGACACTGGGTTGGTCCTCCGCAACAGGTGAATCGGAAAAAGCCAAGCTGATGCGTACCTACCGATATGACTGAAGCCTTTGCCATATTCTGGAATTTTTGTCGGTTTGCTCTGATTGCGCTACCTCCCGCCCCGTTTGCACCTGTTGCGAACGACTCTCCGCTACCCCAAAAACTAGCGGAAATCGGGCATCCGGCTATTGTGGAGTCTTCGGGATTGAGTCAATCGCGCCGGGTACCGGGGAGATACTGGACCCACAATGACAGTGGGCACGATCCGGTGCTCTATGCGTTGGATGCGGAGGGTAAATCGCTCGCGGACCCCGTGTGGATCGAGGGTGCCCGCAATGTGGACTGGGAAAGTATTGCCATTGATGGTCAGGGGCGGATCTGGATTGGAGATGTGGGAAACAATCGAAATCGTCGGCGGGATCTCGCCGTGTACGTGGTGGAGGAGCCGGGGGAAGAGCTTCCAGAGAGACTTCCGGTGCAGCGGACAATCCGAATCCGTTATCCGGATCAAGAGGCCTTCCCTCCCGAAAACCGGAATTTTGATTGCGAGGCCATTTTTGTGTGGAACAAAAAGCTCTATTTACTAACCAAGCATCGGGCGGACCCCGATACCAAATTGTACCGATTGGATGATACGGGGGGAGAGGAGGAGCAGGAGTTGGTGTTGATCGGGCATCGATCGAATGTGGGGATGGTTACCGGTGCGGATTTGGCCGACGATGGCCGTCGTTTGGCCGTTCTTACTTACAGTGGGGTGTGGATCTTCGAGCGGCCGGAAGGAAGTGATCGCTTTCTGGAGGGGAGGGCCCATCACCTGCCGTTCCCAAACTGGGCGTACCTACAGGTGGAGGGCATCGCCTGGATGGATACTCAGCGATTGTTGATCAGCAACGAGCAGAGGGATCTGTTTATTTTGGAACCATAGGATTTCCTTGCCAAGCGACCCTCTGAGGCTTAGGAGCCAGACTCTATGAGCAAAGAAAATCGAATATTGACTGTGGTTGGTTATAGAGGTGAACTCCATGGATAAGTCCGTTAATAAATCTAAGGGCCGATTTATCAGTTTGGAGGGCTGCGAAGGCTGCGGGAAAAGTACACAAGCCGTTTTAATGAAGACGCAGTTGGAGGCGTTGGGGGTGACGGTTATCATGACCCGTGAGCCCGGGGGAACCCCCACCGGAGAGATGATACGGGATATGCTCCAACATCACGCAACAGGTGAAAACATCACTCCGGCGGCGGAGGTTCTGTTGTTCGCTGCGAGTCGCGCCCAGCATGTAACCAATGTCATCCGCCCGGCTCTGGAACAGGGTCACTGGGTGATCTGTGACCGATTTGTCGATTCATCTCTGGCCTATCAGGCGGGCGGACGGGGCATCCCACTGGAGCAGGTATTGGCGGTGAACGAGTATGCGCTGGACGGGTGCTGGCCGGACGTGACCCTCTGGTTCGATGTTACTGTGGAGACGGCGTTGGAGCGGATGGCGGATCGCGGGGCGCACCCGGATCGCTTTGAGTCAGAGGCGGGAAGTTTTCACCAGAAAGTCGCCCAGATGTATGGAGTTCTCCACAAGTGCTTCAAAGACCGAATTGTACGCTTGGATGCCAGCCAATCCATCGAAGATATTGCTGCGCAGGTGAATGCCTGTTTGCGGGCGAAAGTGGGGGCCGATCTATGACCTTGTTGGAAGATATGCGGAAATTGTTGGGCCAAGGAAATCTGGGTCATGCCTATTTATGTCATGGAGATCCCCTGGTGGAGGGAAAAGCCTTTGCCGAGGAGTTGGGGGTACTGTTGATGAGTCAAAGCGGTAAATCCACCCCTGAGAAAATTCAACATCGGGTTGAGGCAAGGTCGCATCCTGACGTACACTGGGTCGAACCGAGAGGAAAGCTGCGTCAAATACGAGTGGAAGATGTGCAGCTCGCCTTGCAACGGATACACGAAAAGAGTTTTGAGGGAGGATGGAAGCTGGTGGTATTCATGTCCGCAGAGCGCTTGAATCCCAGTTCCGGTAATAAATTGCTCAAAAGCTTGGAGGAACCCCCCGCCAATACCTTGATCCTATTGGTCAGTGATGCGGCGGAACAGTTGCTTCCGACCCTACGGTCGCGTTGTCAGACTCTCAATGTGCCCAAAGGTCGCGCCGCAGTCGGAGTGTGGCAGGAGAGCCTGATTGAATTATTGAGCATCGGTCCGCCCCGTTCTCTGCGTGCACGCCTGGATCGGGCGGCGATGTTCCGTGATTTTTTTGAACAGGCAGCACAGAGCCACCTGGCTCTGGAAGGGAACGAGTCAGATGACGAGGAAGTCGACGAAGATGTTGAAAATGCACGTGAGAGCGAGGCCCGACGGAAAATTCAGCGAGCGGTACTGGTTGCGGTGGAGGAATGGTATCGGGACGTGATGGTTTGTAAACAGGGCGGAAGTGCCGAAATACTCCATGAGACGCTTCGGTATCCGCAACAGGTGAAAATTCTAATGCAGCAGTCGGATTCATTGCCACTTAAATCGATTTTCAAAATTATTGAGAACATCCGCACCGCCGCCCGGAACCTCAATGGGAACCTGCCCGTGCAAGTGGTTCTTGAGCAGTCGGTTTTCTGAAAACGCACCTGTTGCATATTTCCGCGAGCGTTTTTTTTCATTTTTCCGCGGAAAACTCAGGAACTCATACTTTCAAGGGGTGTAAGGTCGAACTGGCTTAACACCCAGGGGCACGTTCTTACATGTGTAATCTCTTGAAAACCGGAGTTCCTATGTCCACATCGCAACCACACTGTCCGCACATTCCCACCATTTGGTCCAAGCAAAATGGAAATCCCAAGCGGGGCCTGCGTATTCTGCCCCAGAACCGCGGTTACTTTGTACACGTCACCAGCCGGGCGGTGCATCAACAGTTTTTATTCAAAGATGCGGAAAAAGCCGAGTTCACCAAGCTAATGGAGGCTTGGGCGGATTTCTCCGGGCTTACCGTTCTGACCCACTGCCTGTTGGATAATCATTTTCATCTTTTATTGTGGGTCCCTCCACCGCAACAGGTGCGTTTCGAGGAAATCCTGCGGAGAATCCGTCGGGTGTGGCCAGAGAAAAAGGTGGAGAGATGGCTGACCGTGCATGCGGGGGGAACTACGGCGGACAAACAGGCGATGGAATGGGAACTCAACGAGCGCATGTATAATTTGCCTGCGTACATGCGGGTGCTGAAGCAAACGTATTCGACCTGGTTTAACTTGAGTCAGGATCTTCATGGCACCCTGTGGGAGGGCCGCTATCGCAGCATGATTGTGAAGGACGCCCCAGAGGCCCTTTTGAATGTGGCCACATATATCGATCTGAATCCCGTTCGGGCGGGGGTGTGCTCCGACCCCAGAAACTATCGCTGGAGTGGGTATGGTCAGGCGACGAATTCCAGTGGAGCCGGAGTCGGAAGCAGAAGGTTGAGGGAGTTGTTTCGATTTGTGGGCACTTCTCTGCCGGCAGATATGAAGCGTTTGCAAAAGAAAAAGCAACGGAATGGGAGAAAGAACAACAAGGAAACAAAGCTGGAAAGCTGGGAGGATGTGGAAAAGCTGTATCGACCCTGGTTGTACACGAAGGGAAAGTGTGTGGCGAATGATCCGTCCGTATCCCCCGAAAGACGGAAACGGCGGGGATTCAAGTCGTTTGAGGTGCTGAAGGTCTACGAGGACTCGCTGTGAATTCTCAGAATGAAATGGGGGCATCTGAGGTTTCCCAAAAAAGGTCCTACGCACCTGTTGCTATATGGCGACTCGTGGATTTAAATGTTGGGTGGTGAGACGTGGACGGAGTTTGAGGCGCGGGCCGGAAACGTTTAACCATTTTGTTTCGCGAATAATCCGTCTGCTCGATAGGATGGTTTCATGGTAAACGAAGCGACCTGCACATGAAGAATTCCGGAAAATTTGGGAACAGTCTGGCCCGAGATGGATCCTCTTATTTTCCGCCTGGGCGATTTACGAAACAGTTCCTTCGACGATGCGGTGGAGGCGTCGCCATCCTGAAATCACCCTGACCAAACGGCAAAAGGTTCCCGCGTGCGGCCCCCTATCCACAGTGGACGAGATATCGCCGGGTTAATCCGCGCGGGCAAAAAGGTGGCGATTTGGTGATCAGGTGGAGGATCCAGCCCGCCAAGGGCATCGTCAAACGCGAGGTGGCCCGCATCATCACTCCCGGCACGGGTGCTGGAGGACAATGCTCGATTCCTCCTGTCCGAATTGACCGCGGGTCTCCATCAGAGAAAGGCCGCTATGGACTGGGCTCTGGCTGGATATCCTGACCGGAGACTCGGGTAGAGAAATCGGCGGATTTGGGGCCTTGCTGGACAGCTTCTACGCTCGCCGGCCCAGCGAGTTGTTGCGGCGGAAGCACGATGGTGATCAGTGGCTCGCGGATCTGAAACTGATTGCCCGCATCCTCACTCCCTACGATGACTGGGTGTTCGAGGGCGATGCGGCGGTGGATTTGTTGCAGCGCCACTTTGAAGTTCAGTCTCTGGAGGGATTCCGCTGCCAATCTCTAGGTCCGGCCCCGGGATGCGCGGCGGCGGCGGTACTGCATTACGTCCACCACAATCTGCATAATAAAATTGATCACATTCGCCGTCTGCAGGTTCGGAATCCGGAGGAATACTTGGTCTTGGACGAGGCTACGGTCGCCAATCTGGAACTGCTGGAATCCCGCGATCCCCGTCCCGCCCATCGCGGCCCCACCCTGCTCAAGGTGCTCGACTCCACCTGCACCGCCATGGGCGCGCGACTGCTTCGTCAATGGATCGCCAGACCACTAACCAACCGCACCGCGATCACCCATCGACATGAGGCGGTGGCTGCCCTCCTGGAGCGTCAATCAGACTACCGCAGCATCCGCGAACAATTGAAGCAGGTCAAGGATCTGGAACGCCTCTTGGCCCGCCTGCACAGTAGCATCGGAAATCCGAGGGAGGTTCAATCCCTCTCACGCTCCTTGGTGGAATTGCCCGATTTAAAATCCCGCCTGGAGCAGACTCCCTGTCACCGCCTCCGCGAATTGGGCACGAACCTGCATCCCCTGCCGGATCTGACCCAACAGATCGAAGCCTCACTGGTGGATGAACCGCCGGCAAACCTGAAGGACGGTGGCATCATCCGTGAAGGGATCCACCCCGAACTGGACGAATTGCGGCACGCCTCCACCGAGGGACGCAAGTGGCTGGCGAATTTCCAAGTGGAAGAACAAAAACGTAGTGGCATCAAGAGTCTTAAAATCCGACACAACAAGGTGTTTGGATACTATATCGAAATCAGCAAGGCCAATCTGGACCTGGTACCCGAGGACTATCAGCGCAAGCAGACCCTGGTTAACGCCGAGCGCTTCATCACCCCCGCGCTGAAGGAAGTGGAAAATAAAATCCTCGGGGCGCAGGAGCGTTCCGTAGCTTTGGAGGCTGAACTGTTTGCCGAACTGCGGGCAAAGGTGTTGACCTATACGCTGGAAATTCAGCAAAGTGCCACCGCCCTGGCGGAGGTAGATGTTCTGGCCTGCTTTGCCGAGCGTGCACTGAGTCTTTCCTACTGCCGACCCGACCTACGGGAAGACGGGGTACTGGATATTCGCGACGGTCGGCATCCGGTCATCGAAACCCTGGAGGACGGCGAACGTTTTGTCCCCAACGACACCTATCTGGACAAAGACCAGTATCAAATGCACATTCTCACCGGACCCAACATGGCGGGTAAATCCACCTACATCCGGCAGGTCGCTCTGATCTCCATTCTCGCCCAAATGGGAAGTTATGTTCCCGCCTCAGCCGCCTCCCTTGGGGTGGTCGACCGCGTATTCACCCGGGTGGGTGCCAGCGACGATCTGGCCCGGGGACGCAGCACGTTCATGGTCGAAATGCAGGAGACCGCCAACATTCTCAACAACGCCACGCCTCACAGTCTGGTGATTCTGGACGAAATCGGACGCGGAACCTCCACCTACGACGGTATCAGCATCGCCTGGGCGGTGGCGGAGCATTTGCACAATCGACCCGAGAGCAAGGCCAAAACCCTGTTTGCCACTCACTATCACGAACTCACCCAATTGCCCGAGTCCCTCAACGGCGCCAAAAACTTTTCCGTGGCGGTGCGCGAACGCGGGGAACAGATCGTGTTCCTGCGCAAGATCATCGAAGGCGCGGCCGACCGCAGCTACGGTATTCAGGTGGGCCGTCTGGCCGGACTGCCCGAAAGTGTGGTAGCACGTGCAAGGGATATTTTGTTCGGACTCGAAGCCGGGCAGCACAGTCGCGGACAACCCCAGCTTCTCCAGCCCAAACCCCGCCGCAAACGCGAGGATCCGGATCAAATGAAGCTGTTCGGGGAGTGACCCGCATGTCCCGCTCCATTTACGATCTTTCCTATCGCGAGCTGGAGGCCCTGCTGTCCGAAGCAGGGCTTTCCGTTCCGTCCACCCGTGATCTCTGGCGCATGCTGTATCATCCCAAAGGTGTAAAAGGAGGATTGACCGGACTCCCTCCTTCCCTGCGGGCGTGGATGCACGATACCCTCGGTGAAGGAAAAGCCTTCGAACTGAACAGTCCCGAGGTGGTGGATGAAGTTCACAGTGAGGACGGGCAGACCCGGAAATTCCTGCTGAAGCTGCAGGATGGCCAGGTGATTGAAACCGTATTGATGGGCTACCGAAATCGCCACACCGTCTGTGTGTCCAGTCAGGCCGGCTGCGCCATGGGCTGTGTATTTTGCGCCACCGGGCAAATGGGATTCAGTCGTCACCTCCGCTGCGGAGAAATCGTGGCCCAGGTGCTGCACGCCCGCAAGGTACTGCACCGCTACGCCCCAGAGGCCCGCCTGCGCAATCTGGTGATGATGGGCATGGGTGAACCCTTACACAACATCGATGCGGTGCTCAAAGCCCTCGACATCATCTCCGACGAACGGGGCATCGGCATAGGCCCATCCAAAATCACCATCAGCACTGTGGGAGTGGTTCCGGGCATCGAACGCCTGACTAACGAACGCCTCCCGTACGGACTTGCGGTGTCCCTGCATGGTTCCTGCGAGGAGGAACGGGCAGCCCTGGTCCCGATCAGCAAACGCTGGCCCCTGGATCTGCTGATCGAAGCCTGCCGCGATTACACGCAGCAGACCGGCAAACGCATTTTCTTCGAATGGACCCTTATTTCCGGTCAAAACGATTCCCCGGACACCGCCCGCCGGCTGGCCGCCCTGCTGGACGGAATTGAGGCCCACGTCAACCTCATCCCCCTCAACCCCACCCAGGGCTACACCGGCAGCTCCAGCCCCACAGATGCGGGACGAGAATTCCAAGCTATCCTCCGGGAGCTTGGGATCCCCTGCACCTTCCGACAATACCGGGGAATCGATGTCGCCGCAGGTTGCGGCATGCTCAAGGGTGTGAATGCTTGCATTCCCAAATATTCCGCGTAAGGCATGAATCCTGCTTACACATCCCCCTTTCTATTTTGGACGCATACCTTCATCAATCTCAAACCCAGCGACAACAACAGGTTCTAGCCCCGCAAATGCGGCAGTCCCTGGAGATTTTGCAGGCCCCCATGCAGGAGCTTCAGGCCCTCATTGCCCGCGAATTGGAGCTGAATCCCACCATCGAATTGCGTGAACCCGAGCACGAACAGGTGGAAATCGAGCCAGATTCCTCCCAGGAATTTGGCGACGTCAATGAAAGGGAATTCGAAGAAGAGTACGAGATGCTGGCACGTCTGGATGATGACAGTCGGGCAAGTTTTCGGCACAATGAAGTTATTCAGCGTCCGGGAGCGGATGCGGAGGCCAAGCGACAGTTTCTCCTTGAATCCATGACCCGCTCCCTCTCCCTGCAGGAACATTTGCACCAGCAGCTCAATTTGAGCACCTTGAATGCGACCGAGCGTCAGATCGGGGAAATGATTATCGGAAGTCTGGATGATGATGGATTTCTTGCATTATCCACCGAGGATCTCTCGGAAAGTATTGGGGTGGAATTCGAGGTGGTGGAGGATGTGCTGGACGAGATTCAAAGCTTTGATCCGGTGGGGGTGGCCAGCCGGGATTTGAGGGAATGTCTCATGCAGCAACTGTCCCGCGCGGGAAAACGGGGAACGCTGGAAATGGAACTGGTCGAGCATCACCTCATGGATCTGGCTCGTCACCGCTTTGCGGATGTGGCCCGTCAACTGGGTCGAAGCACCGAAGAGGTCCAGACGGCCGCAAGGCACATCGCGCTGCTCGATCCCCGTCCGGGCCGACAGTATTCGGTGGAGGAACCGGTGTATGTGATCCCCGAAGTGTTCGTAAAAAAAATTCGCGGCAGGTGGCGGGTGCGTACAAACGACCGCGAACTTCCGCGTATTCACATCAATAAACAATATCGGGACATGATGGAGGACCCCAAAACCAGTAAGGAGGCCCGACGCTACATCCGGGACAAGGTCCGCAATGGCAGTTTTCTGATGAAAAGCCTCGGGCAACGCCAGGACACCCTCAAACGCATTGCCGAGGAGGTTGTGGAGCACCAGGAAGCCTTCCTCGAAAAAGGGGTCGCTTTTTTAAAGCCCCTGACCATGTCCGAAATCGCCGACAAAATCGGCATGCACGAAACCACCGTCAGTCGCGCGGTGAATAATAAATACATGCAGACCCCCGACGGCACCTACGAATTGAAATTTTTCTTCACCCCCGGTTTCAATCGGGGGGAAGGCGGCGAATCCGTTTCCAACAAATCCATCAAAGAAGCTATCCGCAAGCTGGTGGACAGCGAGAACCCCGCCAAACCCCTCTCTGACCAGGCCATGGTCAAAGCCCTGCAGGAACAAGGCTACAAAGTGGCCCGCCGTACCATCGCCAAATATCGGGATGAACTACATATTCTACCCAGTCACCTTCGCAAGCAGTGAAAGACTCCACGTCCCCACCGTCTTCGCCAGCTCCATATTTGATCCCGCCTGATCCCCACGCGCAATCAACTAAAGATTTTTGGGTCATGGACGGGTTCCTTTCCCCCGCAGGAGGGCTTCGGGGTGGCGACTGATATAATCCAGAAACACACGAAGGGATCGAGCCGAATCGCGTATTTCACCGAGAGTTCGATCCATTTCCTGCGCCTGCATCAAAGACGAAAAAGTAGCCAAGGTCTGATTAAGCTCTTCCACCGTCTGTTCCAGAGTCCCTGTCTCCAAAAACATGGCAATCTGGTTCATGCTCGCACGCAAATCGGCCACAATTTCATCCAAAGGCAGTTCGCTGAACTGCTTGGTCAAATTTTCCAGCGTGGTAGGCAACGTGGGGATTTCATCCAACTCGTGATCGCCCGCACGAAATACAGCCTCGGTTTCGGGATGAAAACCCACATTCACCCGTAGTTTTCCGGTCACGATGCTCAACAATTCCAGTCGCGCCCGCAAACCGAAGCCCCCGTCCGGCCCGCCAGAATGATTCCGGTCATCAGCGCCCCCATTTCCATTACCATGCCCAGTCCCACTAGGTTGGCAACATAAATTTCCGCGCCGAACATCTGCAACTGCACCGCCCCCACAAAGGCCAGAATCGCACCCACCAGCAGACTGATCGTCCCCACGATCCCGAGTGCCCGCGGACCGCAGTCCTGAATGATCCCCAAGAATTCCGATTTTCGATATCGGGCATTTCCCGTCAAAAAGCGACCTAAAGCAAATGTTAATTCCTCTACATACGCCATGCTCGTCCAACACTCGCCTCCAGCCTCCAGGGTGCGCACTACCACCCGGGTCAAAAAGGAAGACCGAGCCGATTCCCGCCCTGTTGTACTCAAATGCCAAACCCCCTCTATGTAATCAATATTTTTATTTCTATTCCATCACAAAAAAGCCACGCGGCGAACCGCGTGGCTTTTCGTGTAGGGTCGAATGGACCGGATGATTACATCATGCCGCCCATGCCACCCATTCCTCCCATGCCGCCCATGTCGGGTGCGCCGCCACCGGCTTCCTTTTCAGGAAGATCGGCAATCATGCACTCGGTGGTGAGCAACAGGGATGCGATGGAGGCCGCGTTCTGCAGAGCGAAACGGGTCACCTTGGCCGGATCGATAATACCGGCTTTCACCATGTCGGTGTACTCGCCGGTCGAAACGTCGTAGCCTTCGTTTCCGGAGGACGCTTTCACTTTCTCGACCACGATGGCACCTTCGCCACCGGCATTGGAGACCAACTGACGCAGAGGCGCTTCGCAGGCTTTGGCGATGATCG
>JAGYLC010000240.1 GCA_018401235.1 Kiritimatiellia bacterium
CGCGGGCGTTGTGAAAGGTGACAATTTCCCATTCCATCATAAAGCGGTCACCGTTTTTGCGGTAGTTCCATGTCCGACCCTGGAACTTATGTCCGTCGGAAAGATTCGTTTTTAGCCGTTCGAGCACATCGCGCTCGGTGTCCGGCCCCTGCAGAATTTTTGGGGTTTTGCCGAGTATGTCCTCCGGAGCGTAGCCGGTGAGTGCAGTGAACGCGAGGTTTACGAAGAGAATGGAAGGATCAAAGCTCTCCTCGCCCGCATCGGTGATCATTACCGCCTCGGGCATGGTCTCTACCAGGCTTTTGACCAGATCGATCTGATGCTTCGCAAACTGGTCTTTCCATTTATCTGTTAATATTTTTGTCATGGTCTACTCATTTGTTTTAGAATTATAGGCAACTCATCCATAAATCACTGCAGCTACGGATTCCTTACAGCTCAATAAAACTACCGGTCAACATAACGCTGCCCGGGAATGACCCGCAGATAGCCCTGCCGGACCACGGATGGAAGAAGGAACCCCCCGACACAAGGTCGCAGGGATCCTTTTTAGACCCCCGTGCGCTTGTCGCACGGGTGAACGGGATCTAGGGCTAGAATCAAAACGCATCCCCCTTGAGAGTCCCGTGAGTCACCTCACGGGTGAAGATCATCCGCAGCTTCTTTCAAACTGAGGCCTGGTGCACAACACACCACAATTCCAAAAAAACTATCTCCTATCTCCTATCTCCTATCTTCCATCTCCGCGCCTCCGGCGCGTCGCATCACGTCCATCCCTGCCGGTCGAGGCTGCGGTATTGGATCGCTTCGGCGAGGTGGTGGGGTTGGATGGTGTCTTCCTCTTCGAGGTCAGCGAGGGTGCGGGAGACTTTGAGGATGCGGTCGTAGGCGCGGGCGCTGAGGCTGAGTTCGTCCATGGCCATGCGCAGCATCTGGTGCCCTTGTTCGTCGAGGCGGCAGACTTCGTTGAGTTCGCGGGTGCCCATGTTGGCGTTGCAGTGGATGCGCTCGTTGTCGGCGAAGCGGGCCTCTTGAATTTTGCGGGCGCGAATCACCCGCGCACGGATGGCGGCGGAGGGCTCCCCTTTCTCCAAGGAAGTCAAGTCGTCGTAGCGCACCGCCGGTACGTCGATCTGAATGTCGATTCGGTCCAGCAGGGGGCCGCTGACCCGGTTGCGGTAGCGCTGAATCTGCTGGGGGGTGCAATGGCAATCGCGTTTGGGATCGCCATAGTATCCGCAGGGACAGGGATTCATCGCGGCCACCAACATGCAG
>JAGYLC010000241.1 GCA_018401235.1 Kiritimatiellia bacterium
ATCGCGCGGCGTGTCCCCAATCACCCAGCCCGCGGCCAGGGTGGTTCCGGGAGGAAGCGCCCGGTTCGCTTTTTCCCTCGCCCGGGTGGCCAACTGATTGCGGTCGTGGTGCTCATCGCCGAATCCGCCGTCCTGAAAGTGATGCTGCAGTTGCGCGTGGCGGAGTTTGATAAACGCGCATTCGCGGGCATTGCCTGTGAGCAATCCCAACAGAACCCGGGGCATCCGACACAATTCGCCCAGCAACTCCACTACTCCGGGAATCAGATGCGGCTTGTCGATTTCCAGTCCCCGATCCAGATAATAGGCCATTCGCTCGAAAAAACGGCCGCGATGCGGCAGGGACGCGTCCGGGTGCCCCCCATGGAATCGGGACAGGTCCAGAAGAACCTGCAAATCCGTGTTTCCGGCAAACCGAACCGTTTCCATGGTTTCCTCCCAGCCGTACACCTCCAGGAGGGCCTTCTGAAACGCCCCATGTCCCGCCCGGGTATGCAGGAGGGTGCCGTCGATATCAAACCAGATGGGGGTGAGAATCGTTTGCGTCATCAGGGACGGTTGATCACCCGATACACCACGGCCATGGCGGCACTGGCAAAACCGGTGATGAGAGCGGTGGCCCGATTGAATCGGTAGAATTCGTATTGAAGTCCCAGCGACCAAGCGCTTTCGGGAAAATCCGGATATTTTTCGATTTTACTTTCGGGTGGGAACCAGCCGTCACGGAAACACCAGATTGCCAGGATCAGCAATCCGATGGACCAGTAGAGAGGCTCTTTATTTTTTTCGACGTCAAATTTTCGGGGCATGGGGAGGGAGTTGAGTGGTTGGGTGGGTGAGTGGTTGGGTATTAGGGAATTAGAAAATTGGGGAATTAGGGAATTGGGTTTCTGACTTCCGACTTCTGAACTCTGACTTCCGCTCTTACCCCCCCGCATTTTTAGCGGGAAGATTTTTGGATTCCAGATAGGAAAGTATCTTATCGCGCTGATCTCCCTGGATTTCAAGAAAAGAATCCTTCTGAACGCCCCCGCAGCCACAGAGTTGCTTTAAATCCTTCAGCATCTTGGACCGGTCGGAGGCGGAACCGGATACCCCATACAGGACGGTTACGGTTTTCCCACCGCGTCCACTTTTCTCCCGGCAGATGCGAATCACCCCGTCGTTGGGAAATCCTTTTTGGCTGAGACCGCCCGTTTTGAGTTTCTTGGCTTTCTTGGAGCTTTTCTCTTTTGATCCCCCTACCCGCCCTCCCGCTTCAAAA
>JAGYLC010000242.1 GCA_018401235.1 Kiritimatiellia bacterium
CATAAAAGCTGAGTTTCCAGGGGCTGTAGTCCCGGGTGGCGCTCACTTGACCCGTATTGTGCATGGCCAGCCGTTTTTTCACATTCCGGGTGGTCCCGAGGAAACTCCTGTCGGGATGATGCTGACTGCGAATGCGGTAGACGTAGTACATGGGGAGAGGTCAGAGGTTGGAGGTCAGAGGTGTGAGATAGGCATTCTTGCCTGTCGGTCTGGAGGGCTGTTTGGAACTGGAAGGGTTAATAGTCAATGGTCAGTGGTAGATTACATAAAACAGGAAAAAATACGAATATTCCTTTTGAGCAAATCCGCACGACTTTTCGCTTGCCATTTGGAGGTACTCCACCTATAAGCCACTGCTCTTTCAATCAATTTCTGAGGAATTTCATGAAAACGGACATTCATCCCGAATATATCGATGCCAAAATTATCTGTGCCTGTGGCGCGGTTCACGAAACTCGCTCCACCCGCAAGGAAATGCATGTGAACACCTGCGGTTCCTGTCACCCCTTCTTTACGGGTGATTCCAAACTGATCGACACGGAAGGCCGCGTGGAGCGTTTCAACAAGAAATACGCGCGTCGCCGCTAAATCGGGTGATCACGATCGGAGCCGTCTCCGCCTCATCAGGCGTCGGACGGCTCGTTTTGTATCGGTGACCCGCCACACTGTGATCCATGATTGACGCCGCCTATCTCGAAAAGCTCAACGCCCGCCTGCACGAGCTGGAAACCCAAATGGGGACCCCCGAGATTGCGAACGATCAGTCCAAAATGCGGGGCATCCTCACCGAGCACAAGCAGACCAAAACCCTGCGTGATATTGGGAAGACCTA
The DNA here is from genome assembly GCA_018401235.1 of Kiritimatiellia bacterium. Classification (GTDB taxonomy): domain Bacteria; phylum Verrucomicrobiota; class Kiritimatiellia; order SS1-B-03-39; family UBA6053; genus UBA6053. Next base: position 833 of record JAGYLC010000242.1, read on the forward strand.
CGTGGATTTGCTTCAACAGCTCTCGGAAACCCGGGAGATGCTGGAGGATGACTCGCTGGGGGATGAGATGCGGGAAATGGCCGAAATGGAATTGGAGGAGCTGGAATCCCGACTGCCGGATGCCGAAAAAACGGTGAAAGTGGCCCTGTTGGATCCGGATCCCACCGACGACCGCAGCAGTATTTTGGAAATTCGTGCCGGAACCGGAGGGGATGAAGCCGCTATTTTTGCCGGAGATCTGTTCCGGATGTATCAGCGCTATGCGGAAACCAAAGGCTGGACCTGTAAAATCCTGGATGCCAGCGATTCGGAGATGGGGGGATACAAGGAAGTCATTGCCTCCATCGAGGGAACCGAAGTCTACAAATACATGAAATATGAGAGCGGGGTACATCGGGTGCAGC
>JAGYLC010000243.1 GCA_018401235.1 Kiritimatiellia bacterium
GTTGGCGTCCTGGGCACTGCCGGCATTGACGGCGATGAAGCCGCCTTTGCTGATGATACGGTCGAAAGCGCTGCGGTTGACCACCAGATCTTTGATGAGCGGAAAGGCTTTGGCGCGGAAGGGTTCGACGGTGATGGTGTCGCCATCGTTGTATTGCCGCATGCGGATTTCGCAGGTGGTGCAGCCGCCCTTGGCGCCGTGGGCCACGCCATTAATGACCAGTCCGCAGTTTCCGCAGATGCCCTCGCGGCAATCGCTTTCGAAGGCCACGGGCACTTCGCCGGATTTGACCAGTTGTTCGTTGAGGGTGTCGAGCATTTCCAGGAAGGACTGGGAAGGGTCGATGTGGTCCACGGTGTAGTCGACCAGTCTGCCGGGGGCGTCGGGGCCGGCCTGCCGCCAAATTTTGAGATGTACTTTCATAGGGTGTTTCCTCGTAGAGATCGTTTAGGGGTCGTTTATTTGTAACTGCGGTTGCTGGGCAGGACGTATTCGTATTCCAGGGGTTCGGTCAGGCGCGCGGGCGTTTTTTCCTCTCCCTGGTATTTCCAGACGGCGGCGTGGCAGAAGTTTTCGTCGTCGCGTTTCGCTTCGCCCTCTGCGTCCTGGGATTCCACCCGGAAGTGTCCGCCGCAGGATTCTTTGCGTTCCAGAGCGTCGCGGGCCATGAGTTCGCCAAGATCGAGGAAGTCGGCTACGCGTCCGGCCTTTTCGAGTTCTTTGTTATAGTCGTCGGTATCGCCGGGAATGCAAAGATCCTTGAAGAACTGTTCGCGGATTTCCGGAATTTTCTTCAGGGCTATTTTGAGTCCTTCCTCGGAGCGGGACATGCCCACCTTATCGATCATGATGTCCCCGAGTTGACGGTGAATTTCATCGGCGGTGGTTTTACCTTTGATGTTCATGAGGGAGTCGATCCCGGATTTGACTTCCTCCTTCACCTTGGCGAATTCCGGGGCTGACGTTTCCACGGGGGCCGGCTGCTGGGTGGCGAGGTAGTTGCCGAGGGTGTAGGGAATCACGAAATAGCCATCGGCCAGGCCCTGCATGAGGGCGGAAGCACCGAGACGGTTGGCGCCGTGGTCGGAGAAGTTGGCTTCGCCGAGAGCGAAGAGCCCATCGATGGTGGTCATCAGATTGTAGTCCACCCAGAGACCGCCCATGGTGTAGTGGGGGGCGGGATA
>JAGYLC010000244.1 GCA_018401235.1 Kiritimatiellia bacterium
ACGATCCCCGCCAGGTCATCCTGGTCGGCGTGGCCTTCGACTGGGAAAACCGCAACCTCGGGGCATGGCAGATCGAACCCGCAGATACGTTCGAACGGAATTGAACCGGAACCCCGCAGAGAATGATTGAGTCATCTAATTGATCGTACTCGTAATCGTAATCGACTGGTTCCAAATCGCGAACGATTAGGATTTGGATTAGGATTTGGATTAGGATTAGGGTTTTCACTTCCATCCTCGAACGGCTCAAATCGTAGATCCCTTCGTCCCGAAGGGATAATTCCGGAGCCACATGGAACTAGGGAAATCGAACTCTGGGAGGATATCTGGAATGGAGATCAGAGGTTGACTGTGAGATAGGCATTCCTGCCTGTCGCACTGGGAGGGTCCCTGGAACTGGAATTCGAAGATCAAAAATGAAGAAAATCGAACGTCCAACTTCCAACGTTAAACATCGAACTTAGAACTCCCACTCCTCCAGAAAGTACCACGAAGCTCGGAATCCCAGATGTTTTCCCTCCGGGACGGAGGGAACTACGCTCATCGTCCGCGCGGCTCCCAAATCGTAGATCCCTTCGTCCCGAAGGGATAATTCCGAAGCCTGAAACCCCTGATGTTTTCCCTCCGAGACGGAGGGAACTACGCTCATCGTCCGGACGGCAGCGAGCCTGGGGTGCGTCCGGTTATTCGGTCAGGTGTATGTCAGTCCATATGAAAAACCTCTTCCATGTCCGCCCACCAGCCTCCGTTGGCGGTTTCGACATCGGGAAGGGGCTGCTGACAGGGTTTGCAAAGCGCCCACCAGTCCCGGGTGCGCGGATCCGCGGCCATCGCGGCCATGTCGGCATCAAAATCGGAGCCGATATACTCAAAGTAACTGAAGAGATAATGGGCTCCATCGGGTAATTTACGCAGATAGATCGAGTAATTGCGTATATTGGATTTCTGAATGCGATCCAGAATTTCAGGCCAGACGGCGGCATGCAGACGCTTGTATTCTTCAAGGCGCTCTGCGCGGACTTCAATAATGTGTGCGTGGCGAATCATTGTGGGTTGTGGGTTGTGGGTTGTGGGTTGTTGGTTGTTGGTTGTGGGATGTTGA
>JAGYLC010000245.1 GCA_018401235.1 Kiritimatiellia bacterium
GTTCTATCGACACCCTGGAGTGGCGGGGGTTGGAGCGTCTGGCACTGCGCGAGACGACGCTTGCGGATGTGCTGAGGGCGGAAGGGTACCGGACCGGCCTGATTGGGAAGTGGCACCTGGGTGCCTTCGACATGCGCTACCACCCCATGAACAGAGGGTTCGAGGAGACCGTCTGTTTCCGTGGCGGTATGCACGACTACTACGACTGGCGTATCGAGTACGGTGAACAGGTGGTTCGTTCGGACGGACGCTATCTCACCGATGTGTGGACGGAGGAGGCCTGCTCCTACATCCAACGCCATGCCAACGAACCTTTTTTCCTGCACCTGAACTACAACGCCCCGCACACCCCCCTGCAGGCACCCGAAGAAGAGATAAAACCATTTTTGGACAGCGGGCGATTCAACCGCGCCGTCAGCACCCTTTATGGCATGCTTCACCGTATGGACAGCGGGATTGAGCGTGTCCTCGAAACGCTGGAGGCCTGCGGGATTTCGGACAACACGCTGGTCATGTTCACAAGCGACAACGGCCCTCAACTGTCGGGTCCGGAAGATGAAAATCTGGATCGATTCAACTGTCACCTCCACGGGGCGAAGGGTTCCGTCCATGAAGGAGGCATCCGTGTACCCATGATTCTGCGCTGGCCTGACGGACTTGAGGGTGTCCGCTCACTGCCGGATATGGTCCACTTCAGCGACTGGTTCCCGACCATTCTCGGGTTGGCGGGGGTGCCGGTTCCCGCGGGTCTTCATCTGGACGGGGTGAGTGTCCTTCCCGCCCTCCGCGGGGATCCTGGCGCTCTTTGCTCCAAACGCTTTTGGCAATGGAATCGCTATACCCCGCTGGTCACCTGTAACGCCGCCGTGCGGGATGGGGACTGGAAACTGGTGCGCCCCTCGATTCTGGAGGCGATGCAATGCCCTTGTGTGGATCCCTGGCTGCAGATCTCCATGTACGAGCCCGAGCGCCTGATCCGCGACGGTCTGCTCCGCGATTCCGAGCCCGCCCGCAACGTGCCCCCCCCGCCCCCGCCGGAACTCTATCACATCGGCATGGATCCCCTT
>JAGYLC010000246.1 GCA_018401235.1 Kiritimatiellia bacterium
AAGGTCATACCGTCGATATCAACAGTCCCGCTGTCAATTTGAACCGTCGAGTCCCTGGTAATATAAAACCGCTTGTCGGTGGTGCCGAGCGTACCCGAATTGCGCAGATTGAAGGTACCTCCATCAACATGCAGAAGGTCCGAGCCTGCGGGGGAACGACCCAGCCACACATTGTGTGCGTCGCTGTTCGCTTCAATCCCATTGAGACTGACATCCAGGGTTCCCCCGGTCAGGTTGTAGGTTCCGGTGTTGGAACCCGCGGCTCCGTCTGTCAGAAAAAACCCGCGCCTCAAATCAAGGGTCACGGTTCCTCCGCTTTGATTAAACGTTCCCGCGTTATTCTGTGCCACGATGAAATATGTCCCGGATTGGGTAACGGATCCATCTAGCACGTTAAAGGTGGCGGGACCGCCTCTGCCGTTAAGGAATCGGTAATCGGTGATGTCCAGATTTCCGCCGTTAATCGTGGTATTGGCACCGCGTTCAAAAAGCGAATCGCCCCCTGAGGAGAGCACAGCGGTTCCCGAATTGATGATCACTTCGTTGGAAAAACCCGGCACTCCGGAAGGAGTCCAGTTTCCCGCGGTGTTGTAGTCGCCGGTGCCGCCATTCCAAGTGGACTGGGCGGTCGCGGTTGCGGCCAACAAGGCGGCAACTGCGCTGAGTGTATGTAGTGTAGTTTTCATGATGTTTTGAGGATTTTGGAGTTAGGGTTCAATCCTTGAAGCCGGACAACGGTGCCCGATACGGGTTAACTATGGACGACAGGACGAAGATCATCAAGTCAACATGTGTTAGAAAAGTGTAAATGTATTTATCTGTAAAGATAATTATTAGTTTATTTTAAGTTATTAATTTAGTTTAAGATGGAGGGTTGATAGAGGAAAGTCACTAAAAAAGGGGGAAAATCGAGGTCCTTGTTCTGAAAACTTCCGCCGCGCGCGGGGCAACGGGTGGTCCTACTCGGCAAGACCCTTCACCCCGCAGCAAGCTTCGGGGGCTCTTTTTTTGGTAGAGCCACGGAACCTTGTCGGAAAACCTGCGCCGGGCGTG
>JAGYLC010000025.1 GCA_018401235.1 Kiritimatiellia bacterium
GCGGCGCTGCCGCCGGAGCAGACCTGGAAGACAGAGGCGGGGGAGAGCCTGATGCAGATGGCGGACCGGATCATCCCGGGAATGCAGGCGCTGCTGGCGCGTCATGGAGCGGAGGCGCGCCACGGCGGACTGGTGTTCGCGGATCCGGACAAGGACGAGCGGGTGGCCCTGGTGGCGCACGGCGGCTCCCTGAACCTGCTGATGATGTTTTTACTGGGGCTGCCCCTGAAACCGGGGTCGTGGTTCCAGTTTCAGGAAACCGGGGTGGCGGTGATTGGATTTCACCGGGTGGTGGATGTATGGTATCCCCATTTGAAATTTTTGCCTCTAAACAAATAGGAAATGCGATGAAATTGAATTCTCCAAAACGCGGATTCACCCTGATCGAGATGCTGGTGGTGATTGCAATAATCGGATTGTTGTCGGCACTGATTATGCCGGCGGTTTCCGGGGCTCTCACCAAGGCCAAAAAAATAAACTGCATAAGCAATCTTCGGCAGGTCGGAATTTCACTGACAGGGTACCTTGTCGACCATCATGGGAAATATCCGATATGCGCCCATTCAGACTTCCGCGGTGGTCCTGAAGGAATGGTGGAGCACCTCCAGGAGTATTTGCCATTTTCCACACTCATGGACAATGCGGGTAACCCAACCAGTTGGGTGGATCCAAAATATACCTGCCCCCTCTATTATCAGAAAAACCGGTCTTATGGCAATCGGGCGGGGTACGGGTCCTATGCCTACCGTCACGCATTTCAGGGCAATGTGAGCGCACCCAGCCCCTCTCCCGCCCGGCTGGGAGGCTGGGGTCCGGACAGCCTGATCGGGGATAAGACCGCAGGGGTATGGTCGATTTTTCATTGGCAGCCTTCACAGTACGGGATTGTCTGGGACAACGGCTGGATCGACAGCAGCCCCAATACCACGGCCCATGACTACGACGGAATTCCCGGACATGCGCCCTGGTTTCACGTGTTGTTTGTGGATAGTCATGTTGCCGCCCACCGCTGGGTGCACCGCGGCGGGGTAATCCCTGCCGGCAGCACACCGAATGTGCCGCCTGAAATCCGTTCGGATGGGTATAAACTGGATCCATGACCATGCATATTCGGGTGCTGGACGATCCATTGATAAAGGCAATGCCGGAATACGGGGCGGAGGATGTGTACCGGGCCTTGGAGGGCGAAAGACATGAATTGGCTTCGATGGAAATAGCGGCGCTGGGGCGGTTGCGCAGGGAGGAGGTGGACCTCCTGATTCTGCCATACCTCAACGGGGAGATACCCGAAAAGGCATTGGAGGCCATGGTTCGGTTTCACGAACAGGGAGGGGGTATGCTGGTGCTGGGCCAGTTGCCGCACCGCGCTCGCTGGGCGCCCACCCGGAATTTTCACGGGTATCGGTTTCATTTGACCGCATATTGCGGACCGGGGCAGGTGGACGGCCTCAGTGATCGTGGCCGTGAACTTCTGGGCGAATTGCCGGATTTGGATCGGTTTGCTGGAAAGCAAATAGGCTGTGGGCGGACCACGGCGTTTCCACCGGACGTAACAGTTCCCTTGTTTGTCTCAAACGATCCGCAACTGCAATGGGAAAGCACACCTGGAGTGTGGATTGAGCGAAAAGGAACCCGTTTTCTTGGAGCCCGATTCGCGCAGATCGCCTGTATGGGTGGAGAACCGCGGGAGCGGGCGGCGGGAGGATATCCAATGGAGTGGACCCACGATCCGGGGCTGCTCACCCGGGAGTGGCCGGGAATGGATGTGCTGCTTCGGCGCCTGGTGGCGGCCATGCGACCCCTGGACTGGGCAGCATCACTGAACATCCCGCCCTTGCACAAAGAAGATGCTCCGGGGGAGCGTAAGTTGTGGTTGCGGAATTTGTCTTTATCGAATCTAACCGCGGGTCCTTTTGATCTGCGTATAGAGCAAGAGGTGCGGCAAATCGAAGTTCAAACGCTTTCTCCCGGCGAGTTGAGGGAAATCTCCTTGGCCGAAGCAACCTTGAAGCCGGGAGTAACACAATGGGAATTGTGGCAGGGGAACTCCCGTCTGCAGCGGGTGAATGAACGGATTCTGCCCGCAGGGGTGGAAAGCGCACAAACGCTCGGATTCGGCTTTTCCACCTATTGGGCGTTTCAGAGTCCGGAGGTTCCACAGGAATTTATTACATTCTGTGCCGAGATGAAAAAACGGGGCTGTCAATACGTGCGGGTGAACCTTCCATGGGAAGATGTGGAACCTCGTCCGGGAACCTATGATTGGCGGATTCCGGACGCGTATGTGCGGATCGCGGACCAATTGGGTCTTCATCTGATGTTCTGGATGTTTCCGATCACCCGGGGGGCGACCATCGGGGACGCGGGAGTTCCGGAGTGGGTACTGAAAGAGCCGGCTCTGACCCATGATGGACGTACAGGTTTTTTTCCAAGTCTTTGGAGTCCTTATTATCGTAAGCATTACTTTGGCATGATCGACGCGTTGAGCAAACGCTATGCCGACTGCGACTGCCTGGATCGGTTTATCATCGACTTCGGGAACTCCGATTTTTCGTATGGATACTTCTACTACGTCAATTCCCCCACTCTTTTCGACTACTCGGTACACGAGCGAAAGGCCTTCGCACAGTATCTGGTTAAGGAGCGTAAACTGAGCCTGAAGGAGATAAGCGCACTTTACCGGGAACACATGGTGGACGAATCGGCAATTCCCGTTCCCCTGGAATCAAAACATCCCGGAGCCTGGCGGGTATATCTGGACTTCCGGGCCTGGTCCATTCGGGTTGGACTGGAAGAAATCCGCCGCATCGTGGCGAGCAACGCCCCCGACAAACTGCCTCGGGATCTTCCGGGCCATGGTTCCGGCTCCATTGCCGATCTGAACAGTTTTCACTTGGAATCGAAAGCCAAACATTGGCAGGAGGAATCGGCTTATCCACCCGAACTCACCCGGTTGCACAATGCCGGTCCGAACTGGGGAGGCGAGCCTTGGCAAGTAGGCTCCCGTTTCGAGGATCTGGACGACGCCCTGTTCCAGTCCATCCGCCTGGGTTCGGATTATTTCTCCATCGCCGGTCCCGACATCGGAGTGTACGGAGACGATATCTCCCGCGCCGGGTACATCCGTCGTTGGCTTCAGGGAGCCGAACGCGCCCCCGCGCGTATCGCGGTGATCGACCGCTGCGAATGGAACGCGTTTCAATCCCTGGCCCATGTCGCGGCACGCATGGACCAGGCGGTGGATATGCTCAGTTCCCGCCATCGATACGATTTTTCCTGCTACGATCTATTGGCACTGCCCCCCAACGAGCGACACGGGAACACCCAAACCGACGGAGGAGGGAGCCGTTTACTTCCTCCGGACCGGGAATGGTATGAGAATTTGCGCTCATCGATTGAAAAAGGGTTGAATGTCATCCTCTACCCTGAAACCGCCCGGGTTCGCCCGGACCAACCGGTGCCCCCTCCCCTTCGACAAATCCTGAACCTACGGGATGTCGGCTATGGTCCGAGGATCCAACAGCTCGTTCACTTCACGGAAGAAATAGGTGGTGGATCGGCATCCGGTAACCTGCGGACGGTGCAGGCAGAGGGAGAGGTGGTACTTCGCAATGAAGAAGGTCAACCGATTCTAATCAAACGTCCCTTGGGCCGTGGAGCCATTTGGCTGGCAGGCTGGGATACCGAACCGGATTCATTGGATGGCCCGCTATCTCCCGAGTCCACACGTTGCATCCGGAAACACAGCCTCTGCCGACTTGCCTCCGCTCTCGGGATCACCTCCACCCGGATTCGCACTGGCCAGATCTTTCTCTACAAAGAATGGATCCGAAATCCGGCCGGTGAGGCATTTCTGGCTTTCAGCCATGCCTCGAAACCCATTAAACTGTATCTTTCCATTCATTTGGACCAACCAAGTAAAGAAGCCGTGGATCTTTCCACAGGTGAAATCTTTCGCGTCACGTCCACCCCGGACGGCTGGAGTACCCTGTCGCTTGAAGTATTCCCTAAAAAAGGACGATACCTCTGGTTTCGACCCGCCTGTATTCGTGATTAATGTTTAGGGAATTAGAAATTGGGGAATTGGTTGAGTTGTTGGGAGGTTGGGTGGTTGAGTTGTCTTTATTCGAAAGAGGTACGACGAAGAAAAAGATTAGGGGTTATGGATCACCCGGATGAAGGATACGGTTGGTCGCCCCGGATGGATTCAACTTTTTCCAGGACAGGTCTTTTTTGGCAATGATTTCGGACGAACCGCCGATTCTCACTACGATCACATAGTCTCTATCAACCACTTTATCTGATATTCGGGGCCGTTCATCAGACTCTCCTGCAGGGATCAATGCCTTTTCGTCCAGATTCCGGGAGATGAGAAAAGGGGTACCCACATCGTCGAGAGACAGATCTGTCACCACGGACCAGAAATTGAAGTTGTCCGTAAACGACTGGGCAGAGCGGGGGTTCTCCGGATCGTAGCCTCCCTCCAGCGATGCGATATCCGGCCCCCGGAACAATTCCCATCCTCGGTCCAATACCCCATCCTCCAACAGACGAGGTCGGGGTCAGCCCAGGTCGGGGTCAGCCCGTGCATTTTAACATTTGAGGTCGGGGTCAGCCCGGAATGGCACTAAGATAAGGGGTTCTCGCATGGGATTTTTAACATGAAAAAGTTAACAGGGTCACCCATCAAAGGCAGGAGGTCACCCATCAAGGATCGGGGTCAGCCCGGATCGGGGTCAGCCCGTGCATTTTAACATTTGATCTAGTTTCGGCATTCCAGTGGATCTGCAAGAACACGCCATGTGATCTGAGCCCCCTGCTGACGCTCGGAAACGTAGCTCCCCCGGTCCTCCGGGGGAGAATTTCAGAGCCCGGGACTTCTGCCCACGTCGTCCGCAGTTTTCCCTCGGGGACCGAGGGAACTACGAATAAACAATCGACGTTTGTATCCGAAACTGGGCTCACAACATTAGAAAGACGGCGGGGGCGCGGTCACTCCAAAATTTCCCAGTGTCCATGGCGGTCCGAGCCGATGCGTCGCACGAGGCCTTGATCGCGTAATCGGCCCATATTCCGTCCCACTGTGGAGCGGCTTTTGCCGACCGCCTCGCTCATCTCGTTATAGGTGATATCCGGATTTGATCGGATCAGGTTCACCAATTGAGACTGTAGAGGGCTCACATCATACTCTACAGGGTCATTTTCCGCTTCTACAGGTTCATTTTGACCGTCAACAGGTTCATCTTCGGATTCTACAGGTTCACTTTGACTCTCTACAGGGTCATTTTCGCAGGGGATGGTCGGATCATCGGCCAAAAAGGAGTCGAAAGATTGGGATAGCAGTCGAAATTCTTCAGTGGAGTTGACTTGGCGTTTGTCCGCCCCGTTTTTCAGCCAGATTACTCCGGTGGTGTCGAAATACGGTTTATCCACACCTTCAGGAATCGTGAGCACGATGACCACCCGGTCATTCTCCAACAGCAGATTCTCGGTGTGCACGGTCAGGGGACGTCTGATCCGGGATGCGGCGGTTTCGATTTGCTGGTTGATGCCCTGGATATGCTCCGGGTCCAGCCCTGTCGCGTTCCCCCGCTCATTCACCCCCAGCAGAATTTGGCCTCCGAGGATATTTGCGAATGCCGCCATTTCGGTAGCCAAGGATTCCGCGTCGCGGACATCGACCATGAACAGGGTACCGCTGTCTTCGCCCGAGGCGATGAGATCCATAAGTTCCACCGTTGTCATGGGGTAGGACTACCGGAAAACCGTTTGTTTTTAAATATCGAAAAAAGATAATTTGCCTGCGGTTTCTTTTGTTGAAGGTAACCCGGGATTTCGTCCATTTTCCACATCGATTTAGATTCGAAGAATTGATAGAGTGATAGATGATCGGGGGTATCCCACTTCAGTCTACGAAGCAATTGATTTTTTTACCTGTCCCCATAATTACCCTGCAGGAAATCGATGCATGGAATCCATAGAAGACCCCTTCGACTTGAAGCGTTTTCTGGATGCCCAGGAAGGTGTGATTGAGTACGCCCTGCTTGAACTCAAGAGGGGGCGTAAAGAGTCGCACTGGATGTGGTTCGTGTTTCCGCAAATTGCGGGACTGGGTGAAAGCCACATGGCACGTCACTACGCCATTCGAAACCGGGAGGAGGCCCGGGCGTATCTCAATCATCCGGTGCTTGGGAATCGTTTGCTGGAATGCTGCCGCGCCCTGCTCCGGCATCCGAATCGGTCCATCTCAAAAATCCTGGAAAGTCCCGACGATACCAAGCTGCGTTCTTGCATGACCCTATTTGCAGAGGTGGCGGAGTATCCCCCCCTGTTCCAACAGGTACTGGACACCTTTTACGCCGGACAACAGGATCCGCTGACTCTGAATATTCTCTACGGAGAACCCGATAACCCATCCCCCTGAACTCGGAATCGATCCCTCATTCATACCCTGGCAAATGAAAACCATCCGCAGAGCCATCTCATTTTCGCCAAGGCCTATGCGGAAGGGAGGGGCCTTCCGAAAGATCCCGAAAAAGCGCGGTATCATTTCCAAAAGGCCCAGACCCGTTCAGAGCTGTACGAGTAACCCGTTGTCTTCGTGTTCCAATTTTTGAAATTGAGGAACTGGGAATTGGGGTGGCTTTCAAACCAGGCACAAGCATCTCGGCAAACCTGAATCATTATAACCTTTGCGTTGAATTTGCACATTCTCGTAGGTACAGGGTATAACCTGAATCCGTGAGAATGTTGTTATGAGTCCATGCTTTGATTTTTTGCGTTCGCTCTTCCCCTGCAAGTGGTGAACCAAGGGTGATTCCTCGAAATTAACCCGCGCGCTGTATTCGGTCGTCCCCGCCATTGCCTGGGGACTTTTTCTTTTCGTACTGATCGGCGTGAACGGACGCCTTTCTATTCGTATGGTCGCACCCCATCTGCTTTGGCCGGTTATAGCCGTTGGTGTCACCCTCTATATGGATTCGGAAAGCGCCCCCGCCTGATCCGACCCGGGAATCGGCTTCTCCCATCCTTGCCCCTGTCCTCCTGATCGGTTTTTTATGTCTTTATCTACTGAGTACCCACACCCTCCATCGCTGGTTTTTTTACCTGAACTGGGTTCCGCAGGAAGGCGAACGTTCTTTAAAATCCGGGTTGGCGACGTGTTGTCTGGGAGTCGTCATTCTTACCCCCCTAATGCTGTGGCGGCCCCGCTGGACCTGGATCGTGCTGCTGGCAGGCCTGATTTTATTTCCAGTACCGATCCACCCACAGTTTTCTGTCGGTTACCGGGGGACGGATTTTTCAATCCGATCATCCGGCTTTTATGATGCGCTTGCACGCTTTCCGGGAAACCTTTCCACAGATCATCTACTACAATCCCCTGTGGAACGCCGGGCAGGTGGCACCCTATAGTCTGGCGTCCGGCATTACCTCGGTCGGATTGTTGTTATGGCCCCTTTGGCGCTTCGGGGCACCCAAACCCCGATTATTTCAACCCCGGGACGGGTTGGCCCTGATGGTATGCGAATCAGTCGGCGAGGATTATAAGAGAGTTGATGATTGATCGCTGTGGGGAAGGTGTGATCCTGGAATCGGCATCTTTTGCGGATCAAGTGATCCTCCGTTTGCACGCTACCCCGATTGTAGAAATCTTCTTCTGGAATGGATTCACTGCGCAATACACAAAAAAACTCACTCTTTTGGCAGCAGAGTGATACGGCAACGCAGAGTGGGGAACCCGTGACAATAAAAAACGCGGGCTGCAGGCCCGCGTAGATTACCTATACCTTGGAAAAGGACTATTTCATCACTTCAATACTGATGGTCATGCTGACCGTTTCGCCCACGACTACGCCTCCGGTTTCCATAGCCGCGTTCCAGGTAAGGCCAAACTCGGTGCGGTCGATTTCACCGCTGAGATTGAGTCCGTAACGGGTATTTCCCCAGGGATCTTTCACGGGACCAAGAAATTCGAGGTCCAGAGCCACTTCTTTGGTGGTTTCCATGATGGTCAACTTGCCATGCAGTTTGCCGTCTTCGATCCTGGTGGATTCGAAGGTCATGTTCGGATACTCGTCCACATTGAAAAAATCAGCACTGCGAAGGTGTTCATCCCGTTTTTTGTTTCCGGTATCAATGCTGGAAACCGGAATTTCGGCCTTTACGCTGACCAATTCATCGTTTTCCACCACCACGGCAGCATCAAATTCGGTAAATTCACCTTTGGTTTTGGAAATCACCATGTGGGAAACCGAAAATTGGACTTCCGAGTGATCTTTATCTATTTTCATCTCTTCGGCTGATACCACAAAGGGCAAAAGGGCGAGGGCGGCGATTCGTGTGGAAAGGTTCATAAATAGACTCCTTGGTTAAAATGGAATTCAAAACAGGCAAAGCGCCCAATGCAGTAATCGCTTGAGATCTAAAAAGCTTTCAAAAAAAGTTCAATCCTTCTCTGAATATCCGAAGTGAAGACCATCTGCCAGGCAGGCAAAAGAAAAAACACTTCAGTCATGGTTTGCATCTCCGGCGGATTTTGACAAAGGAGAGTCCTGCCTTTTTGGAGACTTTATGAGCGACAACACCCCTTTCTACGTTACCACCCCCATTTATTATGTGAACGACAAGCCCCACATCGGGCATGCCTACACCACCATGCTGGCCGATACGCTGGCCCGCTCCCACCGTCTGCTGGGTCACGACACCTGGTTTCTCACCGGCTCCGATGAGCACGGCCAGAAGGTGCAGGAGGCCGCCGCCGCCCGCGGCGTGCCCGCCCAGGCCCACGTGGACGAAATGGTTCTTCGCTTCCAGGAACTCTGGGAACGCCTGGAAATCACCCACGACGATTTCATCCGCACCACCGATCCGCGGCATACGAAAGTGGTGCAGGATATCCTCCAGGACCTCTACGATCGCGGGGAAATCTATCAGGCCGAGTACGACGGTCTCTACGATGTCCGCAGCGAAACCTTTATCACCGAAAAGGATCTGCCCGATGGCTCTTCCTTGGCCAACCTGCCCGATCACGTCAAAGTGATTCAGGAAACCAACTACTTTTTCCGCATGAGCAACTACCAGGAGTGGCTCATTCAGTATATTGAGGACAACCCCGAGTTCATCCAGCCCGACTTCCGCCGCAACGAAACCCTGGGGTTCCTGCGCAAGGAACTGTCCGACCTCTGCATCAGCCGACCCAAGGCCCGCCTGTCCTGGGGAATCGAACTCCCCTTCGATCCCGAGTTCGTCACCTACGTATGGTTCGATGCCCTGGTCAACTACATCTCCGCCGTCGGTTACAAAAGTGACGACGCCCAGTTCGCCCGCCGCTGGCCCGTGCAGGTTCACCTGATCGGAAAGGATATTCTCACTACCCACACCGTCTACTGGCCCACCATGCTCAAGGCCATGGGGGTTGCCATGCCCAAAACCATTTTCGCCCACGGATGGTGGCTGAGCGGTCGAGACAAAATGAGCAAATCCACCGGCAACGTGGTGAATCCCCTCGACTACGCCGACCGCTTCGGCGTGGATGCCCTCCGCTATTTCCTCATCGCCGAAATGAATCTCGGCCAGGATGCCTCCTTCACCGAAGAGGTATTCATCAAACGCTACAACAGCGATCTCGCCAACGACCTCGGCAACCTCACCAGCCGGGTACTCAAAATGGTGCACACCCACTGCGACGCCAAGGTGCCGAAGGGACCGACCGCCCTGGCCTCCGGTTCCGAAGAGGCCGCGCTGTGGACTCACGTTCAACAGGCGGTCGAACAGATGGATCACCAGGTCCGAAGCATGCGACCCGATCTCGGGGTCGCCGCCGTGATGACCGCCATCCGCGAAGCCAACAAATACATCGGGGCCCGCGCTCCCTGGAAACAGGCCAAGGAAGACGACAAGCAACCTCTCTACGACACCCTCTACGTCGCTCTGGAAGCCCTGCGGGTCTGCTCCGCCCTGCTCTACCCGGTCATGCCCGCAAAAATGACCGCTCTGCGCAACCAAATCGGTGCCGGCGAGGCCCTGCCCGTGGTCGAGGATCTGCGCAAATATGGTCAGCTTGCAGTGGGTACTTCCCTGCCCGAATCCGAAGGCCTATTTCCACGTCACCAAAAACCCAAACCCGCTCCCGAAGCTGCTCCAAAAGCCGATCCAAAAGAAAAGGCCCCGGCGGCAGAGCAGGTGGTCACCCTCGACGAGATCGGCATCGACGACTTCTTCAAAGCCAAGCTCAAAACGGCCGTGGTACGCGAAGCCGAGAAAGTGGAGGGAGCCGACAAGCTGCTCAAACTGCAACTGGATGTCGGCGGCGAATCCCGTCAAATCGTGGCCGGAATCGCTCAGCACTACTCCCCCGAAGACGTGGTGGGCAAAACCATTGTCATCGTGTCCAATCTCAAACCCGCCACCATCCGCGGCATCGAAAGCCGCGGCATGCTACTGGCGGCCTCGAAAGGCAAACAACTGACCCTGGTCACGGTGGACGCCGATGAATTCCCCTCCGGAGCCAAAGTCGGTTAAAACGAAAATCGAACGTGAACGTCCGATTTTACATAGTATTTTGACAGCAAGGGTTCGTAGATTCACATGTGTATTCAGGATCAACTTCCAAACTCTGAGCTCGCTCGGAGTGCGGAGAAATTCACTTCACGATACCGGCCCCCTCCCCAATCCCCCCACCCACCCCCGCCGCCGCTAGTTTCCCGCACGCGGGAAGCTAATGGCGGCGGGGTGGGGCGGGGGTATGGAACAGGCGAATTCCACCTCATCGGGTTTCTCCTTGTCACCGGGGCATTTCTCTGGATGATCGGGTCACTGATTTTCTAATGCAGGTTTCATCCATGTAAATACGCGGATTATAACCAAACCAATCGATTTTTAGGCTTTACCTGAAAGGCGGCAGTGTGTTATCCGTGTAAATGCAATGAATATAATTAAACTAAGTAAGTTGGTGGTGGATGCACGAAAGGCCCAGGCGCTGAGTCAGCGTGAGCTGTCGGAATTGGCGGGCGTAGGGGAGACCGTGATTTACAAGATGGAATCGGGGCGTGCCGATGTGACACTGTCGAAATTTGTGGCGGTATTGACTGCTTTGGGCTTTGACCTGTGCTGTCGAAGTCCACTGGGCGTGGAGGTGGTGCTGGATGGATAAGCTGCGGGTATATGTGGGCGGCAATTTTGCGGGAAGACTGGCGTGTCAGAACTCCAGCTTCCGCTTTACCTACCGATCGGACTACGAGGGGCCTCCGGTTTTTTTAAATCTGCCGGTTCGACAAGGCTCGAAAACTTGGGACACCTTTCCTCCGGGCTTTGACGGGCTGTTGCCGGAAGGGGTGTTGCTGGAGCAGTTGCTCACCGCCGGCAAACTGGACCGGTCGGACAAGTGGGGTCAGCTGATCGCGGTGGGCGGGGATCTGACCGGATTTCTGGCGGCGCTTCCTGACCAAGAGGAGGTTCCTGAGCCATTGGCAGTAACCCTGGCGAAAAAGCGGACTGCGCGCACCCGTATTCGGCCGGGAGCCGATGCCCTGCGGGTGGATTGCGGCGAACTGGTCACTTTTCATTCCAAAGTAGCGCCTAAAATGTCGCTTTCCGGCGTACAGCCAAAAGTATCCGCCGTGTTTTCCCGCAAGGCAGGCGTATTCAAGGTGGTGTCTCAAAATGGGGGTTATATTCTGAAACCAAGTCCACAGGCTTATCCGGAGGCGGCGGCGAACGAGGCGCTCAGCATGGCATTGGCGCGGGAAGCGGGCATCGATGTTCCGCTTTGCGGACTGGTGTGGAGCCGTGACGGCTTTCCCGTGTTCTGGATTGAACGTTTCGACCGTCAGGGCGCCGGCAACCGCTCGAGGCTGCGGGTGGAGGATGCCTGCCAATTGCTGGAAGTGCCCTCCTCCTGGAAGTATCTCGGAAACCTTGAAACCTTGGTGGGGATGATCCGTGAGTTCACCAGTAATCCGACGCTGCAGTTGGCAAACTTGTTTGACCGTCTGCTGTTCAACTGGGTCATCGGGAACGGGGATATGCATCTGAAAAACTGGTCGTTGCTTGAAAATGGTCCCCTGATCGAATTGGCCCCCGCGTACGATTTTCTGAACACATCGATCCTGATGGACGACGAGGAGGAGAGTGCGCTCGAACTGGCGGAGCGAAAACGCGGCTTTGATCGCGCCCTGCTGGTCGACATGCTGGGGCGGGATCTCTGTGGACTCACCCCCGCGCGTATCGAGCGAAGCCTGCTCCGACTGTCCCAGGTGGACTGGACCACCGCTATCGCGTCCAGTGCTTTGTCAGACAGTCAGAAAGCCGCGTATCGGGAAGGCGTTGAGCGCCGCATGGGGACGCTGCGTTTGGGATGAACCGCCTGACAAGGACGCACAGCGTCTTTGGCGTGCAGGCCTACAGCCTCTGGCGAAGTCTGGCTATCCTATCAAAAAGCGTTGTTTTCCCTCGGGGACCGAGGGAACTACGTTCCAAGCCGAACTTCCAACTTCGAACTTCCAACATCGAACACCTCCATCCAAAAGCTCACCCTCGTCACCAAAGAGTTTAACGTTCAGATTTCAACGTTCAACGTTCAGGAAACAACTTCAATCCACCTAAGCATTCTTCTATAGCATTTTCCTTGCCCCTGTTCCTTATTTAAGTAATATATACTCAATCTACTAAATATTAAAACAAGTGTCCGACTCAACCGAACAGCAACGTCTACGCCAACTGGCTCTCAGCCGCTCTCTCCTCAGGGACAGCGACATACGGGAGCACGGTATCAGCAGCACGGCGGTAAGCCGCTCCGTTGCCAGAGGAGAGCTGGAAAGACTCGGCTGCGGTCTTTATCGGCACCCAGACGCTGAATGGGATGAGCACCTCAGCCTGTCGGAAGTCGCGGCCCGGGTGCCTAAAGCGGTGATTGTACTGGTCAGCGCACTTCACTTCCACCAGATCGGCACCCATCAGGCGCATTCCGTCTGGATTCAACTCCGCAACAACGCGGTTCCCCCGCGCATAAGCTACCCGCCGATCGAAGTGGTCAAGACCGGTATTGACGAAGCGTTTACCGCAGGCGTTCAGATCCACCGTCTCAATGATATCGACGTACAAATCACCACCCCGGCTCGGACGGTGGTCGATTGCTTTAAATACCGCCGCAGAGTTGGGCTGGATCTCTGCCTGGAGGCGCTGAAAGATTTGGTCGCATCCAAGCAACACCACAGTACCCCCTCCGACATCATGGAATTTGCCGCCTTTCAACGCGTGTCCTCTGTCATTCAACCCTACCTCGAAGCCCTGGTGTAGCACGGTGTCTGTCCCCAAAAACATCGCCGCATCCATTCAGCAGCGTTTACGAAACGAGGCCCGCACAGCCAAGGTTGCTTACAATACCGTGCTGGAACACTTCGTACTCGGCCGCTTTCTTGCCCGCCTCAGCCAAAGTACCTATGCCGACCGCTTCGTACTCAAAGGCGCGCAGCTCTTCCGTCTCTGGAACGATGAACTCCACCGTCCCACCCGGGATGCCGATTTCCTCGACTGCGAGGCGCCGGCACCCGAGCAGCTGGCCCTGGTACTGGATGAAATTTGCAGCCTCACGCCGCCCCAAGCCGATGCCCTGGGTTGGCTCCCCAGTACCGTTACCCCCATTCGACCCGAAAATGCCGACGGCGGCAACCGCGTCAAAATCACCGCCTTGCTGGGCACCATGAGGATCCCGCTTCAGATCGATGTCGGCTATGGGGATGCCGTCACCCCTTCCCCGGAAGCGAGTCAATGGCCGGGAATTCTTGACTTTCCACCGGTACCGCTCATGACCTATCCGGTCGAAACCGTGATTGCGGAAAAGTTGGAAGCGATCGTCAGCCTTGGACTTGCCAACAGCCGCATGAAAGACTTTTACGATCTTTACTGGCTGCTCGTACACATCCCACCCAATCAGGACAGCCTGCGCCAGGCCATTCACAACACCTTCCAGCGCCGACAAACCCCGCGGCCGCAAGCGACGCCCATTGCCTTCACCCCGGCCTTCTTCAATGCCTCACAAAAAATAACCCAATGGCAGGCCTTTCTACGTAAAAATACTCTGGCCGCTCCCAGCCTTGAAGAGGTCATAACCCTCATCCAATCAAAAATTGTCCTTCACCTTTTATAATTCATCCTTCACCCTTAAAAAAATGAAAATCTCCCAACAACTCCCATCTTCCGCCCGAAGGGCCCCCATCTCCCATCTTCCATCTCCCATCTCCCATCTCCCGCCCGAAGGGCACCCATCTCCCATCTTCCGCCCGAAGGGCCCCCAATGACCATTGACAATGCCGCTTGAAATGTACACGCTTCGACCAGTGACCCACGAAAACACCATGAACCCTATGGACGATCAGTTTACCGACCTCAAAATGACTTCTTCCCTGACCAATGACAAATGACGAGTGACCAATGACTTCCACGATCCTCCACGACTTCGTCCCCCACCTCATCCGCATCCTCATGGATAACCCCGAAGAGGACTGGGGAGAACCCCAGTATCCGCCGGTTTAAAGGAAACCTTGAAACAATCTCCTGTCAATAATGCATCTTCCGGCCTGCGTGATAACCATAAGCGTGGGTCTGTGGCGGATTTTCTGTCCGGGGTGATCAAAGACGGAAGCAACCTTTCCTTCGTATCCGCCTATTTCACCATCTACGCCTACGCGAAAATGAAAGATCAGCTGGACCGGATCGGCCATCTCCGTTTTCTGTTCGGTGAGCCACGGTTCGTACAATCCTTGGACCCGGATAAAACCGACAAAAAAGCCTTCAACATTGAAGACCGGCGTCTGCAGTTGGCGAACCGTCTGGCGCAAAAGCAGACCGCCCGGGAGTGCTCGGAATGGCTCCGTGAAAAAACGGATATTCGCTCCATCAAAAAACCGGGATTCCTGCATGGAAAACTCTACCATATCGACAATGGCGGGGTGGAGGAGGCTATCATCGGCAGCTCCAATTTCACGGTCAGCGGACTAGGGTTCGGCGGGCCGGGCTCGGGCAATCTCGAACTGAATCTGGAGGTGAATGACCGACGGGACCAGCGGGACCTGCTGGAATGGTTCAATGAAATCTGGGACGACGACACCCTGGTGGAGGATGTCAAAGACGAGGTGTTGACGTATCTTGAACAACTGTATCAGAACCACAGTCCGGAATTCATTTATTTCAAGACGCTGTACCATATTTTCGAGGACTATCTCTCCGGCGCGGCGAAAGGCGGCCTGTTGAACGAGAAAACCGGGTTCTTCGAGACCGGTGTCTGGAACAAGCTATATGAGTTTCAAAAGGACGGCGTAAAAGGCGCGATCAACAAGGTGCTTACCCATCATGGTTGTATCCTTGCCGACAGCGTGGGTCTGGGCAAAACCTTCGAGGCGCTGGCGGTGATCAAATACTTCGAGCTCCAAAATGAACGGGTGCTGGTGCTCTGCCCCAAAAAGCTGGAGGCGAACTGGCAGCTCTACCGGAACAACGATGCCCGCAATCCTCTGCTGAAAGACCGTTTTGCCTTTGATATCAAGGCCCATACCGACCTGGGCCGGGACGGACTGTCCACTTGGAACTGGGGCAACTACAGTCTGGTGGTGATTGATGAATCCCACAACTTCCGCAACAACACCCCCGGCAAAAAACTGGACGATGGAAGCCGGAAGCAGACCCGCTACGAATTCCTTATGCGGGAAGTGATGCAGGCCGGGATCGACACCAAGGTGCTCCTGCTCTCCGCCACCCCGGTCAACACCAGCCTGAAAGACCTGCGGAACCAGGTGTATCTGATTACCGGCGAGGATGACCAGGCTTTCTCAGAATCACTGAATATCGGCAGCATCTCCCGTACGGTGCAGAATGCGCAGCGCACCTTTACCGACTGGGCCAAGCCGGAACGGTCGGAGTCCCGCAGCCTGGGGAATCTGCTGGAAAAGCTCGATTCCGGATTCTTCAAGCTGCTGGACGGTCTCACCATTGCCCGGTCCCGCAAACACATCGAAAAATATTACGACCTGTCGTCCATTGGAAAATTTCCCGAACGGCTGCCGCCGCTGGTGCGCGCGCCCCGGAGATCGACAACAAAAAGTTGTTCCCCGGATACGACGAGGTGTTCGGCCTGATTTCCGGGTTCACCCTCTCGGTGTATAATCCTTCGAAATATCTGCTTCAGGAGCATGTCGATCGCTATGCGGAGAATCAGGCCCAGGTGGAAATGTTCAATGATCAGAAAACCCGTGAGCATTATCTGATCGGCATGATGCGGGTGAACTTCCTCAAGCGGCTGGAAAGCTCCATCTATTCCTTCCGCATGACCCTGGCCCGCACCATCGACAAGATCGATACCCTGCTCGACAAGATCGAACACTTTGACGAGCATCGTGCGGAGTATACCCAGACCGATCTGTTCGAAACCGAGGATGACGAGGAGCTGGAGGCGTTGAAAGAGATCTTGGAGGTGGGGAAAAAGGTACGCTTCCGATTGGAGCATCTGAATCTGGACACCTGGCGTGAGGACTTGAAAAAAGACCGGGCGCAATTGCTTCAGCTCAAAGGCGCGGCCGAGGATGTCACCGCGGACCGCGACCGGAAACTGGATGAACTCAAGACGCTGATCTCCGGTAAGCTCGAACAGCCCATCAATCCCGGCAACCGCAAAGCGCTGGTGTTCACCGCCTACTCCGACACCGCCGATTATCTCTATACCCACCTTGAGTCCTGGGCCCGGGTGGAAAAGGGAATCCATATCGGACTGGTGGTGGGAAGCGGCGACAACAAAACCACCTACCGCACGAAGGGCTACCGGGGGCAAACCGATTTCAACGCGATCCTCACCAACTTTTCCCCGCGATCCAAGGGACGAACGGAGATTCCCGACATGCCGCAGGATGGAGAAATTGATTTGCTGATCGCCTCCGACTGTATTTCCGAGGGACAGAACCTCCAGGATTGCGATTTTCTGGTCAATTACGACATCCACTGGAATCCGGTGCGGATTATCCAGCGCTTCGGACGGATCGACCGTCTGGGCTCGACCAACAAAGCGATCCAATTGGTCAATTTCTGGCCCACCCCGGACCTCAACCGTTATATCAAACTCAAAGACCGGGTGGAGACCCGCATGGCCCTGGTGGATCTCTCCGCCACCGGTGAGGACGATCTACTGAACAACGCGCAACTCAAAGACCTGCTTCAGGACGAACTCTCCTATCGCGAGAAACAGCTCATGCGCCTGCGCGACGAGGTGCTGGACCTGGAGGATCTGGACGAAAGCCTCTCTCTGAGCGAATTCACCCTCGACGACTTCCGCATTGAGCTGATGAACTATCTCGAAGCCAACAAGGAGGCGCTCCGTGATGCGCCGCTCGGCCTCTATGCCGTGGTGCCTACCCTGGAGGAAAGCCTGCCGCCTGACCTGTTCGAGGGCACCTGGCGGGACATCGTGAAGCCCGGAGTGGTCTACTGCCTGCGCCAGACCGGGGAAGGACAGGATTCCGGGCGGCTGAGTGTGAATCCCCTGCAGCCCCACTACCTCCTGTACATTCGCGACGATGGAACCGTGCGCTTCAACTTTATGCACGCCAAGCAGTGCCTGACCCTGCTGCAGAAGCTTTGCCAGGGACGCAGCAGCCCCTGGCAGGAACTCTGTGACGCCTTTGACGCGGACACCAACCATGGCGCGGAGATGGGTGCGTATGATGATCTCCTGCAGAAAGCCATCGCCGCCATTGCCCGGAGTTTTCAAAAGCGCGTCGCCACCGGCATGCAGCAGGGACGTGATTTCGTGATTCCCCCCCAACAGGAGCAGGTCCGAAATGAGGATGATTTTGAGCTGATCACCTGGGTGGTGATCCGATGAGGTTCTGTGAATGACGGATTCAGTACAAACGCGGCTAAAAGTTCCCGAAATGGGAATTTTGTGCTTGTGCTTCCAGAGGACGGGAGATAGTTTTCATTGAGAATCATCAGCAAACGATCGTTACGCGAGTGTTGGACCCGGCATCGGGAGGCGGAGCAGGCGCTGCGCGCCTGGTTTCACGAGATTCAGCATCTGGAGTGGCGTTCGTCGGCGGAGGTCAAGCGGAGCTTTCCCTCTGCGGATATCCTGCCGGGCAACCGGGTTGTGTTCAACATCAAAGGAAATCACTACCGTCTTATCGCAAGCATTCATTATAACACGGGCATCCTCTTCGTTCGTTTTGTCGGCACGCATACCGAATACGACCAAGTGGATGCGACCACCATTTAAACCCGAACTATGTACCCCCGCATCCTCCATTCTGAAGAAGATTATGAAGCCGCACTGACTCATGTGGAGACACTGATGGATGCGGAACCCGGTTCTCCGGCAGAGGAGGAACTGGAGATCTGGACCCTGCTGATTGAAAGTTACGAAGAAGCCCATCACCCCATCCCCCCGCCGGATCCGGTGGAGGCCATCCGCTTCCGCATGGATCAAATGGGACTGAAACCAGCCGACCTGACCCCCTACATCAAAAGCAAAAGTAAAATTTCCGAAGTGCTGAACCACAAACGCCCCCTCAGCCTTTCCATGATTCGCGCGCTGCATGAGGGACTCGGCATACCGGCGGAAATTCTGGTACGGGAACCGGAGGCACCCTATGGCACATAAGCATACTTCCTCCCGCGCGGATTCGGGAACGCCAAGCGCAGATCCTCCTGTCACCCCCGGCGAAATCCTGCGTGAAGACTACCTCAAACCCATGGGCATCTCCCAGAACGCCATGGCGCGGGCCATCGGCGTCGCGCCCCGCGCCATCAACGAAATCGTGCACGGCAAGCGCTCCATCACCCCGGCCATGTCCATCCGCTTCGGCGCTTTTTTCGGTCAGTCCGAGCAATTCTGGCATGGCATTCAAGTCGAATGTGATTTCCGCGCGCTCGGGAAGGATAAATCCAAATTGACTCAAAAAGTTCAGCCTGCCAAGGATTTGATGCATGTCTGATGTGATCAAGACCGAAGATATCTCCCCCATGATTCACTGGATCCGGCATGAGAAAGTCATGCTTGACCGGGATTTGGCGGCATTGTACGGCGTGGAAACCCGCGCCCTGAAACAAGCCGTACGACGGAATGCGGAGCGGTTTCCTGATGATTTCATGTTTGTACTGTCCAAGGAGGAGTTTGAGGATTGGAGATCACAGATTGTGATGTCCAAGGCGGACCGCCAAGGATTGCGGCACCCCCCCATGGCCTTTACCGAGCAGGGCGTCGCCATGCTCTCCAGCGTTCTCCGCAGTCCGCAGGCCGTCGAGGTGAACATCGCCATCATGCGCACCTTCGTCCAGCTCCGCAGGCTCATGGACTCCAATCGCGAGCTGGCCCGCCAGATTCGCAAACTGGAAAAGAAGTACGACGAGCAGTTCGCCGTGGTGTTTGATGCCATCAAGCAACTTCTGTCCGACGACGACGCCGTCAAAACCAAACCCCGCATCGGTTTCCACACCGAACCCTGAAAACGAACCCATGCCCGACCTCCGCGAAACCATCGAAACCGCCCTGAAGGCCTTCACCGACACCCCCCTCCGCGACGCGGGACTGAATCTGCTGTCCACCCTCGGCTACGCCAGTGACCGCACCCTGGACCTGGATGGATCTCCCGAAGCGTTTCTGGAGCAGTTTGATTCCGCAGGCCGGAATTTCAGTGCCGAAAAAGCCCTGGTGTCCGACTGGAAACGGGTGGACCTGCTTTTTCAGCTGACCGGAGAGGATCTAAGCGGGCAGTCTGATCTGTTTGATGAAAACAAAGTCAAACAGGGCAACCTGCAGTCGTATCTGTTTTTCGCTCTGGAGCTGACCGGAGAAAACTACGCCCGCGGCAAACTCAGTCAGATCGCCCGTCAGATCAACCGTCTGTTTTCTGCACCGGTCATGCTGCTGATTAAACACAAATGTGATGCAGGCATTCCTGCCTGTGACAAGCAGACGTTCACGTCTGCTTCAGACCTTCTCTCCATCGCGGTGATCAACCGGCGGCCCCACAAACGGGACGAGGACAAGGACGTGCTGGGCAAAGTGACCCTCATCCGGAATATCTCGCTGACGGTTCCGCACCGCGGACACCTCGACATCCTGGCCGATTTCGCGCTTCCCGCCCTGGAAAAACAGCGCAAGGGACGGATCGACAGCTTCGACGCCCTGCACGCCGCCTGGGAGGAGGTCTTTAATGTTGAACTGCTCAACAAACGTTTCTACCGCGAGCTGGCCAACTGGTATTTCTGGGCCCTGCCGCAGGTGTCGTTTCCCGAGGCCGGGGGAGAGAACGAGGAGAAGCGCAACGCCACTGGACTGATCCGACTGCTCACCCGGCTGATCTTCTGCTGGTTTATCAAAGAGAAAGGGCTGGTGCCCGAGGAACTCTTCGACCGTAAGGAGATGGAACGCACCCTCAGCGATCTGGACGACGATGCCTCCACCTACTACTGCGCCATCCTGCAGAACCTCTTCTTCGCCACCCTCAACCAACGAATGGGCAGGAATCACAAAGGCGAACTCTACCGGTGCTTCATTTCCGACCGCGAATTTCAAGGAAAGAACGAAAATCACGGGGTCACGAATCTGTATCGCTATCTGGATTTATTTAAAAATCCCGAAGCAGCCCTGGACTTGTTTTCGGATGTCCCCTTTTTGAACGGAGGGCTGTTTGAGTGTCTGGATCGGGAGGATCCCGACAACAAGAACCGCATGATTCGGATTGACGGATTCACCACAAAAGGGGAACGCGCAGTGATCCCCAACCGCTTATTCTTCGCCAATGAACAGGAGGTCGATCTTTCCGGTGCCTACGGAGAGAGGAAACGTAATCATGAGAAGGCGAGGGGCCTTCTGCATATCCTGTACAGCTACAAATTCACCATCGTCGAAAACACCCCCATCGACCAGGAAATCGCTCTCGACCCCGAACTGCTCGGCAAAGTCTTCGAAAACCTCCTCGCCTCCTACAACG
>JAGYLC010000026.1 GCA_018401235.1 Kiritimatiellia bacterium
TCAAACTAAAGGAATTGCACTTATCATTTGAATCCGCCCATTCTCACAGTTTTTGATTGTGCCGGTTGACAGTTGCGCATAGGGTTCTCGCCTATGCATTTCAGAAAATACCTCCATTCGGAAAATTTCGAGTTTCCATCGGTACTGGACAAAAAAAACCGCTTTTCCGAGCTTCGGAAACCCTGCGCAGTCGCGTTTCCGAGCCTCGGAAATGACATTTTTCGCTTCACGGTGACCGGAAACGGCTGGAACCGCAACGAATCCACCCTGGAACTCTTTCCCGGGAACTCCCCCGGGACCGCAGGCATCCTGCCTGCATCTTCCCCCACCGCATCGTCTTCTCCGCCCCCCCCATCGCAAGGCAAAGATACCGTCACCCCCCACCTTACCCACAACCCTTTCACCCTTTCCTTCCAAAACCCTAAAGGCCACCCCCTCCTCGAATCCGTGCCCGGCAAAGCCTTCGGGGTCTGCGGCGACAGTTTTCTGATGGGATTCAAACTGTCCGATGGCGACACTCTTCGTATCACCACCCGCACGCTTGATGACGGCTACGGCCCACTTGAACTTAACTTCGTTCTTTATGGCTCTTTCAAAAAAGTTATCGTCAACCGTAAAAAACGGATGCCTAAAAAAAGGTCATACCCTCTGGCAGGCCGCATCCAAAACATTTATAAGATCTGACTCCTCTCATGACCCGTTCCCCCCCCCACGTTCAACACCTCCCCAAAATCGGAATCAATCCCCGTATGGTCCTTCTGCCCCGCTGGTTGCTGAATACAGCCTCATTTATTGCGGGTGACCTCTTGGCCCTGGCCTGGTCATTTTATCTGGCAGGAATCTTTCGCAGCCTTGTGTTTGGGGGGGGGCATATGACCCCGGAATGGGCGTGGTTCGTTTCAGGATTCTGGGTCATTCTCAGCCTGGGTATGAAGTTAACGCCCGGCTGGGGACTGGGGGTAGTCGAAAACACGCGTAGGATCTTTCTGTTGTTGCTCACCTTTTTTGCAGGCTCCACATCCGCGTTGTTTCTCACCAAAACCACCGACACCACCAGCCGGTTCACCCTGACCCTGGCTTTTGTGTTCGCGGGTATTCTCATCCCATTTATTCGCACCGGTGTCAAACGGCTGCTCATCCGCTATCAGCTCTGGGGAATGCTGGTGGTGGTGTACGGTCACAAAGAAAAAACCATTGAATTGCTGCACCTGTTGCGTGAAAGCCAGGGACTGGGCTATGTCCCGGTGGGTATTTTCCTGGCGGACGATGAGGAGATAGAGGAACTGGAAGGCATCCCGATTTTGGGAGCCGAAGAGGACCCCTATCCCTATGCCCACGGCGCCATTCTCATCGAACCCTCCACACTGCGCGATACCCGCCCCGAATTCTCCGAACAGGTCTCCCTCCACTACCGCAGTGCTCTGATTGTCCCCGAACTCCATACCCACGCCCCCACGCTCTGGCTGACGCCACGCGATCTCGGAGGGGTGGTCGGTCTGGAGATATCCACCAATCTGCTCGATCCCTGGTCCAGACTGCTTAAACAGTTCACCGAATTACTGGTGGTGGTCCTGCTGATTCCTCTGACTCTGGTCGTGCTGACACTGGTGAGCCTGATTATTTTTCTGTCCGATTTCCACAGTCCATTCTTCCTGCAAACCCGTATCGGTATGAATGGAAAACTTTTTAAAATGTGGAAATTCCGGACCATGCACCCCGACGCCGAAAATGTCCTGCAACATAAACTGGAGTCCGATCCGGTTTTCCGTTCGGAATGGGAGAAAAACTTTAAAAGTCGAAATGATCCCCGCATCACTCGAATCGGATATTTTCTCCGCCGAACTTCTCTGGACGAACTTCCGCAATTTATCAATATTCTCAAAGGCGAGATGGCTCTC
Organism: Kiritimatiellia bacterium; assembly: GCA_018401235.1. GTDB lineage: Bacteria > Verrucomicrobiota > Kiritimatiellia > SS1-B-03-39 > UBA6053 > UBA6053. The sequence continues at coordinate 1,899 of JAGYLC010000026.1, forward strand.
ATCGGTCCCCGTCCCCTCCCCCCTTATCACGATGACGAACTCCCCGAGCGTGTGAAAGACCTGCGGCGGCGGGTACGTCCGGGCATGACCGGACTCTGGCAGGTGTCCGGGCGAAGCGACAGTGGAAACGAAGGCATCATCCGCTGGGATTCCTACTACGTTCGCAACTGGTCCATCTGGCTGGATATCGTAATTCTGGTTCGCACCGTGAATACCGTCCTGCATAAAAAAGGAGCCTATTAATGTCCAAATTTGTTTGTTTACTTTTCGTTCTGGTTTCGGTTCCGCTGTGGGCACAAATGCCATCCGAAGCCTTGCTGGTAATAAACGGAACCTCTCCGCACGCCACCCAAATCGCACATGAGTATGCCGCCCTGCGAGGATTCCCTGCCGAGCGGATACTGACTCTGACTCCCCCGGTTTCCTTCTTCCAGGGAGAAGATGGCAGTTTCCGCTGGACCGTGGGCGATAAGGATGCCCGGCGATATCTACTCGATCCTATCCTGTTGAGACTGGAGCTGTTGAAGGACGCCTCCCCCACCGTCCTCATCCTCAGTCCCGACTGGCCCACCCGGGTACGGATACCGGGAAGCCCCGAAGTCAGCATCACCGGTTTTCTCGGCAGTCGCGGACATCTTCCCGAAGGCGAACTCATCAAAACCGGACGGGCGGTATCCCCGTGGTTTGTGCCCCCTCCCGACACTCCCCAAAACAGCAGTCGCCGGCTTCGATACCCCGCCCCACCCAACCTCCCGGATGATTTTTTCCTCCCCGCCGCCATGTTGGGGGTGTTTTATGCTCCCATGAATACGGAAAAAATCATCCAGCAACTCAAACGTTCCAAAAGCGGGGATTTTCAGCAACCCACCGGCTCCATTGTGTTTGAAACCCGAGAGGATGTGCGAACCAAAACCAGGATGCCGCAATACCATGCCACCCAAGGCCGATTGGGTAAACGGAACATCGACGCACAGATTCTCACCGCCGCCCATCCCCTTCCCGACCAAATTCTCGGAGTGATGGCTGGAGCCGCCAGTGTAAATACCCGGCGTTACGCCCGCCATCTGGTTCCGGGAAGCTTCGCAGACCATCTCACCAGCTTCGCCGCAACGTTCGATAATGCCCATCAGACCAAAATCACCGAATGGCTGGATGCCGGGGCCGCCGCAAGCATTGGTACCGTGACCGAGCCCTACTCCATCTGGACGAAGTTCCCGGAGGCCGCGTTTTTTGAGCGCTATCTCAGAGGCCACACCCTGTTGGAAGCCCTCATGCAGTCCCTGGCATCTCCTTTTCAAACCCTGCTGGTGGGAGACCCGCTCTGCTCTCCTTGGGCGAAAGAACTCACAAACCTCCACGTGGAAACAGAGTGGGTGGACAGCGAACTCCGGGTCACGGCCTCCGGAGTCCCGACAGGAGCCTCTACACAGCTGCATCTCTTCATAGACGGGAAACGCGTGGAAGGCAACGGGCCCTCCTGGAACATCCCCACCGATGCGGAAAGCACGGGACCGGAACTCAATCTGATGCTTCACGCCCGCTACCTCTGGGCACCCCCGCAACTGGGGTTTGTCCAAAAACGTATTTCCACCCCGCATCCGGAACAGCTCTCACTGAGCACCTCACAAAAGCGCGGAGAGACCGTGGAAATTACCGTCCGCAGCCAAGAGGATCTGGTTCACTGGGAGCTGTTTCATGGCAACCGCCGAATACATCAAGGGGGCACCAAAGGAAAAAGACATCAAATCCGCCTTCCCAACAGCCAGGTCGGTTCAGGCCCCATCACTCTCCGGGCTAAAGGCATCACCCGTCAGGGCCGCATCCGCCTTTCCAGTTATGCGGATGTTGATTTCAGCTTGAAATAGTCGACATCCCCAAACGCGTAAAGGCGATAGCTGACTGCGCACGTGAGCCGCGCCATTTTACTCATTCACGCGGCTATGCTTTCGCAGCACATGCACGGTGGCTTCCGGGGGACAGCAGAGGCGGACGTCGAGGGTGGAACTGCCGATGCCGCGGGAGGTGTAGCCTTGTAGCTGTTGATGGGTCCAGGAACCTCGAATCATTCCGCGCGGACAATCGTGCAGATGCGCCAGGATGGGAATCCCGCCGGGCAGGCAGAGTTGCCCTCCGTGAGTGTGCCCGGAAAGTTGCACATCGAATCCCGCTTCGGCGGCCTCCCGATGTGATTCAGGAGAATGAGAAAGCAGAATCGAAACCGGGGCCGACTCCACCTCCGCTTGCATCGAGGAAAAATCGTGGGTCCGATAAAAATGCGGATCATCTATCCCACCCAGCAGAATGGAGGCACCATCTTTTTCCACTTTCATGATCTGATTCATCAGTACCGGAATCCCCATCTCGGGTAATCGCAGCATGATTTCCACATTGTCGTGATTACCCAACACCGCCACCACCTTTTCTCCAAGCGCGGGCCGGGTGCGGGACAAGTGCTCCAGTGATTCCTCGTACGGACCGGTGGTTTCCCCACGGAAATCGCCGGTGAGCACACAAAGGTCAAAGTGCAAACCCGACAACAGTTTTCCCACAATCTCCGGAAGTTCGGGAATAAAATCAAAATGAAAATCGCTGAGGTGAAGGATGCGGTAGCCTTCGAAGGCCTCCGGCAGGTTGGGCAACACAATCTCCCTCTCCACGACTTGTGGACTTCGGGCGAGTGCCCGGGCCCGGGGCAACAGCCTCAAACTCCATAGACCTGCAAGAATCAGTTGACGCATGCACCGCCGTCGAATTCGAATAACCGTTTTGATCCGCGGGGGATGCTCCAGTCCGTAGAGCCGCAACTGCCCCTGTAACCGTTGGCGTAGATGCGTTTCGCCCAGACCTTCGCGCAGTCTCTCATAATCGGAGCTCTCATAGTGAGTCATTTCCCGCAGATTCAAAATCAACTCGTCCAGTGAGGCTGTTTCGAGATGCAATTTTTTCACGGGGCAGCTTCCAATACCGTATCCTTTTGCAGGGGGTGACCGTTAAGAAAGGATCGTCCGTCCATGGGTTTCTTTCCAGGCGGCTGCAGGATCATTAGACGCAGGGCCTGTTCCCCACAGGCCACCAGCGGCCCCTCCCCCGCAACATCCACTAAAGTTCCGCATTTCCCATTTCCGCTTTCAATTTTAGCTTCCAACACCTTGACCGGTCCCAGCTCCCCCAATACGAAAAACGCTCCCGGCCAGGGTTGGAACGCTCGAATTTGACAGTGAATGTCCATCGCCGACTTCGTCCAGTCAATCGCGCCATCGGCTTTAACTATCTTTCGGCATTCGGTGGCCTCCCCGTCATTCTGGGGAGTGAAAATGAGGGTTTCCGCCCGCAGTCCCTGAAAGATTTCCGCAACTAGATCCGCAGCCAAGTGGGAAAATCGCCGGGTCAGGTCTTCACTGCTCTCGTCGGGAGCAATCGGAACCCTTTGCTGCAGTAACAGGTCCCCCGCATCCATTTTCTCTCCCACCTGTATCACGCTCAGACCCGTTTCGGTGCAGCCGTCCAGGATGGCACTTTGGATGGGGCTGGCACCTCGGTAGCGGGGCAGCAACGAAGGATGAAAATTGATAGACCCGTGAACCGGAAGATCGAAAATGGATCGGGGAAGGTATTGTCCGTAGGCGAAGACCACGGTCAGATCAGGTTCGAGAGCGGCAAGCTCCGCTTTCGCACTGCCAATCTTTTCCGGATCCAAGACGGGAAGTCCCAGATCCAGCGCACAGGTTTTTACCGGCGAGGGGGTCAACCTGCGTTTGCGCCCACTAGGCCGATCCGGCTGGGTACACACCGCCACTACCTCGCAGTCAGGCAGGGCGTACAACGCCTCCAATGCAGGCACCGCAATCGGGGCGGTGCCCATGTAGAGTATTTTAGCAATTTTCATCCCCCCCCCTCGAAAGTGATCATCCACACCCCAGTCAGGATAAACAGAACACCCAATAAAAGAAACAGATAGCTGATGGGGTTTTTTCGTATAAAAATGAAACTGACCAGACTTTGCGTTCCCCCCAGCACCAAAAATAAAATACCGAATATGTCAAATACTGTCATTGCTCCTCCAGTTCCTATAGGTCACCTGCCACAAAAATAAAGCCTGAGCGGGTGCGGTAGGTGCTACATGAGTTCGTTCCGGTTTGTCAAGCAGGGTTTGAATATCCTCCAAAGTCAGCTCTCCCAGTCCCACCCGAATCAGGGCTCCGGCCAATTGGCGCACCATCTTATACATAAAACCGTCTGCTTCCGCAATTATACAAAGCTCCGGACCTTCGGACTCCACCCTCAGTTCATGCAAGGTGCGAACCGTGGTCTCTTCTTCTTTTCCCCGATTGGCAGAGAAGGATCGGAAATCGTGTTCGCCCCGCAACCGCCCCACAGCCTGATTTATCGCCTCCACATTCAGGGGCGTGCGGACGTGAAGTCGGTAGCGGCGAAGATCCGGGGGTAGTACCGCCTGGTTGTAGATGAAATATCGATACTGCTTGCTCCGGGCGTCAAATCGGGAATGAAAATCCGGAGCCACCTGTTTCACCTCCAGTATGCGGACATCCTCGGGCAACACTCCGTTCAGAGCCTCCCGCCACTTACCCTCCGAATACCTACGATGGCTGTCAACATGAAACACCTGGCCGCGGGCATGTACCCCGGTGTCGGTGCGACCGCTGCCATGGATACGAGGGCGGACACCGTCACTGATCTGCGAGATGGCCTCCTCAATGACTTCCTGTACGGTTCGCTGATTCGACTGTACCTGCCAGCCATAAAAATCCGATCCGTCATAGGCCACGGTCATGGCCAGACGCCGGACGGGGGATGTCGAAGGTCTATCGTCCGAGGAGGAAATCATATATCGGTTGAGGGAGGGGTGTCGATTTCAAGTATCGGTTGAGGAGTCGGAGTAAGGGTGGGCGTTGGCATCGGGACTGGGGATGAAGAAGTCAACGCCTGTTTATACGACAATTTCCGGTCAATGTCCACCCGATACGGCGGCAAGGCATTTTCCCGGTTCCCGCGATGCAAGAACCCCCATCGCGTTTCCAAGATATCACCCTTGAAAATCCGTATTTTTTCTAAGAATTCTCTCCTGAGAATCGTTGTCCGGGTGTACACTGATATTGCTTATCCTTTCCCGGAGACCTTCATGAAAAAAATCCTATGCGTCCTCGTCGTCTTTCCTCTGTGTTCCCTATGGTCCGCCGGACCGGAGGGTCTGGCCTTTCTCGAACACTTTTCCTGGGGCGAACGGACCAAGGCACTGGAGATGTTGGTGCCTAATACGGACGAGTTTTACTACTTCACCGCCTTGCACCACCAGCTTGCGGGGGAACCCGACCGGGTCGAAACTACCCTGCGCGACTGGCGGCAGTTCCTGGGCAACCGATCCGTGCCCGAACGCTACCGCGAAATCCGCATCCGCCAACGCCTGCTCGACTTCGACCGCGAACCCGGCCTCGCCTGGGAACAAATCCGCCGGGATCTCAGTCTGACCTTCAACCACCGCCGCCGCGACGAGTCCCGCGAATCCACCGCCCCGTCCCGTGTCAATCCCTCCACATACGACCTGAACACCTTCCACCGCTTGGCCAGGCAACATTCAGGCTTCCCCCATTATTCCACCCGCGGGCTGGAGATTCTTGAAACCAATCGCCTGCATGAAACCCACCGCCGCGTCCTCCTCACCCGCATCGACCGCCCCGACTTCCCCGGGCTGCTGGACCTCATCCTCGCCGACCTCGCCTGGGAGCGCAGCGAAGGCTTCGGCTCGATCTCGATTCATAACCTACTCAGCACATCCCAGTTGGAGGAACTCGCCCGCCGCCGCCCCGAACTGCTCCGCAACGGCAACTACATCACCCAGCGACTCGCCCGCATCCCCGCCCCCGACACCAATCTCTCGCAGGACCACGCCGCCGCCGTGGAACATTTCTCCGAAGTCTGGGATTTCGTCCGCAAGCTCGAACCCATGCACAATTCGCTGAAGGCCAGCGTCGCCTTTCGGCTCATGGACCACCAGCGTCACCTCGGCATCTACGACGAAGCCCTCTTCCGCGCCTACCTCGACCTCCCCCGTCAGGTTCACTACCTCCCCCGCGAACGCCGCGAACAACTCCAGCGCGCCAGCAACACTGAGTGGGTCGATTTCCGCTACCGCCCCGGCATCGAAATCCCCCTCCCCCCCATCATCGACGAATCCCCCCTCGTCCGCGAATTCCTCATCCACTTCCAAAAAGACGCCTCATCCCCCGCCGCCTTCGAACGCTGGTTCGAGGAAAGCTGGCTCAACGCCCTCTTCGCCGAAAGTAAAATCCTCCACGGCGTCGGACGCCCCGAAGATCAGCGCCCCCGCCTTTCCCCCGCCCAGTACCGGTCCATCCTCGACCGCGTGGAACTCGACTTCGCCGCCACCAACCCCGCATACCTCAAACCCGGCGAAGCCGTGGAACTCGAAATCGACGTGAAGCGCGTCGACAGCATCCTCATCAAAATCTACGAACTCCAAACCTTTAATTACTACAGCACCCGCCGTCAGCCCGTGGACCAAGCCGTGGATCTCGACGGACTCGTCGCCACCCACGAACGCCGGCTCGACACCGCCGCCGCGCCGGACGCGCCGCATCCGCCACAGCCTCGCCTTCCCCGAAATCACCGAACGCGGCGTATACAGTGGTCGAACTCATCGGCGGCGGCGTCAGCTCTCGCGCCCTCCTCCACATCGGCCACCTCGAATCCGTCTCCATGGCCACCGCCGCTGGACAGGCGGTCATGATTATGAACGAAAGCGGCGAACCCCAGCCCAAAGCCACCCTCTGGATCGACGGACGCGAGTTCAGCCCCGGCGAACAGGGCGTCATCCTGCTGCCCTACTCCGAAAGCCCCGGCAGCCGCTTCGCCATCCTCCGCCAGGGCGATTTCTCCCATCCCGAGCGCATCAACCACCTGGGCGAAACCTACCAATTCACCGCCGGCATTCATGTCGACCCGCAAAACCTGCCCCGCCGCCGCAGCGGACGCCTGGTGCTGCGTCCCGACCTGCGCGTCAACGGTATTCCCCTCGATCCCGCCCTGCTCGGCGAGGTCACCATTTCCCTCGCCTCGGTGGACGCGCGCGACACCCGCACCGAGCGCGAATTCAAGGCCGAATTCACCCGCAACCGCGAGTGGACCCGCGAGTTTTACGTGCCCGACGACCTGCGCGGCCTGGAAGTCAAAGTCACCGCTAAAATTCGCCGCCGCACCGACCGCGAGGAAATCGCCCTCAGCGACAGCTTCACCCTGCCCGTAAACACCGCCCGCACCGGCGACGCGCTGAAGCAGATCTTCCTCCAGCCGAGCGCCGAAGGCTGGTGGCTGGAAGTCCGCGGCCTGAACGGCGAACCCATTCAAGGACAACCGCTCAACGTTCACTTTCACCACCCCGCCGTCACCCGGCACGCGCAAACCCACGTTGCCACCGACGCCGACGGACGCGTCTTTCTCGACCACCTTCGCGACATCGAACGCATCGTCGTCAGCGGCATCGGTATCGCCAACCTCGACCTGCCCATTCCCATCGCCCACGCCCGCCTCCCCGAAACCCTGCACGTCCGCGCCGGCGAAACCCTCTCCCTCGCGCACCCCTGGGCCCCCACCGGCGGACTCGCTGCCAGCACCCTGCTGCGCATGGAACGCGGCGTCGTGCAGGAAATCGTCAACGACCGCGTCCGCGTGGCCGACGGTGAAATCCGCATCTCCAACCTCCCCGCCGGAGAATATGATCTACGTCTTCACGAATCCGGACAGAACCTGACCCTCATCGCCATCGAGGGCGACACCCGCCTGGGTTACCTCCTCGGCGAACGCCGCCGCGCCCAGGAAACCGTGGCCAACACCCCCTCCGTGCGCGAGGTTCGCGTCGACAACGGAGAACTGATCGTGGATCTGCGGCACGCCACCCAAAGCACCCGCCTCGCCCTGCGCCTGGCCCGCTACGCCGGACCCGGCCACAACTTTCCCGACGGCATCGGCTATCCTTCCCCTCTCAGCCGCCGCGTCCACCCGCCCCACATGCAATATGTCAGCGGACGCAACATCGGCGACGAATACCGCTACGTCCTCGACCGGCAGGGGCTGGAGATTTTCGCCGGCACCCTCCTCGAACGCCCCGGCCTCATCCTCAACCCCTGGGAACTGCGGGAAACCACCGCCGAGCGCGAACGCCTCAAAGCCCATCAAGCCTACCGCGGCCGCCGTCAGGAAATGGCCGAAGCGGCTGTGGCAGGCAGTCCCGCCGTCATGCGAAGAGACATGGATGGACGCATAGCCAGGGTGCATCAACAGCATGCGGGCGGCGACATCGGCTTCGACTTCCTTCCCCAGGGCAGTCAGTGGATCACCAACCTCAGTCCCGATGAAAACGGCCTTGTCCGCATTCCCCTCGAAGGCCTGGAAGAACAGACCTTCGCCGATATCGTGGTGCTCGACCGTTTCGGCAGCAGCCGTATGCGCCATCCCCTGCCCGACACCGATTTCGAACCCCGCGAGGTCCGCCTCCTCGCCGGACTCGATCCCGAACAAAGCTTCAGCCGCCAGAAAACCCTGCGTGGCCTCGCCGGCGGCGAAGCCGTCACCCTCCCCGACCTCGCCACCTCCCGCTATCAGCTCATCCGCAGCTTCGGACAGGCCTACGACCTGCTCCGCACCCTCGGCGGACACGCGCACCTCAACGACTTCGACTTCCTCAAGCACTGGCCGGAACTGGAAAATGACGAAAAACGCGCCAAATACGGCGAATTCGCCTCCCACGAACTGCATCTCTTCCTCCATGCCCGCGACCCCGAATTCTTCGACGCCGTCGTGCGCCCCTACCTCGCCAACAAAAAGGACAAAACCTTTGTCGACCGCTGGCTGCTCGAAACCCTCAGCCCCGAAGATCTGCGCCTGGACACCCTCCAGGACCGCAACGCCCTCGAACTCGCCCTCCTCGCCCGCCGCGGTGACCGCGACACCGTGCTCGCCGCCTTGCGCGAACAGATCGAACTGATCCCCGACGATCCCGCCGCCTTCGCACGCCTCATCCGCGTCGCCCTCCAATCCGCCGACCTCGACGAAACCATCGCCGCCGTGCGCCAGGAGGCTAGGGAGATGGCCCGGGCGACTTCCACGTCCGTGCCGGCCCCCGCCGCCAGAGCCATGGGCGGACGCGTGGACGGTTTTGCCGCCGGTATGGCTGCACCAGAAGAAGCTGCGCCTGCTCTGCGCCGCACTGCCTCGCCCGCCATGGATTCGGTCATGAGTCTCCGCGAGAGTCAGGCCTTTGGCAACGCAGAAGACATGGACTTCATCATTTTGGATGATCTGTTGCCCGAGGAAGCGGAGGAACTCTTCCGCGCCCTGCCCAAAACCAAAGAATGGGCCGAGCAAAACTATTACCGCCTGCGTGTCAAAGACGACGTTCCCGACCGCATTCCCGCCTCCGCCTTTTGGGTGGATGTCGCCGCCGGCGATGACCTCTCCGCCCACCTGCTGGAAGCCCACCGCAATTTCACCGAAGTCATCGTCGCCCTCGCCTTCAGCGGCCTGCCCTTCGAAGCCGAAGGGGACGCCACCGAGGAAACCGACAGCCCCGCCATCACCCTCGCCTCCGCCTCCCCCGCCCTGCTGATCACCGAACAAATTCTCCCCGCAGAGGACGCCGACGACGACCGCCCGCTGCTCATTTCCCAGCAGTTCTACCGTCCTGACGACCGCTACCGCCACGAGGGCAACGAACAGATCGAAAAATTCATCACCGGCGAATTCATCCGCCGCACCGTCTACGGTGCCCGCGTCACCCTCACCAACCCCACCGCCAACCGCCGCCGCCTCAATACGCTCATGCAGATTCCGCGCGGCGCCATTCCCGTCAATAACGGGTTTTATACCGACGACCGCGACGTGGTGCTCGAACCCTACACCACCCGCACCATCGAGTTCCACTTCACCTTCCCCTTCTCCGGTGAATTCGAACAATTCCCCGCCCACGCCGCCGCCGACGAAGCCATCATCGGCCGCGCCGAGCGCCGCGTCTTCAACGTGGTCGACGCCCCCACCGAAATCGACAAAACCTCCTGGGCCTGGGTCTCCCAAAACGCCGAACCCGACGAAGTCCTCGAATTCCTCGATACCCACAACCTGCGCCAGCTCGAACTCAACGAAATCGCCTGGCGCATGCGCGACGCCGAATTCTTCGCCCGCACCGCCGACCTCCTCGCCTCCCGCCTGGTCTTCCACGACACCACCTTCTCCTACGCCATTCACCATCAGGACGTCGAACGCGCCCGCGTCTGGCTGCCCCGCAGCCGCCTCGCGGACATGGTCGGCCCCGTGCTCGACTCCCCGCTGCTCACCATCGACCCCGTGACGCGCAAGACCTACGAGCACCTCGAATACGACCCGCTCGTCAACCCCCGCGCCCACCAGGTCGGTGCCGTCCGCGAGATCCTCAACCCCGCCGTCAACCAACAGTACCGCGCCTATCTCGCCAACGCCGCCTATATGCACGAACTCAACCCCCACGAGCGCCTCGGACTGGTGTACTACCTGCTGTTGCAGGACAGACTCGGCGAAGCCCGCGACCAGTTGGCACTCATCGACGACGGTGATCTACATGAAACCCTCCAGGCCGACTACCTCCGCGCCTGGATGGCCCTGCGCGAACTCGACACCGACAGCGCCCTCGCCCTCGCCGAAGCCCACATTGAGCACCCCGTCCCCCGCTGGCGCGAGCGCTTCGCCGCCCTCGCCGCCGCCAGGCGAGGCTCGCGGCGGCGACGCCGGAGACTGAAGATCCCGACCGGCAGCGGCGGCTGACCGCGCCGCCGCCACCGCCCCGCTCTGACATGAAAACAGGACGCCGGACGCATCCTCGTCCACTCAATCTCCCCGCCACCCTCAACCTTATCCCATGGACATCGAACTGCTCTTCAGTCGACGGCCCTTCCAAACCGACGGCGGTGGACGGCTTCGCATCGTCCGCCCCGCCCTCAGCCAACAGATCGACCTCCCGTCGACGGCGAAGAATTCGAACCCGAACTCCTGAAGCCTGTCGCCACACCAACATGGTGGTGGAACCAGCGGACGCGGGCAACGCGCCAGCGTCGCCCGCTTCGCCAACCGCCTCAACCGCGTCATCCAAAGCTTCGGCCAACTCGAAGTCCGCGCCGCCGACACCAACGAATTCCTCCCCAGGACCTACATCAAAGTCTACGCCCGCGGCACTGACGGACGAGAAAGCTTCTGGAAAGACGGCTACACCGACCTACGCGGACGCTTCGACTACCTCTCCCTCAACGACCGCCAGCCCGAGGAGGCCATCCGCTTCTCCATCCTCGTTCTCCACCCTGAACACGGCGCCCATATCCTGGAGGCGACGCCTCCGGTTAGGTAATCGTCACTGGTCAATTGTCACTGGTGATTTGTGAAGAGGTGACTCTTGTTGGGGCCTGGGTTTTCAGCGGAACCCGTGTGCCTGTACGGGCCTTGTTTGAAAATTTGGAGGATGGTGCTACGGTAGATGATTTTCTGGAATGGTTCCCCAGAGTGACACGGGCACAGATTGAGGCGGTTCTTGAGCTTGCGGTAGACTCATTGAGCGTTGAGACTATTGCATGAAAATCCTTTTCGACCAAGGAACCCCGGTCCCTTTACGGCGTCATTTGCATCCCCATGATGTAGACACCGCAGATGAACAGCAATGGGGAACCCTGCAACTTGCGGATTTGCTCAATGCAGCGGAAAAAGAAAGATACGATCTCTTGATCACCACAGATCAAAACCCGCGCTATCAACAGCACCATACCACTCGAAAGATTCAGATAGTAGTTGAAGGAATCGTAAGAATGAGGAAACCAAAGATACCATCATTAAGCTGGCGGCGGAAATGGATTACATTCCCAACGCATCCGCCCGAAGTTTGATTACCCAAAAGTCCTATACCATAGGGATTATTTTTGATGAAATCACAGGGGTTGGTTTGCAACACCCCCTCTTCTCAAAGGTGTTAGAAAGCTTTAAAAACGTGGCCGAACAAAGTGGCTATGACATCATGTATGCGACATTTGGTCTCGAGCAATTCGTATCGGTATCAACCAACCTACGCGCGTGGGGCACCGCGATCTCCTTTTTCAGCCGCACCCGTTTGTTCACAATCGCCGGCCCGCTCCAGCATCACCGCCTGGAATTGCGTGATCCGGTTTTCTACAGAAGCGAAGCTGATGAGGATGATGGTTCGATAGGTATTCCAGGTGCTGAATAAACCACACGGCCCCTACCCATTCCTTGTGGGCCGGGGCTCTGTCCCCGGCGCCTTCCCGTTGATCTTACCCAACCTCTCCCGCTTCTATACCGCCGGCGGACGACCCCCACTGGGTATACTTACCCAATCAGGCTGAGCCGTTCATCTTTGACCTCGTATAGCATTCGGTAGTTCCCCTGCCTGAGGCGGTAGCGCTCCTGTCCGGGGAGCTTCATTGCGCTTGGCGGGCGAGGATCGTTCGACAGGGGCCTCCATGGCCGCCGCAATGCGTCGGGCGTCCTGCTTGGGGATGCCCCGCATGCCCCTTTTTCAGTGTATGAGGAACCTCCGGTGAAAGGTAAGATCATGAGAACCAAGATGCCCCCCCCCCGTAAGCCCGCGGGCGTTTCTTTTATTCCGGGAAATCAACCCGCAGACGGATGAAGGCGGGGGCCTCTGCATCCGGGACCGGGAGGTCGATTTCTTTGTCGGTTGGTCCATCGGGAACCATTGGCTCGCCATGGGATCGCCATTCGATGAGGTCTTCGCTGACTTCGATCTGATAGCGGCGTCCGGGGAGCCCGCGGAACTTCATGGACAGTCCGGCCGCGGCATTGGCGGGCAACAGTCCGGCACTCAGGACATCTTCCGGATCGTTCGGATCATCGCCGAGCAGGAAGGCTTCGCGAAGACTGACCTCACGGCCGTTTTTGATAACGCTTGAAGGAGGACCCATCGGACCACCCTGCAGTGCATTTGCATCCAGCCAGCGCTGAAATTTCTCCTCACCCCAATCGGCGAGGGTGAAAACATCAAAGATCATCAAATCTTCGCCGAAGAAGTTGGGGTCATCGATCGCGGCCCGCACCGCAAAGCGACCGGATTGGTTGGGCTGATTTCCGGTAAGGCCGAGCCACTCGACGTTCACCGTCAAACCGCCGGGATCGGTATCCAAAGGGAGTGCCTCGCCGAGTCGAGTCACATCCGCGTGTGGCGATCTAATTATGTTGGCCCGGGCCCGCTGGATGGTCAAGGTGCCAAAGGCTTCCCCCTGATAGCGGTCATCGACGATACGCGCATGGAAGGGATAGGATCCGGCATTCACCACTTCCGGGATCGGGATGGGTCCGCTCAGATAAAGAATTTCAACCTCCAACCCTTCCGGAACCGTTACGACATGGGGGTGCTGAGGGGTTCCGTCAAAGACCGTATCCGTGTCGGAAATAATGAGGGTTGCCTCGGCTTTTTCTATTTCAAATTCCAAAAACCCGGTTTCCGGGGAGAGCTGGTAATTGAAATCCTCCAGCTGGACCCGGGCCAGGTAGGAACCGGGAAGCATCGGGGTCACAGGCTCGGGCATGGCCATGGGATTCTCCAGTGCCTCCGGATCGAAAAACCGCACATCAAAAGAGAGTCCGGGTGGATTAGATAAAATGACCGGGATCACTTCTTCGCCGGTGTAGGGCAGACGGTTTGTTTCGAGCGCAAAAGAAGCCTCAGCAGGGAGAATCGTCAACGATGCCGAATTGCTACCCGTAAAGTTAGGATCTGACGCAAAGGCGGTCACCGTATAAGTGCCCGCCTCCCTGGCCTCGGCCGCGGGTTCGCCCTCCCGTTCAATTGCGAAGCCGACGGGGATGCCTTCCGGCTGCGTTTGCACGTTGGGGAGATGCGCTTCGCCATCAAAGCTGACAACCTGATCGGCGACCGTGATGCTGATGGGGCGTGGCTCGATCACAAACTCGGCGGTTTGGCTTCCACTGAAGTTAGGATTGTCCGCGAACACTTCCACGGTGTAGGTCCCCGCGTCCACCGGAGTGACCTCCACGCTATCCTGGAAGAAAACAAACCGGACGCCGGCGGCGGAAGGATTGGCCGCCGCCGTGGGATACAACAGATTGCCAAAATCGTACACGGCGGTGAGATCGGAGAGGGTAAACTCCACGGGTACAGGCATAATGCGGAAGGCCAGTGTTACTTCGGTTTGATACTCGGGGGTATCAATGGAAACACGCACCGAATAGGTTCCGACATTGACGGGACTGATCTCTTCTCCGTTGCGGAGAATCTGCATCGCCAGGGGCAGTCCGGCCGGCTGGGTTTGCACGACCGGCGTTTGCATACTGCCGCTAAAGGGGACGGCGGCATGCAGCAGCGATACTTCCGGCACCGCTTTGTCAATCACCAGCTCCCGGGTCAACGATCCCTCAAACAGATCCTCTTCCACGGTGGCGGTTACGGTGTAGGTTCCGGGCAGGGTGGGCGGAGTCGGACTGCCGTCATAGAGAAGGGTCACATTCAGGCCTGAAGGCTGTGTAAGCACCTCCACCGGCCGCGGAGTCCCGTCAAAGGTCTGCTCAAGGTCGAACAGGGTGAGGCTGACCGGCCCCTGGGCGGTAATCATGAATTGTACAGGCGTGGCCGGGAGATAATTCAGGTCGCCCGGCTGTTCGGCTCTGAGGAGGACGTGCCCGCTGCCGGTAAAGGTGATGAGATTGCCGTCGACGAATCCGGGCCCCTCCACTACAGAATACGCAATAGGCAGCCCGGCACTGCTGAATTCGGGAAGGGTCACGACTTCAGACAAGCGGAAGATTGTTTCGGCGGGCAGCGGAAGGGTCTGCGGTGCCTCGGTAATCGAAAACGCGACCGTCCCCTCTCCTTTCCAAAGCGGATCCGCCGATCTCACATCAACCTGATAGATACCGGTTTGAGTGGGTGGCTGGGATGTTGGCCCGTAGAGCGCCCCGGAGGAGGTCATTCCGGTGAAGGTGAAGTCAAAGGCCACGCCGGCGGGAGAGGAATCCACTTGGGGAGACAATTCATCACCGGTAAATACCGAAGTGACCGTACCCTCCACCGCATCCTGGAAGGAGTAGGTCACCCAATCATAGCCGATCCGGAAAGTCTCCTCCCGGACAAAATCGATCGTGTTCGGACAATCATTGCGGGTGTAACGGATGGTCAGATCGCCGGGGCCGCTGATGGTCCAGAGCGAACCGCGATACTGGGCCATGGCGGCATCCTGGGCTACGACAATGTCCAGCACCTGACTTCCGGGCGCGGTCAACACATCGGGAATGGCGAAGGAAACGGAGCTATTATTCCCCCACGAGACCAGGATGCCATCATCGCGGATGGCGTGGGCATGGCCGAGGGCCAGGGCAATGGCGGTGGCCCGGCCCTGAATGGCTTCCGGCGGTGTGAGCGCAAAGCCCCAGGTGACAATGGAGCCGTCCGCTTTGAGCGCCATGGCTCCGGTGGATGTGAGTTCCAGTGCGACCACATCACTCTGAGCCGCTTCCGGAATTGTCAACACCCCGCTGTTGAAGGCATCCGTGCCCCAGATATGGACGGCACCGTTTTCGTCCACCGCACCGGCCAGATTCGGGCCGGCGGCGATTGCGGTCGCGGTAAGCGCTCCCCCGGCAGTCAGGGAAGCCGGCACATTTTGCCCGGCAGGATGGGAGCCCCATTGGGCAAGGGTGCCATCCTCGAGCAGAGCGAGGAAGAAATTTCCGCCTCCGACCACCGAGACCCCATGGCCTTGAATCCCGGCGGGAGCTGGAAGCGGGCTGAAGCCCGGATTGCTCCAGTTGTGGAACTGACCAGAGGCATCGAGAATGATGTAAGCGTTAATAGAGAGGGCGACATCGATGGCCGGTCCATTCAGCGGGAGTTCGGCGATCAGCGCATCGTAGTCATACTCCCCCCAGGAGACCAAGGTGCCATCGGTAAGCAACGCCAGACCTTGTCCGTCGCCCAGGACGGCGGTCGTCCAGCCCTTCTCCATGGAGGCTGGCATGTTCAGCGGATCGCCAGGCCACCACTGACCCCAACCCACTCCGCTGCGGTTCTCCACCGGACCCGAAAGAATTTCGTGGGTCAGCCGGTCCGGACAGGAAATGCTGAGCCAGTCCAGCGGGTCGAGGCTGGCACCGATCCGGACGTCCGCAGGTGGGGTGAAGGTCACCTTGGACTCCCGGGGCAGGACCTGCAGCTCAAAAGACTTTTCGCCCGTATCCATGGGGTGGGTTGCCACCAGGTGGACAAGGTAGGTTCCGGCATCGGTGGGAGGCATAAGCGAGGGTCCAAACGGGACACCCTGAGCAGTGGTGCCGCTGTAGGTCACGGAAAATTCCGCATCGACGGGATGAACAGAAACAGCGGGTGGTGTCACCGGATTGCCATCATAGACCCTGACGACCTCCGCAGATGACTCTTCCTGCAAATCAAAGATCACCTCCCGGGCACCATAGACCAGGGTGATCTCTTCACTGCCGGCGAAGTTAGGATCCGCACTGGAGACACGCACGTCATAACGCCCCCGCCCGGTGGGAGGCTCCAACTGAAAATCCCCGTCGGTTTCGTGTTCCGGCCGGAAACCCAGGGTGTAGGGAATGCCGGCGGGCGATACGCTGATCTCCAGCTCCGGGAAACCTTCCCCGTTGAAGGGAAATTGTATGAGACCTGCCTCTGCCTGGTTGAAGGTGAAGTCCACCGCAGCGGGATGAATCGTGTAGGTGGCGGTGAGCGTTCCGGTGTAGTTGCGCTCATCCACCTCCGCAAGCAGGGTGTAGGTGCCGGCATTGAGGGCCACGGCCGGGTTTTCCTCACGGTCGAAAAGCTGGGTGGTCAACGTTAAGCCGGCGGGCTGCACGGAAACCACAGGTGGCTGGGGCGCCCCCGTATAAACGACCGATTCCGGCGCCAGAGTCAGGGTTGCCGGTGCGGGTTTGATCACGAAGTCGGCCTCCAATTTCCCAAAGAATCCCATCGACACTACCTCGGCCCGGGCGCGGTAGGTGCCCGCATCCGTGGCCCCCTCAAACCCGCCCTCGACCAGCACCCGGTGAGTGACGTTGTCTGGATTCAGGGTGACGTCGGGGATCACCGGAAATCCGCTGTAGACAAACTCTAATTGATTGAAACTCAGTGCAACCGGCGTAAAGGCCGGGAAGAATGTCCGCTCGACCGATTCAGGTACTGCGTAATTACTCGTTCCCGTGGCGCGTGCCCGAATGGTCAAAGGACCGGCACTGCGGGGCGTAATCTGAGATCCGGAGAGATCAGCCCGGCCTTCTAAGACTTCAAACGAGACCGCAGAGCCAAACACGCCCGTGAAGGCTGAGAGCGATCCGGGCTGATTAACGGTCAACTCGCTGTCCATGAAATCAATTTCAAATGTGCCTTTGAGAATCTCGAAATCGAAACGGTAGGTCTGATCAAACGTATCGCCCTGCACTCTGACCACCTGGGTCCAGACACCGGCATCCCGGGGCCGTGGAACAGAAACACCATTCTGTTCATAGGAGATACCAGCAGTATGGAAAGGCGCGATCGTCACACCCGGACTTTGCAGAGCACCGGTGTAGGTGAACTCCAGGGGAGCGACGGTGATTCGTGGCTGCAGGAACAGAGATTGCGTGGCACTCCCGCGGTAAAAATCCTCCTCAATAGTGGCGGTCACTTCATAGACGCCGGGATCCACGGGAGGCTCCGAATGGCCATCAAACGTAAAGACGACATGCAGGCCGACGGGGTCGGTCACGATGGCGGGGGCCAGCGGATCGCCGGTATAAACGGGCTCCAGTTCGAGGAAGGTAATTGTCGCAGGAGCCTGCGGATGAAGGGTTCTTTCAACCGGCGGCGCGGCCAAATAGTTGGCGTTGCCTGCCTGGAGGGCGCGGACCACTACCGGTTTGTTATCGGTAAAGCGTATCCGGTCTGCGGAGACTTGCTGGGCCGGACCGGAAACAATTTCGAAACTGACCGGCAGACCGCTGGTGGCGGAGGCTTCAAGCAGAGGTTGCGCGTCCAAGGCAAAGACCTGATTGGGATGGAAGGAAATAGACTGAACCGCGGGCAGAATTTCCCAAGTCAGAGAAGCCTCGCCGGGATGGAAGCTGTCGAGACTGGTCACTGTGACCTCATAAACCCCGGCCTCGGTGGGCGGGGTGGCGGTGGGACCAAAGGGCACGCCCTCCGCTGTGAGCCCGGTGAAAGAATAGGACACGGCAAGCGATTCCGGATGCGTGGCCAAAGCAGGTGCCTGGGGTAGCCCAGTGTAGGACGTAAACGCTGAGCCATCCCCGGCATCAAGGAAGGTGATGGTTGAGGGGAATGAGCCCACGCGGAAGAAGTGATCGAAGCTGCTGTCTACGAAATTAGAACAACCTTCAAGAGTGTAGCGGACATGGGCTTCCCCTCTTCCGTAAACGGTGGCGATATCCGTTTCCTTGAGCACGAAAACATGATCCTGGGCTGCCCAGACTCTCAGGACAGGCCGCGCATGATTCGTTATATCTTCCGGGTGAATGGTCATAGTGGGACTGCTCCCCCAGGAGATGAGGGCACCGGTTTCATCGATGGCGTGGGCATGCGAGAGTGAAAGAGCTATGTCAACCAGCGGATGAACAAAGGAAGAGGGAGGAGGTGCGTTGCCGGGTGGATTGCCCCAGGTGAAGAGTTCACCTTCTTCTGTCAGAGCCAAAGCCCCGGTGCTGGTCAATTCAAGCCGTTGTACCTTTTTCCCGCCAAAGTTCGGGACCGCG
>JAGYLC010000027.1 GCA_018401235.1 Kiritimatiellia bacterium
CGGATTACCGACCCATGCCCTCTGGAAATTGAACTGCCCATTGGCCTCACACTGTCTTTGTTACCGCTGGGAGAGGTTCACGATGTGCATACTGCCGGACTCAAATGGAATCTCGCCGGACAAACCATGGGACCCGGCCACCAACTGGGACAAAGCAATCAGGTGGAAGGCCCGGTAAATGTGCGGGCAGGGCAGGGCAGTCTGTACGCCTGGTGGGCGCACCCATAAATCAGTCTTTCGCCGTACCGTCACAGATGGTGATTCACCCTAACAAAAATTCCAGATCCTCGGGTTGCAGGGCGGAGAGCAGGCTGTTGTTGCGGGTGAGGATGGCCTCGGCCAAATCGCGTTTCTTATCCTGGAGCTGCAGGATTTTATCTTCGATGGTGTCTTTGCTGACGATGCGGTAGGCGAACACGTTCTTGGTTTGGCCGATGCGGTGGGCCCGGTCGATGGCCTGGGCCTCCACCGCGGGATTCCACCAGGGGTCGAGCAAAATGACATAATCAGCGGCGGTCAGGTTTAACCCCACGCCGCCGGCTTTGAGGCTGATGAGGAAGAGGGGACACTCCGGGTCGGATTGAAAGAGGTTGATTTGCTCTTCCCGGTCCCGGCTCTGACCGTCCAGGTAGGCGTAGGGCAGTGAATGTTTGTGGAGGTGGGATTTGACCAGGGCCAGCATGCTGGTGAACTGGGAGAAAATCAGCACTTTATGTCCGGAGGGAAGTATGTCCTCCAATAATTCCTGTAACACGACTAATTTTCCGCTGGTCAGCTCCCGATGGTCTTCTGAAATGAGACCCGGGTGGCAGGCGGCCTGGCGGAGGCGCAATAGAGCCTCCAAGACGATGATTTTGGATTTGTTGAGCCCCTGTGACTTCACCTGATCACTTAGCAGGTGCTGATAATAGACTTTTAAATCCTGGTAGAGCTTGTGTTGTTTGGGCGCCATGTCGCAGAAGATGGTTTCCTCCACTTTCGCCGGCAGTTCTTTGGCCACTTTTTCTTTGGTCCGACGCAGAAGGAAGGGTCGCAAACTGTGTGCCAGCATCTCCAGCGTATCGGGTGTCAGGTGTTTGTCGGACCATTTTCCTTTTCCGAGCAGTCCGGGGTTGAGGAACTCCAGTTGACTCCACAGGTCATCCAGCCGATTCTCCACCGGGGTGCCGGTCATGGTTAGCCGATGGTCTCCCTTCAGCAGGCGGCAGGCTTTAGCGGTTTTGGTGTTGGCGTTTTTGATGGCCTGGGATTCGTCGAGAATTACATAATCAAACTGCACATCCTTCAGCCACTGAATATCCCGCATCACCAGCGAGTAGGTGGTCACGTACAGATCGGCGGCAGGTAATTCATCGGGGGCTTTGGGTCGGTGGGCACCCCACAGAGGCACCACCTTGAGTCCGGGAGTGAATGTGTGAGCCTCCTGCTGCCAATTGTACACCAGCGATTTAGGAACCACTACCAGAGAAGGCCCCGCGTCCTGGTGGCGGCGTTCTTCGAGCAGAGCCAGCATCTGAATGGTTTTACCCAAGCCCATGTCGTCTGCAAGACAGCCATGAATGCCCAATTCCTGGAGGTAGCGCAACCAGCCCAGGCCCTCCTCCTGATATCCACGCAAGGTCCCTTTGAATCCTGCCGGGGCTCTGGCGGCCTTTGGTGCGGAGAGGTTGCGCAGTTTTTGTTGCAGCGCCTGTGCTTTCTCGTTCCAGTCTACATCGGGCAGTGACGAGAGCATAAAATCAAGAATCAGGCTTTGCGCACCGTTGAAGCGCAATTTACCGTCGGTGGCCGAATCATCCCCCATGCGCTGAAGCAGGGAGAGTTGTTCGCGCAGATTCTTGGGGATCCATCCGCGGGATCCGTCCGGAAGGTCCACAAAGCCGTCGTTGGACTTCAGGGCTCGTAATAATTCGGGAAGCTTCACCTCTGTCTCGGCGAAGGTCATGGCGCCCTCCACATCAAACCAGTCAATGGTGGAGGAGGATACCCGGTAGGAAATGTTACTTTGGATATGCAGGTGCATGCCCTCCCAGCTTATGCCCCAGTCCTGCTCGCTCAGCACCTGCATCAAGGCATCCAGTTCCGCAATCGGAATTTGCCAATGGGTGATTTCCGAAAACACGGAGCCGCGATACTCACGGGCGCCGTAGTGAATCAAATCGCCCCGGAATCGGTCTTCCTGATCCTCCAGTCGGTCGAAATAGACATTTTGCTCCCAATCAAAAATCGGGTCGCGCTCATCATCGGCGGCGATCCGCATGTCCCCATATTCAAAAAGCAATTGACCCCGCACCCGTTTGGGGTGACCGGGATCCGTGCTCAATTGCAGGTGGGGGCTGGGAGTACGTCGATCCCGGGTGTATCGATATTCCTCGGGGAGATGCAAGGTGGGCACTTCCCCGGATAGATGGGCGTAGGTAAGAAAATTGTGAACCTCTTCATAAGGAACAGGATTCGGACCATCCTCGAGCAGTCCTTGGGCCCAGAGGGCATCCGGGCCCTCCGCGATGCGGGTGACCGCATCTTCCCGGATCATGTAGCCACCCTCCAGGATTACAGTCACCTCCTCCATCGCGTGCTTTCGGTCACCGAAGCATACTTCGCCTTCTAATTGCAGTCTATCCTCAACGTTAACGAGGGTAAGTTCGGTCCGCCATATTTCATGGAGTCTGTTCTCAAGGGGTCGGATCGGTTTTGTGCCAGTTGACTCTACTTTTGGGTACAGATACAGACGCTTGTCATCGAGTAAGCCTGGTAGATAGCGGATAAAAAGAAAGAGCGGCAAAATAAAACAGGGTGATTTTTCGCCATAGATACGGGAGTCGTGTGCGAGGTGAATCTGTTTCAGCCAGTTCACGTCCTCCGGGCCCCATTTTTCCCGAAGCACCTCCTCAACGTTCATGGCCTTGAGGGCATTCCCGGAGTCTTTGCGGACAGGAACCAGATAGATTTTTCCGGTTTCGTGGTGGGGTCGCGGATCAAAAAGAAACCGCAAGCGATGATCCTCCAGCGACTCCTGAGCGACATCGGGGACAAGCGCGGGTGCTTGATCGAGCAGGGCAAGCACCATCGCGTAGATATGTTTGCATCCGAATCGGTTGGACCTGAAATACGCGCATTCGCAACTGCAGGCAGGATTGAACAAATATCCCTGCGACCAACAATCCACCTCCACCTGATACAGTTGGCCGCGCGAACCCGTGACCCGTCCGATTTCCGCTGTTTTGGACGACCCCAGAAGCAGAACTTCGTCCTGTTCGGCCAGAAGCTTCCCGCGTTTTTGAACCGAAGTGGGCAGGGCCAATTCCAATTCGGTTTTAAGTTTTTCCAGTTCTTTTCGATTCATAGAGGGGCGGGACTGTACTACATCCTTCAAGCCCATCAAATAACAACCTGCAATTAAGTGTGAAGTCGAAGAAGGTGATGGACTGCCTTTAGCAGAATATCCGATTGGTCAGCCCGAGGGTTGGTTACCGGCCTCCAATGGCCACAGAGCATAGACTTTTGAGGGTGAAATGCGCAAATCGTGCTTGTCAGTTCCTGCTCCATCACCTAGGGAACGTTGCATGATTTATACGCAACAACTCTGTGTCGGAAAGGAATGCCGCTAATGCGTCAAACTCTGGGCTGGACGGAAAAGGACGAGGACGGAAAAAAGATCGAAGTGGAGGCATTTCGGGAACGGAATCACTGGACCTTCACCCGTCGGTCGCATCGCACGGAGGAGTGGGAAGCGGTTCCTTCTCCACCGGTGTCTTACTGGGAGCAGTTGCTGGATTTGTTAAACCGTAAATATCAGCGTCGTCGCTGTGCCTGGAAGGATGTGGAGGAAGTTCAGGCCTTTTTGGACGAGGCATTAAAAAAGGAGCCTGGAGTATGAAACCGTTTATTCATGATGATTTTTGTTTGCAGAACGAGACCGCGAAACGCCTGTATCACGATTTTGCGGAGGAAATGCCAATTATCGATTATCACTGTCACTTGAGCCCCAGGGAAATCGCGGAAGATCAGACCTGGGACACGATCACTCAGCTTTGGCTGGGGGGGGATCATTACAAGTGGCGGGCGATGCGGACAAATGGGGTGGCGGAGCGCTTCTGCACCGGGGATGCGTCGGACTGGGAAAAATTCGAAAAGTGGGTGGTAACTCTGGAGGCTTGTTATCGAAATCCGCTTTATCATTGGAGCCACCTGGAGTTGTCGCGCTACTTCGGCATCGAAGAACTCTTGACCAAGGACAATGCCCGGGAGATCTATGACAAATGTAATGCGCGGTTGGCCACCCCCGAGTTTTCGGCCCGGGGGCTGATTCGCCGATCCAATGTGAAGGTGATTTGTACCACGGATGATCCGGTGGATGATCTGCGCTGGCATCGTCGGATTCGGGAGGACGGGTTTGACACCAAGGTGTTGCCCGCCTGGCGTCCCGACAAGGCGATGGCGGTGGAGAATTCCAAAACCTTCGGCGCCTATGTGCATCAATTGGCCACGGTCTGCGAATGCGAAATCGCTGATTTTGATTCATTCATGTCGGCGATATCGACCCGTCACGACTTTTTCCATGCGGAAGGCTGCCGTCTCTCGGACCACGGTCTGGATCGGTTTTATGCGGATGCCTACACGGAGGCGGATATTTGCGGCAGTTTCGACCGGGTGATCCGCGGGGAACCCCTTTCACCCGAGGCGATTTCCCAATTCAAATCCTGCATGCTGGTGGAATTCGGCATCATGGATCACGCCCGCGGCTGGGTGCAGCAATACCATGTCGGGGCCTTGCGCAGCAACAATAGCCGCATGTTTGACCGAGTTGGACCCGATACCGGCTTCGACAGCATCGGGGACGAGCGGCTGGCAACGGATCTCTCCCGCTTCCTGGACCGACTGGATCAGAACAATCAATTGGCTCCCACCATTCTCTACAACCTGAATCCGCGGGACAACCATTTGATGGCCACCATGATTGGGAATTTCCAGGACGGGTCGCGTCCTGGGAAAATGCAGCATGGCAGCGGCTGGTGGTTTCTGGATCAGAAGCACGGCATGGAGCAGCAGATTGAAATCCTGTCCCAACTGGGACTGTTGAGCCGCTTTGTGGGCATGCTCACCGACAGCCGCAGCTTCCTGAGTTACACCCGGCACGAATATTTCCGCCGGATTTTATGCAATCTCCTCGGGTCGGATGTGGAAGCGGGGTTGTTGCCCGACGATAGGGATCGTTTGGGAGCGATGGTCCGGGATATCTGCTACAACAACGCCGCCCGCTATTTTGATTTCGGGGAAACCCCGATCTCGTAATGCCTATTTATATAATGTATATAAAAACCAAGAATTAACACGAATAAACACGAATACGTTCATTGATGTTTTTACTTAAAACGACCCTTACTACATTCGTGTTCATTGGTGTTCATTGGTGGTTAAATATACAACACCTCAACCTGAAAATTTACACTCAGCCATGACAGAAAAAACCAAACGTGTATCGCATGTAGCCCACTCTCTCGCCGCCAGTCCCGCCAAAGCGGAGGTTTTGATAGGCTTTGACGGCTTTATTGATGAAATTATCCGCCTGGTGGACACCCGCCAGTCCGTGGATGCGTATACGCCCATTTCCACCATTAGCGAATTCGGCCAGCGGGTGCAGGCGGCCGCCGGATTAAGCTGTAATATCGAAATGGTTCCCGAACAAATCAAGCTGGGCGGGAATGGTCCGATTATGGCCAATAATCTGGTGGAGCAGGGCTTCGGGGTGACCTATTGCGGCGCGTTGGGTGCCGGGGGAAAGGTCAATCCGGTGTTTTCGGACTTTGTCAATCGCTGCCGTGATGTGATCACCCTGTGTGATCCGGGGCACAGCGAGGCCCTGGAGTTTGACGACGGGAAGGTGATTATGGGCAAAATGGTCACCCTGTCGCAGGTGAACTGGGAAGCGGTTCTGGCGCAGTTGCCGGAGGACAAACTGCAGCCCATGCTGGAAAAGATGGAACTGATCGGCTGCGTGAACTGGACAATGTTGCCGAACATGAATTCGATTCTGGTGGGCCTGGGCGGGCTGCTGGCCAAGCGAAGCCGGCGGGCCAAACTGTTTATCGATCTTACCGATCCCCGCAAACGCAGTCAGGGGGATATCGCGGAGGTGCTGAACATCCTGAAAATCATTCAGGAGGGAGTGGATGTGGTGCTGGGACTCAACGAGAACGAATCGCGTCAGGTGGCCACGGTACTGTTTGGAAAAGAGGGAGACGATCTGACCAGCCGCGCCCGGGAAATCCGCACCCGCCTGGGACTGTTTCAGGTGGTGATCCATCCCACCCGCAGTGCGGCGGTGGCTACTGCGGAAGGTGAATGGTTCGTGGAGGGGCCCTTTACATCCAAACCCAAATTGACCACCGGGGCCGGGGATAACTTCAACGCCGGATATTGCAACGGGTTGCTGAGTGGCCTCGATCCGGAAGCTTGCCTGCTGACCGGGGTATGCAGTTCCGGGTTTTACGTTCGAAACTGTCGATCAGCCACCCGTCCGGAACTGGTGGATTTTATTCATGGGTGGGCCGAGGCCGGTTGTGGCGAAATGCCTTAATTTTTAGAGATTACCCAGCCACTCCTATTTGACAATTCGAAAAATTCATTTATAGAACGTAATCTCTATCAACTTACTAGGGTATTAATTTCATGAGCATTCCACTTCTTGCGCCAGGTGTCGGACCACTTACTCCGGAACAACAACAAAGCGTAAACAGCGTTCTCGCCACCTTATCTCCGGATCAGGCCTCCTGGCTGTGCGGGTACTTGGCCGGAGTGAATGCATCCATGGCGGGGACCGCGACCGCTTCCGCACCGCCGGTAGCCGCAGGGACGGGAGCTGAGTCGGTCACGGTGTTGTTTGGTTCTCAAACCGGTAACAGTGAAGGGATTGCCGGAGAGTTAGTTGATGCCCTCAAAAGTAAGGGGGTGACGGCTCAGATGCAGGATATGGGAACCTACAAAACCCAGAATCTGAAGCAGGAAAAGAATGTCTGCGTGGTGGTTAGTACGCAAGGGGAAGGGGACCCTCCTGACACTGCTATAGACCTGCATGCCTTCATTAACGGTCGTCGCGCCCCAAAGATGGACGGAATTTCCTTTGCGGTGTTGGCCTTGGGCGACACCAGCTACGAGCATTTTTGCAAGACCGGAAAAGATTTTGACCAGCGGTTCTTCGAATTGGGGGGGGGGCGGCTGTTGGATCGGGTGGATTGCGATGTCGATTATGAGGATAAAGCGGAAGCCTGGGTACAGGAAGTCGCCGAAATTCTCACTCAGAAACTGGCGGTCTCGGTGGCAACTCCTTCGGCAGGGGCTCTAGGGACCGTATCCGCTCCGGCAAGTGACTATTCGAAGAAAAATCCCTTTCCGTCTCCTTTGCTTGAGCGGATCAACTTGAACGGACGCGGATCCGCCAAAGAGACTCTGCACATGGAGTTTGACTTGGAAGGAAGCGGTTTGGTCTATCAGCCCGGCGATGCGTTGGGGGTGGTGCCCAGTAACCATGCCGCCTATGTGGAGGAGGTAATCGAGACTTTGGGAGTTAATCCCGACGAGGAAGTGGTTACGGCCCGGGGCATTGAGTCTCTGCGGGATGCGCTGATGAGTACCTTCGAGATCACCACCATTACCCGTCCCTTCCTTCGTGCCTATGCGGAGGTGGTGAAGAGTAAGGAACTTTCCTCCTTGTTGGAAGACAACGACAAATTGAACACCTGGTTGTTTGGCCGGGAGATCATCGATGTGCTTACCACCTGGCCCGCCAAGGGGATTCCCAGCAGCGATTTTCTGGATATGCTGCGAAAATTGCCCCCACGCCTGTACTCCATTGCCTCCAGCTTGAATGCGCATCCGGACGAAGTGCATCTATGTGTGGGGATTACCCGCTACGAAGCGCATGGACGCATTCGTAAGGGGGTTTGCTCCACCTATCTGGCCGACCGGGTGGCGCTGGATGAAACGGTTCGGGTGTATGTGGACGCCAACAAAAATTTTAAATTGCCTGCTACCATCGACACCCCCGTGATCATGGTGGGTCCCGGCACCGGAATCGCACCCTTCCGCGCCTTTGTCGAGGAACGCGAGTTGCTCGGAAACGGTAAAAACTGGCTCTTTTTCGGAGAACAGCACTTCGATACTGACTTTCTGTATCAGACAGAGTGGCAGCAATGGCTGAAAAACGGGGTGCTGGATCGGGTGGATGTGGCCTTCAGCCGCGATCAGAAGGACAAGCTGTATGTACAACACCGAATACGGGAGCAGGCAAAGCAGCTCTACGCCTGGCTGGAGGAAGGCGCGCATTTCTATGTGTGCGGAGACGAAAGTCGGATGGCTCACGATGTGCACCAGGCCCTCTTGGATGTGGTCCGGGAGCAGGGCGGAAGGTCTGCAGAGGAAGCGGAAATGTATCTAAAACAAATGCAAAAAGATCGTCGCTACCAACGCGATGTGTATTAAAAGGGATCCCTTATGATTCCCTGGCACAATTCCGAACAAAAAAAACAACGCAAGCATATCGAGCATGCGCTCTTTCAGGTGAAATACGCCCGCAGAATGAAAGAAGATCAGTTAAGTTCTGAACTTCTGGACCGCTTACTGAGGGTGCAGTCGGACCTGAAGGGACATCTCAAGGCTAAGCGATTCGAAGAAGGGGTGGCACTCTCCGACAACGCGGTAGCCTTGGCCCGGGACATCCATCCGGCCCCTCGAAACGCCTACGCCCTGCGGGAAAATGTGGAGGTGTTCGTAGTGGTAATCGCGGTGGCGCTAGGCTTCCGAACCTATTTTTTTCAACCCTATCAGATTCCCACCGGCTCCATGCAACCCACTTTGTATGGCATCACCTCGGTGGCCGATTATGAGCCCGATTGGACGGACAAGGTGCCGATGCGTTGGGGTAAATTTCTGTTGACCGGATCCCGTTACCAGGAAGTCCGGGCCAAAGCCAATGGGGTCATGCCCCAGCGTGGAGATACCGCCGATACCTTTTTGGAGATTCAGGTGGGGGGGAATCGGCACAAGGTGCATAAAGATATGCTGTTTGCGGAGCCCCCTTCCGGCAGTCGCCTGTCAGACGGGAAACTGCATCCCTGGGTTCCACAACCCGGTACTGTTCTGCGAAAAGGGGATGTGATTGCCCGGGGACTTCTCAAACAAGGCGATCACATTATTGTAAATCGCCTGATCACGAATTTTGCCCGTCCTGCACGCGGGGACATCGTAGTGTTTACTACCCGGAATTTGCCGTTTGTGCGGGAGAACAGCGCCTACATCAAACGGTTAACCGGAATGCCGGGCGAGAACATGTCCATCTGTCGACACCGCCTGTATGCGGACGGAAACCTTGTGGATGATCCGGATGTGTTCACACGCCAATATGAGCACGAGCACTATGCCGGATACAGTCTGGTGGACAGCAACTGGTTTTTGTATCAGGAACAACAAATCGGCCAACATGTCCGGCCCATTTTCACGGAATGTGATTTCAGCCTGCAATTGGGTAAGAATGAATTCCTGATGATGGGGGATAACACTCAATCCAGTCTGGACGGCCGCTATTTTGGCGGTGTTCCCGGAGAAAACATCATCGGCATCGGCTTCCTGGTCCCCTGGCCCTTTTTCAATCGTGGGATTCACAATGACCGCGCGGGGTTGGTGAGATAGGAGATCGGAGATGGGAGTTCGAAGATCGGAGATGGGAGTTCGAGACCAGAGTCTACGATCTCCTATCTTCTATCTTCTACCTTCTATCTTCTACCTTCTACCTTCTACCTTCTATCTTCTATCTTCTATCTTCTTCTACCCCCCCCATTCCACTAATTGGGCGCAAGCCTTGCGGACACCTTGGAGGATTGCGGCGGGGCGGGCTTCCATCATGTAGCAGGGAGAAGTGATGATGCGGTGGGTTTCGTCGAGTACGATGTCGCCCAACTCACAATTGACCGCGGTGGCGCCAATGCGTTCGATTCCGCCATGGAAGCCGGAAATGTCGTAGGGGGATTTTCCTTCGGTGGTGCCCAGGGTCATGGACACCTTTTGTCCGGTGGCTTCCAACGCTTTGGCCACCACCACCGGGGCCACGCAGAGGGCGGCGATGGGTTTGTGCTGGGTGACCAGCTCCTGAATGAGGGTGGCCACCTGCCGGTCGATGTCGGCTTCGGGTCCGTCAAAGGCCCAGGTACACAGATTTTTGGCGGCACCGAAACCGCCCGGAATCACCAAACCGTCCAAGTCCCCGCTTTTGATCTCGGCCAGAGAGTGGATGTTTCCCCGGGCGATGCGGGCCGACTCGGTCAGTACATTTCTGGGAGGGTCCATTTCCTCTCCCTTGAGGTGGTTCATGACATGATGCTGTTGAATGTCCGGGGCCAAGCACAAGGCCTCCGCACCCAGTTCGTCGAGGGCGATCAACACCGATACCGCCTCCTGAATTTCCGATCCGTCGAATACACCGCAGCCGGATAGTAATACGCCAATTTTCATGTTGAATTCTCCTATTTGGGGTTCGGTTTTCACTATAGGGGTTGTTCCCCCATGTCTCAAGTCAGGATGGGCCCTCATTTTTTAACTCGTATGGAGTGCGGAAGCTTGCTTCCGCACTCCATACGAATAAAGTCAACTCTCAGAGTCCAATTCCTCTCCGCGTTGGGTCATATGGTGGATGGCCGGGATGAACATGAAGGTGGCGATCCGGTGTCCACGTTGGGTAGTGGTGAAATGGCTGGAATACATATTTCGGTATACATGGGTATGCTGTAACATGATTCCACCGGAAATGGGAACAGGAACGCAACAGACTTGCCCGGGAGTGTGAGTGAAATGAACTCATAAAAAAGCCCCGCATTTCTGCGGGGCTTTTTAAGTCAATAGTCATTAGTCATTAGTAATTTGACCAGTGACCAGTGACCACTGACAATTGACCAGTGACCACTGACAATTGACCAGTGACCACTGACAATTGACTTCCTAGATCCGATCCAGGTAGAGGGCTTTGCCACCGTAGACGGCGTTCGTCCCCAGGAGATCCTCGATGCGGAGGAGTTGGTTGTATTTGGCGATGCGGTCGGAGCGGCTCATGGAACCGGTTTTGATCTGGCCTGCATTGGTGGCCACCGCGATATCGGCGATGGTGGTGTCCTCGGTTTCGCCGGAGCGATGGGAGATGACGGCGGAATAGCCGTTGCGTTTAGCCATTTCGATGGCGTCCATGGTTTCGGTGAGGGTACCGATCTGGTTGACTTTCACCAGAATGGAGTTGGCGGTTTTGCTTTCGATCCCGCGTTTTAGATAGGAGGTGTTGGTCACGAACAGGTCGTCACCGACCAACTGAATTTTACCGCCGATCTTGTCGGTGAGGATCTTCCAGCCGTCCCAGTCGTTTTCGTCCATACCGTCTTCGATAGAATCAATGGGGTATTTGGAAGCCAATTCGGCCAGGTACTCGGCCTGCTCGGCGGAACTGCGTTTGGCTCCGCCTTCGCCTTCGAATTTGGCATAGTTGTACACGCCGTCGCTGAAGAATTCGGATGCGGCGCAGTCGAGGGCAATAGTCACATCTTTGCCGGCTTCGTATCCGGCTTTGGAGATGGCTTCGAGAATGGTGTCGAGCGCTTCCTCGGTTCCGCCGGAGAAGTTGGGTGCGAATCCGCCTTCATCACCGACCGCGGTGGAGAGGCCTTTCTTTTTGAGAATGGCTTTGAGGTTGTGGAACACTTCGGCTCCGCAACGGAGAGCTTCGCTAAAGCTGGGGGCCCCGAGGGGACGAATCATGAATTCCTGGAAGGCAATGGGGGCATCAGAGTGCGAGCCGCCGTTGACGATGTTCATCATGGGTACCGGCAGCACCTTGGCGTTGGATCCGCCGAGGTAGCGGAAGAGGGGCATGCCCAGTTCTTCGGCGGCGGCGTGGGCGGTGGCCAGGGAAACGCCGAGCATGGCGTTGGCACCGAGATTGGATTTGGTTTCGGTTCCGTCGAGGTCCAGCATGATTTGGTCAACGGTGGCTTGGTCCATGGCATCGACCCCGATCAGGGCGTCGCAAATTTGGCTGTTCACATTTTCCACGGCTTTGGAAACGCCTTTTCCCATCCAGCGGCTTTTGTCGTCGTCGCGGAGTTCGAGGGCTTCGTTTTCGCCGGTGGAGGCCCCGGAGGGAACGGCGGCGCGGCCGACCGCACCGGAGTCGAGGGTGACTTCCACTTCCACGGTCGGATTGCCGCGGGAGTCTACAATTTGGCGGGCATAAACATCAATAATATCAGGCATGAGGGGTAATCTCCATTGGTTGTTCGTAAGGGTTGGTTCTTGTTAAAAGGATGCTGTCCTCTTATACTTTGATCCGGGTCATGCAAGACCTCGCGAACACAAATCATCCTTTTCTTCATTGAATAATATTGTATTCCTATAGCGAAACCATGAATCAACAGGCCAAGCAGATTTATAAAAGGCTGGGTGTGCTCGGAGGCACCTTTAATCCCATTCATCACGGACATTTAATTGCCGCGCGCGAGGCGATGGCGGGGTTGGAATTGGATCGCTTGTTGATCATGCCGAATGCCCGGTCGCCCCTGCGAATGGAAGAGGAACTGGCTCCGGCGGAGGCTAGGTTGGAGATGGTGCGGTTGGCGGTGGAAGGGGCGCCGGGGCTGGAGGCCTGCGATGTGGAAACCTCCCGCAAGGGTACTTCCTATCTGGTGGACTCGCTTCAGACGTTGCGGGAGCGGTACCCGATGTCGGAACTCAGCTTTTTGATGGGCGTGGACAGTTTGTCCACTTTCGAGCGATGGCGGGAAGTGGATCGGATCGTGGATCTGGCCCGGGTATGCGTGATGCCGCGTCCGGGGGCGGACGCGAAGAAGGCGCTTTCGGCCTTGGAGGCGAGGTGCCCGAAGTTGATCGGGCGGCTGAAACTGCTGGAGGAGGGGCCACGCATCGATATTTCCGCCACCGATATTCGGGATAGAGTGAAATCCGGGAGGTCCATCCGCTATCTGGTCCCCGACGCGGTGAGGGAGTATATTGGGGAAAATGTCATCTACTGAAAGACGGTGAAATTTTTACGAAGTCGTAAAATGGACATGTATGTGACCTTCGCGTGTTCGTGTTGACACGAGTACATGGATCGCTTATCGTGAGTAATCGAAAACCTTAAAAAGGAGAGAAAACATGAGTACAGGAAAATTGAGAATGGGAATGGTTGGGGGGGGAGAAGGGGCGTTTATTGGGGAGGTGCATCGGATGGCATCTCGATTGGATGGCCGGATTGAGTTGGTGTGCGGTGCATTCAGTTCGGACGAGAAGCGTTCCAAAAAATCGGGCAAGGCCTTGGGATTTCCCGCGGACCGGGTGTATGGCAGCTATGAGGAGATGTTCAAGGCGGAGGCGGCGCTGCCCGAAGAGGAACGTATGCAGTTTGTGTCGATTGTGACTCCGAACGTTACCCATTTTCCGGTGGCCAAGGCGGCCCTGTCGAAAGGGTTTCATGTGATGTCGGACAAACCGGCCACCTTCACCTTGGCGGAGGCGAGGCAACTGAAGCGCTTGGTGGAGAAATCCGGCTTACAGTATGGTCTCACCCACAACTATACTGGGTATCCGATGGTGAAAGAGGCTCGCGACCGCATTCAAAAAGGTAAACTGGGTGACATCAAAAAAATCGTGGTGGAATATCCGCAGGGCTGGCTGGCCACCGACTTGGAAAGCACAGGTCAGAAGCAGGCGGGTTGGCGCACCGATCCGGCCCGGGCTGGAATTTCATGCTGCATGGGTGATATCGGTACCCACGCCGAGAATCTGGCGGAGTATATCACCGGACTGAAAATCACGGAAGTGTGCGCGGATTTGGGAACTTTTGTCCCGGGTCGCAAGTTGGATGACGATGGAAATGTCTTATTGCGCTTTGAGCAGGGAGCAAAGGGAGTGTTGCATGCAAGTCAGATTTCGGTGGGCGAAGAAAATGGATTGAATATCCGGGTCTATGGCACCAAGGGCGGATTAAAATGGGAACAGGCCGAGCCCAACAAATTGACTCTGTATCATCTCAATCAACCCCTGCAGATTCTGACTCCGGGCGGAAATAATTCCTGGCTGAGCAAAGCCGCTTTGCACAATTGCAGGCTGCCGGCCGGCCATCCCGAGGCGTTTCTGGAGGCCTTCGCAAATCTCTACCGCAATTACGCCGATTGCTTACATGCACGATTGGCGGGGGAAAAATCGACGAAACTGCAACAGGACTTTCCCGGTATTGACGATGGAGTGCGGGGCATGGCCTTTATCGAAACTGTGGTCAAGAGCAGCCAGAGCAAGCAGAAGTGGTTGAAAATGCCGAAAGTTTAACTTTTCACAAACCGTTCCTCCAAATAATCATAGGGATAGATGGAGGATCGGTGGTCATCGCTCCATTTTACGCTGGCGGCGTATTGGCCCACGGGCAGAATTTCGGTGGGATACACGTCGGGATCCAGATCCTCTTTTTTGAGCAATTGTTCGCCCGTATATTCGCTCACGCAAGCGGCGCAGCGGCAGGCATAGCGGAGGTCCAGTGGCGGGATTTCGATAATGCGTCCGTCGGGATAGGTCATCTCACAGTTCTGGCCCACGTTGTAGCTGAGGGTGGGAATGCCGGGATTCTCCTGTTGCAGACGGGTAATCTCGCCGTGTACTTTTTCGGCGAGTTCGTAATACAATTGCGAGATCGGATCCTCGGGCAGACTGGCAATCAGGGGAGTTCCCTCGTCACTCATTTGGGACAGACGGGGATCGAGGGGGATCTCGAAGGTGTGTTGAAATCCGAATTGTTGAACCAGCCGTTCCCGGGCACCTTCACCGAAAATTCGCTGTTTTTCGCCACAGGAACCGCATTGGAAATAGCTCATGTTCTCCACCACCGCCACCGTGGGCACTTTCACGGTGTCGAACATTTGAATGCCCTTGACCACATCCACAAAACTCAGATTCTGTGGGGTGGTGACGATGATGGCGGCATCTATGGGCAACTGCTGGGTGAGGGTGAGTTGAATATCCCCGGTACCGGGAGGGAAGTCGATGACCAGATAATCCAGTTCGCCCCAGTATACCCGGGTGGCCAGTTGACTGACCACCTGGGACACCATCGGTCCCCGCAGAATGGCGGCTCCGCGGTTTTGCTCGGGATCGATCCAGCCGAAGGACATCACCTTGAGATTCAGTACGTCCAGCGGTTGAATCAGTCCTTCTTCGCTTTGATAAAGGGTGGTTTCCTCCGGGCGAAGCAGAGTGGGGAGACTGGGGCCGTAGACATCCGCGTCCAAGAGTCCGACCCGCAGTCCGTAGCGGGCGAGGGCGAGGGCGGTGTTGACCGCAGTGGTGGATTTGCCTACGCCTCCCTTGCAACTGGAGACGGCGAGTATGCGTTGTACCCCGGCCAAACCGGGAAATCGGGTGGGTGCTTGATCAGTCATGCCTGTCATGTACGCGCCAAGCGGGGAACATTCAACAAAATAGCGAATTTAGCCTTTCAGATTGGTCCGTTTTTTTAAATTTTAACCGCGGACGGCGCGGACTTCGCGGACACTTGCCAGTTTATGGATTTGTGTCATGGGAACAGCATTTGAATCTGCGATCCGGATCTGTAAATCAGCCCTTTAAACTGAGGTCTGGGCATCGGTCCGTGGCGTAAACGCCGACGGCCACTTTCTGCACGATGCCATTCACTACAACCCCATCCTATGGGGTAAAGGAGTTCACGTCACCAATTCTGAGATACGTCCCAACCCGGACAAATTGCTCTCTGAAGGTTCGGCTGATTGCATCCCGGACAGGGATTGAGGACTCAGTCGATTTGCGTAGTTCCCTCGGTCCCCGAGGGAAAAAACGGTAGGGGTCTCGGGCTCCGGAATTCTCCCTTCGAGGACGAAGGGAGCTACGAAGATGTGTCCCCCCTTTCTGAACTGAAATTTCGTGGACGGGGATCCGGGGTCGCGCTCCGCTTTCCCCGGGCTGTCACCTTCCGCCTCCTTCGGGGCTTTTGTAGTGGCAGGGGAGTCCTCTTTTTAAGATTACCCGACCCGCCACAGGCTGGCCTGGGCGATGGTGAATTGGGCGCGGCGGGGGTGGTCGCGGAGGACAAAGGGCATGTCGAAGGTGTCGAGGTTTTCACACCAGGGGTCCAGATGAGCATGCAGGGCTTCCAGGGTGGGATGCAGCCACTTTTCCCGGGGAGTGTATGCTTCGTCCCAACTGCAGGGGGTAGTGATAAAAAGCAGGCTTCCTGAGCGAGTGTGGCGGCGAAGTCCGCTCAGGCAGCGAGCCGGATCGGGGAGTCGACAGAGCAAGTTGGCCATGAGGATGGCGTCGAATGTTCCCAGGTCCTCCGGCAGATTGCAGGCATCGCCCCATTGGAAGGTCGGACGGCACTTCCGAGCCTCGGAAGGGAGGGTGTATGTGGTTTCCGAGTGTCGGAAGTGACCGGTTTCCGCCAAATGCCGGGCGGCATGGATGAAAGCGTGGGAAAAATCGATCCCCACCACCTCCTCGAAGCGGGTGGCGAGGTGGAAACTGCTTCCCCCCACCGCGCAGCCGAGATCGAGGGCGTGTCCGTAATTGATGGCGTTCTTCAGGAGAACCTCCGCGCAGCGACGGGGATAATTCACTACCCCCTCAGGGAGGGAGTGATGGGGGAGGTAATCGGGATCGGTGCTTCGATAGTGAAAATCGAGGTATTGACCCAGCAGGGCCTCTGATTCGTAGGAATCAGTCAAGCAGACCCCGCATGTAGGCCGCGGGTTTGTAGTTCTCGATGATCACTTCCTGGCGATCTCCCTGAAACCATCGCACCTGGGGCACGCCGATGCGGGTGGTCTTTTTGGGGTGGAAAAGAATGTCGTCGTGGGAGGCGTTTTGCGCTTCGGCAAACATGCCGGGCACCAGGTGGCCGCCGAGGTGATCACTGCGTCCGGTGGCCACGTGTACGGTTCCCAGGGTTTTCTCGTCCTGAATGTCGGCTTCGCAGAAGGGCATGACTTGAGTGCCGAGGCCCAGTTCGCCGATTTCGCCGGTGACGGGGTCGGAGATCAGTTTTTTCTTGTGGGCCTCCACGGTTTCGGGGTTGCCGGTGACGAATTCCACGTCCACGATGCGCCCGTCCTTGACGTGCTGCAGGGCGATGGTGTCGGGGTCTTCTTCGTACTGCATGGGAAATACGCCATCGGCTCCGGTGGGAACGAAGTAGACTTCGCCTGCGGGTAGATTCGCAATATCCGGTCCGCGTCCGTGGCAGAGTCCATGACTCTTCTGCGCTTCCTGTCCGCCGAGGTGAAGGGTGAGGGTGTGGGTGTTGCCCGCAACCTCGAAATCAATCTCTACCTTATCGGCTTTGGTGAGACCCAGACGTAATTTTTCGGCTTCCTTGCTTACTTCGCGGTAGTCGACCGCCAGGCCGCTATTGACGATGATGTCGTTGAGTCCGTGCATGGTGGAGCCGCGGAAGTCGTAGGCTTTGGCGTGGGCGGTGAGGGGAGCGGTGGCGGAGTAATCACTGATGCAGAGGATCAGGTCGTAAGGTTTGTAGACATCTTCGACTAGGTTGACGGTATTTCCCTTGGTGTCGACTGCGGCTTCCGGCAATTCCAGATTACTGCCGCCGGTGGTTTTGTAGGCGAAGAGTTCGCCGCCGTTGAGGCCCAGTACGCTCATGCCTCCGTCATGCAGGCCGGTGTAGAAAACCTCATGCGCTTTCTTTTGCACCGGATATCCGGATTCGTTCAGAAAAGCGAAGTCTTTTACTTTGGATGGATCGTCCAGGTCAATGAGCATGCATACCCGGCATCCATCAATCGGATCAAACACGGTTTTAAGAAGCTTAGAAAGATCGAAAGCAGGGAAATTGCGGTCTCCGTCGAGGGTGGGGTAGGTGTGGGGAATGGTGGCTTGTGTCATAGGTAGTTGTAGGGTTGATTTGATTCAGGTTGCTCGGTTATAAATTAGTCACCCTTTGAATCGGTTCATATCCTAGGTTCCTTACCTGGAAGTTGAAAGGAATTTTCAGACAAACTCCCGGAACAAACTGTCGCTGACGAGGTAGGTGGGGGGGAGGAGTTTAAGGCATCCGGAATTGAAGTCCACCCAGCCTGCGTCCTGCCAGAGGTACAGAGAGGGACCAAGGAGATCGTGGAAGCTGTAGCCGGATTGGCGAATAAAGTCGGGTTCGCACACCCCTTCGGTTTGACGCAGGGCAATCATCAGGGTTTCACGGGCGCGTTGAAGAGTGGAGAGGGTTTCAGGTTCGCTGACGCAGTTGCCTTGTTGGTCGCAGTGGTGCTGAACGTAGGCGGTGAGGTCGGGGAGATTGGACCAGCGGACGCCGGTGAGGTGGGAGTGGGCGGAGGGTCCGCAGCCGTAGTAGTCTCCGCCCCGCCAGTAGTTGAGGTTGTGGGCGCAGGCGAAGCCGGGTCGGGTGAAACTGAAAAGTTCGTACTGGTGATATCCCTGATCCAGCAGCCCCTCCCGGATCTGTGTGTATTCTTCGGCCACGGTCTCCTGGTCGGGTTCCTGAAGAAACCCGCGGTCGCGCATATCGGTGAAGGAGGTGCCTGGCTCGAATTCGAGGCTGTACCAACTGACATGTTCGGGGTTCAGTTCCCGGATTCGGGCCAGATTGTCTTGGATGTCGCGGGGCCCGCTCTGGGGGAGGCCGAAGAGGAGATCGATGCTGAGGTTTTGAATTCCGGCGGCGCGTAGGAGGTGCACTCCCTGAACAGCCTCGTCCCGATTGTGGATGCGTCCGAGAGATTCCAGCACCGGATCGATGAAGCTTTGCACCCCCAGCGACACCCGGTCGACCCCCTGTGCGGCAAGCAGATCGGCCATTTCGGTGTCGAGAGTACCGGGATTGGCTTCGCAACTGAATTCGGTTACCTGGGAGAGGTCGATGTGGCGGTGGACGGAATCGAAGAGGCGCCGCAGAGCGTCGGGAGACAGTTCGGTGGGGGTGCCGCCGCCGATGTAGACGGTTCGCGGCTGGAAATCGGAGGGGAGGGAGGTGAGTTCGTGGTCGAGGGCCTGGAGGAAACGATGGTGTTTGAGGTTCCGGAATTCGCGCAGGCGCTTCGAGGGTGGACCGTCCCCGAGGGGCAGGACGTAAAAATCGCAGTAGAGACAGCGTTTGACGCAGAAAGGGATGTGCAGATAGAGTCCAGCTGGAGACGGTTCAGGATTTAACGGGGGAATGGGCATCAATCATTTCCCGTTCGCCGACGATGAGGATATCGAGCATTTCTCCGGCGGAATCGGCATCCAACAGGTGGTCCAGAGCATCGGTTTCCCGGCAAATCATACTCAGTCGGGCTAATAGGTGAAGATGGATTTTATCTTCCTGACAGCAGATCAAAAAGAAAAAGCGGGTGTAGGCACCCCCAGGGGCACCGAAGAGTACGGGTTGCTGGGAGCGTCCGAGCACCACAAAGGAATCCTCAAACATGTAGGGTTCGTGGTGGGGCGGGTGGAGCAGGGCGACCCCTCTGGACATGGCGGTGCTGAAGAGATCCTCGCGGTCTTCGACTGCGGTCAGCAGCCCCTCCTTGTCCCACACCTTGCCGGTGGAATCGGCCAGATCGACCATGTTGCGAATCACTTTGGCCCGGGTTTTGCCTTCCAGGTAGGGATCGATGAAATTGGATTGCATCAATTCCGGGATGAGCAGATGGCGTTCGCTGAGATCGTGCACCTTGGCAGTGGAACTGGAATGAAAGGCGTTCATTTCCTTATCCTCCATGCCCAGCAGACGCTGAGAGGCCCAGCGGTCGATCTCGTTGCGGGGAAAAATCAACTCTTTGCCCTGTTGCCGATGGGGAATCTCGTGCCGCTTGACCAGCAGGCGAATATCGCCTTCGGACACATGCAGATAGGCTGACAGTTCAGAGAGACTGAGAATTCGGTGGGACATGGGGAGGGAATGTGGAGCCAAAGGCCGGAATCGAACCGGCGACCTATTCATTACGAGTGAATTGCTCTACCAACTGAGCTACTTTGGCCGCGTGTGCTGGAGGTTCTATATGGGGATATGTGCGGATTTGTCAAGCTGTTTAATGCGCTTCCAGCCAATTGGATCCGGTGCCGGTTTCGACTTCCACGGGGATAGAGAGGGGGAGGGCCTGTTCCATGGCGGCGGTGATGAGGGGAAGGAGTTCAGCGACCTCTTCTTTGTGCAGGTCGAAGACGAGTTCGTCGTGGACTTGCAGCAATAGGCGGCTTTTCCAGGGGCCTTCGCGGAGGAGGCGGTCCACCTCGATCATGGCCCGTTTGATCATGTCGGCGGCGCTGCCCTGAATGGGGGAGTTGATGGCGGTGCGTTCGGCGGCCTGGCGCTGGGTCTGATTGCGGGAGTCGATGTCGCGAATGAAACGCCTGCGTCCGGCCATGGTTTCGACATAGCCTGTGGCGCGACAGTCCTC
>JAGYLC010000028.1 GCA_018401235.1 Kiritimatiellia bacterium
GATTTGCTTTGAAGATTTGATGCCCGGACTCTCACGCGATCTGGTGCGGGAAGGCGCGGAATTGTTTGTGAACCAGACGAATGATGCCTGGTTTGACCCTTTGTGGGGGAGTCGCGGGCATTTGGCCAACGCGGTTTTTCGCAGCATTGAGCAGCGGCGGCCCACGGTGCGCAGCACCAATTCGGGGGTGAGCGCGTGGATCGATACCCGGGGGGTGGTAAGGGACCTGATTGAGGACCCCCTGACCGGGGCCGTGCGGATTCGGGGATTCAAGATCTTTGATGTGCAGATCCCGACTTCGCCCGAAACTACGTTTTACTTTCAGTATCCCCGGGTGTTTGTTTTGCTGTGCGGGGTATTGAGTTTGGGGGTGGGATCGCTCAAACGCCTCCGGCCTTGCTCAGGATAGTTGCGGAGAAATCTGCTTTTGGTTTGTCAATTCCCGGTTGCTAGGATATGGGACGCGCATGTTAGACATACGTACCCTACGAGAGAATCCCGATGCCGCCAAAGCCAAATGGGCCAGCCGCGGTCTGGATGTGGATGTTCAGGCCCTGTTGGATCTGGATGACCACCGCCGTCAATTGATCACCCGGGTGGAGGAGCTGCAGCAGACCCGCAACAGCTCC
Organism: Kiritimatiellia bacterium; assembly: GCA_018401235.1. GTDB lineage: Bacteria > Verrucomicrobiota > Kiritimatiellia > SS1-B-03-39 > UBA6053 > UBA6053. Next base: position 630 of record JAGYLC010000028.1, read on the forward strand.
AGCAAGGAGATTGGACTGCGCAAAAAGGCTGGCGAGGATGCGAGCGAAGCCATGGAGGCGGTACGCAAAATTGGCGACCAGATTTCCGCTCTGGACAAGGAGAAAACCGAGGCAACCCAGGCTTTGGAAACGCAGTTGATGTCCTTGCCCAATTTTCCGCATGCATCTGTACCCGTTGGTCACAGCGAGGCGGATAATCCGGTGATTCGGAGCTGGGGAGAGAAGCCTGAACAGGCATTCGAACCCAAACCGCATTGGGTGCTGGCCGAGGCCCTGGGGATATTCGAATTCGAACGTGCGGCCACCCTTAGTGGTGCCGGATTCTCCTGTCTGACCGGTGCCGGGGCGCGTTTGAGTCGGGCCCTGATTTCGTTTATGTTGGATTTGCACACCGGCGAGCATGGCTACACGGAGGTGCAACCTCCCTTTCTTGTGAATGACGACGCCCTGTTGGGCACCGGCCAGCTTCCCAAATTTGCCGAGGAATTGTATCGGGTTCCCGAGGATGGATTGTGGCTGATTCCCACCGCCGAGGTGCCGCTGACCAACTTGTATCGCGATCATATTTTCGCCGCGGACGAGTTGCCCCGCAATCTCACCGGCTACACCCCCTGCTTCCGACGTGAAGCCGGAGCGGCCGGCAAAATGACCCGCGGGATGAATCGGTTGCATCAGTTTGACAAAGTGGAAATGGTCACCTTCTGCAAGCCCGCCGATTCCTATGCCCGCTTGGAAACGCTCACCGGACACGCGGAGGCAGTTTTGCAGAAGCTGGGACTGCACTATCGGGTGATCACCCTGTGTACGGGGGATATTGGATTTTCCTCGGCCAAAACCTACGACATCGAACTCTGGGCTCCCGGCCAGCAGGCCTGGCTGGAAGTCTCCTCCTGCAGCAACTTTGAGGACTATCAGGCCCGCCGCGCCAAAATCCGTTATCGCAACGAAAATGGAAAACCTGAACTGGTCCACACCCTCAACGGCTCCGGGGTGGCACTGCCTCGACTGCTGGTGGCCATTCTCGAACAGTGCCAGCAGGACGATGGATCCATCGTCCTCCCTGAAATCCTGCGTCCGTATATGGGCGGAATGGAACGAATCTAGCATTCAGCCTCATAGAAGATCGAACCCTCCCCGTGGATGTGGGATTCGAAAGAGAAGTGCGACCCCTTTGGGGTTCCTGTGGTGAAAACATGTCTAGTTTGCTGCCGAAACAAGAAAAAAGACTGTTTCGAACAGGGTCTAGCTCAAGGGCTCTTGCCCATGCCATCCGCAGTTTTCCCTCGAGATTGGGATAACTACGCTTCTTGCTCGCAGCTTACAATTTTGGTCTTGTAGAAATCTAGAAATGTAGCATACTGTCTACATGAAAACAGTAAATTTACGTGTATCCGAAGAGGTTTGGCGTCTCTCCAGAGTAGAGGCTGCTCGTGACAACACGAGCCTGAGCGGGTTGGTAAGGGAGTATTTAATCGCCATGACAGAAGGGAAAATTTCGATGGTATTGCCGGAGAATAACCAAACGCAGGACTTGAAAGAGCGGGAAGAATTAGCAGCGTTGCTTGCAACGGCAGATCTGTGGCAATGATCGCCGCGGCTCACCGTTTAGAAGTGAAGTTGTTTTATTCCGAGAATTTGAACGAAGGACAATTCTATGGTCGGGTTCAGGTGGTGAATCCTTTCCTACTCTGAGTCATGTATCCTTTTACACGCGAAAAACTAAAAGATTGGGCGGGGCAGGACGCGTTGCGGCGGGCGGAGATGCTGGTGGATCACGGGCGGGTGCGTGGACTGAAATCCCTGCCCCGACGATTGGAAGGACTGATTGAGGCGCGTCCGCGGGACATTGTCTGCGCGGTGGCGTTTCCGAAGGAGTCGGGCTTGCCCGATAATCAATGTCCCTGCCGCGACAATCGTGAAATGGGACTGTTCTGCCATCATGCGGTGGCGCTTTGCTTGGAGCAATTGAACATTCAGGAGGATCCGGTTCGGCTGAAAAAACTGATGGAGGAACGGAAACGGGCGGAACGCATCGCCTCCACCTCCGAAGAGGACTATCTGACCCGGGTGCCCGCAGGTACCCCCGGGTCGATTGCCATCCGCTTGTGCCTGCGTTTTCCGGAGGAGATTCGCACGCTGTGGTGGGGGGAGTCGATTCCGGTGCAGATTCAAGTGGAGCATCAGGGTCAACGGGCTCACATTCACGAGGTTCGGTCGGATCTCAAGGTCAGCCTGCCGCAGCAGGAAGACAATCTGCTGTTTGTGCTGGAAGACATTGCGGAAGGTCCGGTACCAAACGAATTGGAGCTTTCGCGGGCGGATCTGGCGAATGTGCTGGAGCTGATGTCGGGGATGCGGGTGTGGTTTGAGCGCACCAGGGCTGGGTCTCGCCGCAACCGCTGTCCTCCTCGGTGGTGTTGGGATTAGATGAGGAGGAAAGCGGGATTTTGGAACTGGATCTAGAGACCCGGCTCCCGGACGGCCTGGAGCAGTCGATTCCCGCTTATTGGGCGGAGGGGCGCACGGCCTGGGCCCTGCTCGAGCACACCTTTTTCCGTCTGCAACCCCTTTTGCCGGGTCCGCTGCATTCGCTGTATCGTCAGCCCATGCGAATACCGCGGGTGGACATTCCCCGCTTCCTCCGCAAGGAACTGCAGATTCTTCGCGATTTAGTGCCCCTGCGCACCGATATTAATCCGGACTGGTTCTCGCTGGAACCGGACACTCCCGGATTTCGACTGGAGGTGAGGGGATCCCCCGCCAGTCTCTCCGCCACCCTGTTCGCGGTGTACGGCGGAGTGGAGTGGGTCGCGGGTGCGGTGGAGTCGGAGGATGATTTCGTGGTGCCGGACCCCGACAATATTCTGCACTACCGCACCCGAAATTCCAAACGGGAGTACGAAGCCTTGGATAGTTTGTGTGTCATGGGCTTCGGAGGAGATCGAGGAGACAAGATGCAGGGAATCGTGGGGACCTCGGGAGTGATGACCTTTTGTGCTTCCGGTATTCCCTTGCTGCGGCGTCGGGGATGGAAAGTGGATTTGATCGGACGCATTTCGGATGCCATGGAAGAGGCGGAAACCTTGATGCCGGTGGTGTCGGTGCGCGACAGTGGCATGGGTTGGTTTGATGTGGACTGTGAATTCGAGACCACGGAGGGGGAAAGTCTCCGACTCGCCGATGTGCAGCAGGCACTGTTGGCCGGAAACGCCTTTGTGCAGAAAGGGAGCAAGACCTGGTTGTTCGACCGGGATGCCACCACGCAAATGCTGACCCTTTTTGAAGACTGTGGTGGAGAGGGAAGGGATGGGCATTATCGCTTGTCGGGAGTGCACGGCGCCTACCTCAAATCCACCCTCGATGGATTGGACGGGGTGGATGTGGAGGCGTCACCGGCCTGGCTGGAAAAGGTGGAAAAGCAAAATCAACCCGCCAAATTGGTGCCGGTTGTGGTGTCGCCCGATCTGAACGCCACCCTTCGACCTTATCAGCAGGAGGGAATCAACTGGCTGTGCTTCCTGGAGCGGAGTGGATTCGCGGGCATTCTGGCCGATGAAATGGGCTTGGGAAAAACCCTGCAGACCCTGGCCTGGTTGCAACTGAAACGGGAAGAGGAAAAGGCCCAGTCGCTTCCGGCCCTGATTGTGTGCCCGACCAGTTTAGTGGAAAACTGGATCGAGGAAGGGAATCGCTTTACCCCGGATTTAACTTTTGTGAATTTGACCGGGTCACCCGCGAAGCGCGACAAGGTCTGGAAAACCGAGGGGCCCGAAGCGGACGTGTGGGTGACCAGCTACGCGGTGCTGCAACGGGATCTCGCCCGCTACATGCGCAGTCCGCTGTCAGTGATGGTATTGGACGAGGCTCAGCACATCAAAAATCACACCACCAACAATGCCAAGGCGGTAAAGAAAATGGATGCGGTCAACCGCCTGGTGCTCACGGGGACTCCGGTGGAAAACAGCGTGATGGATTTGTGGTCGATCATGGATTTTTTGATGCCGGGCTATCTCAGCACCCACGCCCTGTTCAAACAACGTTTCGAGGCACCCATCCGCTCGGGAGGTCCCGAGGCCATTGACGCGCAGATGCGTCTGCGCAAAAAACTTCAGCCGTTCATGTTGCGTCGCTTGAAAAAGGATGTGGCCAAAGATCTGCCGCCCAAAATCGAGAAAGTGGCCTATTGCCGTATGACCGCCGATCAGAAACTGGTATATCAGGAGTTGGTACGGAAATCGAAAGACAAGCTGGAGTCGATGGTGTCGAGTCAGGGCTTTGATCGAAGTCGTATGGAGGTGCTCAAGACCCTGCTGCAACTGCGTCAGGCCTGTTGTCATTTGGAGTTGCTGAAAATTCCCAACCTGAAAAGTAAAGCCCCATCGGGAAAACTGGATTTATTCCGGGAAATGATTGAGGAGGCGATGGATGCCGGGCATCGAGTGCTGGTATTCAGTCAGTTCACCACCATGCTGGGAATTCTGAAGCGGGAATTAGAGCAGATGGATCTCAGCTACTGCTATCTCGATGGTTCCACCAAAAACCGGATGGATGTGGTACGTCGCTTCCAGGGGGACGGCTCGATTCCGGTGTTTTTGATCAGTTTAAAGGCGGGGGGAACCGGGTTGAACCTCACCGGAGCGGACATGGTGATTCACTATGATCCCTGGTGGAATCCGGCGGTGGAGAATCAGGCCACCGACCGGGCCTACCGCATTGGGCAGCAAAAAAACGTCTACAGTCTAAAGCTGATCACCCGCGATTCCGTGGAGGAAAAAGTATTGGCCCTGCAGCAGCGCAAACAGCAAGTAATCGACGCCACCCTGGATACCGATTCCGCCATGCTCAAGTCATTGGACTGGGAAGATGTTCAGGAATTGTTGCGGATGTGAATACCGGGAGCAGGGGCATCTTGCCTGCATCTGCCCCGGGAGCGCGGGCATCCTTGCCCGCCCACCCCTGTACATGAGGCTTCGCAGGAAAAGCCGTAACTCAGGCCGTTGGGCTCCGTAGTTCTCCCTTCGGGGACGAAGGGAGCTAGGGGTTGAATATCCGAACGTCTTATGTTGACCGTCAAAATCGTAGTTCCCCCGATCCTCGGGGGAAACCCCAATACCCAGCCAAGATTTGCCACTTTAGGTACCTTCATCATTCCAATAGTATATTCCTATATATACCAAATTTAATCAATGGTTTTGTGTGTAACCTCTCACACTCGCCTTCGCCGCGCCCCCGGACCGCTCCGCTTGGATGTGGGGCACAGCGGAGGCGAGCGGGACCGGTGGCTTTCAGGGGGGCTTTTGCCAAAAATGGCAAATCTTCCGACGCCGCTCGGAAAAGGAAATAATGGGCGTTCCGATGGTCGGAAAGTCTCATGTTTGAAGTTGGAAAAATCTGTTTTTCTTATAAAGAAACTACCATGATTTTTCATCCACAGTATCGCATACGTTTTTTTCTCATTCCGGGGGTATTTGCCTTGGTCTCCGCCTGTGCACCCCAAAATGGGATTCAAGAACCGGATGAGGAGCCGTTAGAAGAAGTGGAGGCCGGTAGGAGCCCTGTGGAGATGGACGCTGGCGGGGAAGTGCCGGAAGAACCCGAAAGTAATGAAGACCTGCGTTCGGTTTATGCCCGGAAACAGGCGTATGATCAGGGAAGTAAGGAATTTGAGAAATGGAAAAAGGCAAATCCGGAGGAGGTACCGAGACTTTCCATACCGGAACTTGTTCCGCAACCGACTTCCCAACCGGAAGTAGTTAGCGAGGAACCGACTGACAGCAATGAATTTCCTTTCCGGGTGAAAGCGAATGGGCGGGTCCCGCACGTGGAGGACTACATTCGCCAAAATGCCGCCTTCCCTGATTCTCTGGTTGTGCGAACCTGGTGGCCGGTGCAGCCGCATGAGCGAGGGGGATATCAGGTTCGGGTGCGATACACCCTGAAATCCGCGGGAAATTTGGGAACCAGCTACGAGGACATGATCTTTTTCATGCACGGAAACGGTCGCATCCACCAGCGGGCGGCGGTTAAATAGGGGCCTGCTCTCTTTGCTGCGTGCAGAGATCCTCTATTTGACTTTGAGAACTCGGGATTTCGGCATGCTCCACTTTATCGTAGGCATTCTTGCCTGTTGGTCTGGGAGTGTCATCGTCGCTGGAGAGAGGTTAGAGTGGTGGTTCTGTAACGGTGAAGGCAGAAAGATGGGTGGCAGAATGATGGTTATGGAACGGGCAAGATGAATCGTTTCGGGCAGCGGCTAAAGCCACCGCCCGATGAGTTGTGAAAAAGTTGTGATTCTTGGAATTGAATCTTCTTGCTCAGCGGCTAAAGCGCCCCGAGCGCTTTCCGGGATGAAGAGGGAAGCCTCCTGGCACTTTGGGTGGATGTCAGAATGGGGGGAGGTTGGAAGAAAAATGCACGCTTCGGCTTGCGTTTTTTGTTTTATCGCGCAACAAATAAATTCACCATTTTAACTGGAGACATTCTTATGACAAAACTATCTATTTATATCGGAGGACTGATGAGCCTGATGGGACTCATTTCCTGGACCGCAGCCGGATTTGAGAGCCCGACTTCTCTCATTCCTCTCTTTATCGGAGCCCCTATCGCGCTGTTTGGCTGGCTGACCGAGAAGCAGCCTGAAAGACGCAAAATCTATATGCACATTGCCGTGGGGCTGGCCATTGTGGGGTTTCTGGCCTCCGCCTCCCGCATTCCCAGCCTGGATGAATTCGGTTCCAACAAATCGGTTTCGATTTGGGCCATGTGCATCCTCTGCTTTATTTTGGTCGGGGCTTTCGTGCAATCGTTTTTGAAAGCCAGAACCGCGAAAGAAGGTTGATTCGCGAAGAAGCCCCGGTAGGCTATTCCCATGCAAGGGTTGAATGCTATCCTGGGAAAATCAAGTCACCTGAAAGTACTTCGGGTCCTGCACCGTGCCAAGGAGCGCTTGTGTGGTCGCGAGATTCAGCGGCGCACCGGGCTCAGTAACCGCGCCACCATGCTGGCCCTGGAGGCGTTGTGTGAGCAACGGGTGCTGGTGATGGAGGAGACGGCCTCCAAATATTGGTTTAAACCCAACCCCGTCAACTACCTTTGGCTCAAGGCCATTCGACCGGCGCTGGAAGCGGAGGACGCATTCTGGGATGATTTACGTAAGCTGGTACGACGCAGTGTAAAACCGATTCCAGAGGCCGCGATCGTTACTGGAGTGCTTGCGCGTGAGCTGGACTCGAAGATGGGGCCCATTGATTTGAACCTGCTGTATGCAGGCGGTCGTCAGCGTCTTCAGGCCTATGCCTGTTTGGAGCGTCTACGCGAAAAGGTGGATCAGCGATATGCCCTCGCGATTACGGTGACCTTTATGGATATGCGGAATATGGATGATCCCGAATTTCAAACCCTCTGGCAGCGCATCGCCCGCGAGGGGGTACTGCTGTTCGGAAAACTGCCCTGATGCATGACGAAAAGTTCCTTCCGAAAAAGTCCATGACAAAAAACCTCTACAATCTAGCCTCCGATTTCAAGCCCGCCGGGGATCAGCCCATGGCCATTGCCACCTTGTGCGAGGGCCTGGACACGGGCAAGCGCTATCAGGTGTTGGAAGGGGTGACCGGTAGCGGCAAAACTTTCACTATGGCCAATCTCATTCGACACTGGGGCGGCCCCACCCTGATCGTTTCACACAATAAAACTCTGGCCGCGCAGTTGTATGCGGAAATGAAGCAGTTCCTGCCCGATAGCGCGGTCAGCTACTTTGTCAGTTACTTCGATTATTATCAGCCCGAAGCCTATATCCCCACCACCGATACCTTCATCGAAAAAGACTCCAGTATCAACGAGGAGATTGAGCGACTGCGGCTGGCAGCGACAGATTCCTTGCTGAATCGTCGGGACGTGGTGATTATCGCCTCGGTGTCCTGTATCTACGGTTTGGGCTCGCCCGAAGACTATCAGAACATGTTGATTCACCTGCAGGTGGGCGGATCCTTCAACCGGGATGTGTTGCTGGAAAAGCTGGTGGCGATTCAATACACCCGAAATGAAATCGAGCGTTCACCCGGGACCTTCCGGGTGAGGGGGGACACGGTGGAGCTTTATCCCAGTTACAACGAGGAGGGGGTGCGCATAAGCTTCTGGGGAAACGATATCGAACGCATTCAGCGCTTTGATCCGCTGACCGGGGACACTCTGGAAAATTTCACCGAGATCCACATCAGCCCCGCGCGTCACTTTGTGACCCCTTACCGCAAGGTGGAGGAAGCGCTGGCGGAGATTGAGCGGGACATGGAACTTCAGGTGAAAGCCTTCGAAAGAGAGGGCAAACTGATCGAAGCCCAGCGCATCCGCATGCGCACGGAATACGATCTGGAAATGCTTAAAGAGATGGGTTTCTGCAACGGGGTGGAAAATTACTCCCGATACCTCACCGGACGCCGTCCCGGAGACCGCCCCTTTACGCTGCTGGATTATTTCCGGGAGAATTTTCTGACCATCATTGACGAGTCGCATGTCACCCTGCCGCAGATTCGGGGAATGTACAACGGGGATTTGGCCCGCAAATCGGTGCTGGTGGAGCACGGCTTCCGCCTCCCCTCCGCTCTGGACAACCGTCCGCTGGCCTTCGACGAGTTTATGAAGTGCACGGGACAGATGTTGTTTGTGTCTGCCACCCCGGCGGCCATGGAAGTGGAGATGAGCGGGGGCAGCACGGTTCCGCAGGTCATCCGCCCCACCGGCATTGTGGATCCCGAGGTGGAGATTCGCCCGCTCAAGGGACAGATCGATGACGTGATGAATGAGATTCGGGAACGGGCCAAAAACAACCAACGGGTGCTGGTGACCACCCTGACCAAAAAAACAGCCGAGGATTTGTCCGCTTATCTGGATGCGCTCGACCTACGCACAAAATATCTGCACAGCGATATTGATGCCATTGAACGGGTGGAGATCATTCGCGCCCTGCGTCGGCAGGAATTCGACTGCCTGATCGGCATCAACCTGCTGCGGGAAGGGTTAGATATTCCCGAAGTTTCGTTGGTGGCGATCTTGGATGCCGACAAGGAAGGTTTTTTGCGCTCGCACACCTCGCTCATTCAAACCGCGGGCCGTGCGGCCCGGAATCTGAAGGGGAAAGTGATTTTATATGCGGACAAAATCACCGACGCCATGCAGGCCCTGCTCGACACCACGGAGTCCCGTCGCACCATCCAGTTGGCCTACAACCAGGAACACAACATCACCCCCCGCCAAATCGTCAAGGAAATCCAGGAGAGCCTGGCCATTCTCAAAACCGCGAGTGATGTGGAAGAGATGGTGGTCAAAGAGGATGGAGGAAATTACGATGTACGGGAGGTCATCCGCGAGATGGAAACTGAAATGATGGAAGCGGCCAAAGCCCTCGAATACGAACGCGCGGCCCTGCTGCGCGACCAGATCGCGGAACTCCGCGCAGCCCTGCCCACCGGGGACCCCTCCGGCCCCTCCAAAAAGAGTAAAGGCAAAAAGAAATACACCTATCCCAAAGGGAAGGGGAAGGGGAAGAAAAAGATGACGACTTTGTAGCGCCTTTTGGGCAGGAACTCCGGTTTTACTGGGAATTACGCATTCTATAAGAAACTTGGGTTAGCAATTTTTTATGTAAAACAAAACCTACAAGGAAAAATCCAACTGCCGATTTTCAATATCCACCCGCGCGAGCATGACTTCGATGGGATCGCCCAACTGCATCACTTTGCCCGTACGCTTTCCGGTGGCGCGGGTACCGGTTTCGTTGACTTCGTAGTAGTCGTCCTGGAAGGCGGGGAAGGGGAGGAGGCCCCGTTGACCACTTTCGGCCAGTTCCACCAGGACTCCCTTGAATAGGATGCTGGAGATGATGCCAGGGTAGGGGCCCTTTTCGCCGGCCTGGAATTTTTCGTCGTAGTACTGGAACATTTTCACCCGTTGGGTTTCCATTTCCGCTTCCGCCGCCGCCCGCTCGCGTTCGCTGCAGTGTCGACAGAGGTCCCGCAGTTCTTTGTCGTCGACGGGCTTGGGTTTGTCGTTTTCCAATGCGATGAGTAGTCGGTGAGCGACCAAATCCGGATAGCGTCGAATGGGGGAGGTGAAGTGGGTATAGGTGTCAAAGGCCAAACCAAAATGTTCACCCAGTTCCGGACTGTATAGGGCCCGGTTCATGTTTTTCAACAGGGTCAGGGTCACCGCCTGGCGCAGGGGTTCCGGCATTTGCCGGCTGATGACCTCGTTCAGGGTTTCGCGGCTGATCGGAACACCTTCGACCCCCAATTGACGAAGCTGATCGGCCATTTGCTGAAAATCTTCCTCGCTTGGTTCTTCATGGATACGATAAATAGCGGTTCCGTAGCGGGCCGCCAGCAGGGCACCTACTTCGCGGTTGGCCATCAGCATGCATTCCTCGACCAGATGATTAGCTTCGATTCCGGTTTTCTTAGAAAATCCGGTGACACGACCATTTTCGTCCAGAATGCAACGAATCTCCGGCATTTCAAATGCCAGCGCGTGTTCGCGAATACGGGTTTTGCGCAGCTTGCGGGTCAGCCGGGCCAGGGTGAGCACGTGATCCCTCACCCCATCGGTTATTCCATCCACTTGTCCGCCGGAGAGCAGCGTCTGGGCTTGTTCGTAGGTAAGCCGTTGCTTACTGTGAATCACCGATTCGCAACTGTCCACCGACTTCACCGCTCCGTGGGTATTGATATCCAGAAATACCGAATGCGCGAGCCGATCCTGATTCGGGACCAGACTGCACAGGTCGTTGGTGAGATGTTCAGGAAGCATGGGAACTACCCGGTCCACCAAATAGGCGCTGGTTCCGCGCAGCAGCGCTTCTTTGTCCAGCGCACTGCCACTTTTCACGAAATGGGCCACATCCGCAATGTGAATTCCCACCCGCAACCAGCCGGGTTTGCCTTCGATGTCCTCGACGCTCAGGGCGTCGTCGAAATCGCGGGCATCGTCGGGGTCAATGGTGACCACCATCAATTTGCGCAAATCCCGACGATTTTTGAGATCCTCCGGAGTAACCGCCTTGGTGAAGGCCAGGGCTTCCTCCATCACTTTGTCGGGAAATTCGGAGGTGAGATCGTGACCGCGCATGATGGAGAGGATATCCACGCCCGGGTCGCCGGCCTGGCCGAGCAGTTCCAGGACCTTGCCGGACTCCGGCAGGGAAGGATCCATGCGATCTTCAAGATCCACTACGGCCTTGAAACCCGCCTTGGGGGTCATGCCGGTAAAACCGGTGATGCGCACCGGACCTTTAATACGGGGAGAATCCGGAATCAACTGCCAGTTGCCGCCGCCATGTTTCAGGGTGCCCACACAGATGGTGGAGCCGCGCTCGATCACCTCGATGATTTTCCCTTCTTTCAGGTCATTGCCGCCGCGTTTATTTCCAGTCGAGGCCACGATTTTAGCCAACACCCGGTCGCCATGCCTGGCGGTGTTCATGTTGGAAGGTGGGACAAACAATTCCTCCACCACCGTGCCCTCCACCATCAAATCGTCCGGTTCCACGGTCAAAAAGCCAAAGCCCTGGGGATGCAGGGAAAGAGCCGCTTTGATCAGGACCTCTTCGGTTTCGGGTTCATCGTGTGCAGGTCGAAAGCGATTCTGCTTATCCATGCGGATTTTGCCTTGGTCAGTAAGTTCTTTGAGAATTCGACGCAGATGCTTGCGTCGTCCGCTGTCCAGCTCCAGTTTTTCCATAATTCCCTGAATTTTACAGGGGCGAAAGCCTGGAGCCGAGATCAGCTCTAAAATTTTTCGTTGTATTTGTGAATTGTTCATAAAAAATGTTCCTATGTGTGTAGTTTATGTTAAAAATCCCCCATGAGCCAATCCCCATCCCGCGTTTTATTCGTCAGCAGTGAGTCCCGACCCTTCGCCAGTACCGGAGGCCTCGCGGATGTCGCGGAAGCCCTGCCGGTGGAACTGAACCGTATAGGGGTTTCGGTCGACCGCATCATGCCCTTGTACCGAGCGGTATGGGAGGGGCAGGGGAAGGGGGACTACCAAGTGGAGCGCAGTCCCTACACGCTGCAAATCCCCATGGGAAACGAAATCCTGCCAGCGGAAATCTTCACTGCGGAGTTGCAGGGTACCCTGACCTACTTTGTGGGCTTCGAGGAATACTTTGACCGTATAGAGCTATACGCGCTTCCACAGCGAGAGTACAGCGATAACTTCAGCAGATTTTTGTTCTTCCAGAAGGCGGTGGTGGCGCTCATTGACGCCTTGCAAGCCCCCTACGAGGTCCTGCATCTCAACGATTGGCAATGCGGATTGCTCCCATTGCTGCTCGAAAAAGGTATTAACGGGACGGGGAGGGGAGGTCGTGAAAAGACTCTGTTCACCATCCATAATTTGGCCTATCAGGGACTCTACCCAGCCACCGGGCTCTACAAAACCAATCTGCCCGGGAACTTTCTGGATCAGTATCCCAGTCTGGAATATTACGGGAAACTCAATTTCATGAAAGCCGGGCTACTGGGATCCGACCGGGTAAACACCGTCAGCCCCACTTATGCCCGCGAAATCCTCAGCCCGGAATTCGGCTGTGGATTGGAAGGGGTCCTGGGCAGTCTGCCCAACCCCGTCGTGGGCATCGTTAATGGTGTCGATACCGAGGTCTGGAACCCGGAAACCGATCCCACCTTACCCAAAACCTACAGCTCAAAATCCATTGCGGGCAAAGAATCCTGCAAAAAGGATCTGCTAAAGGAAGTGGGGCTGACCTACGACAAGGAAGTCCCGCTGTTTGTGATGATCAGCCGGCTGGTGGACCAAAAAGGCATCCCCGTGATTGGCGAGGCGATGGAGCGGATGATGTCGTTACCAATGCAATTCGTGCTGTTGGGCTCGGGACAGGAGATCTACCACAACTGGCTGAAAGACTGGAATCGAAAATGGCCGGAGCACTTCAAGGCCATTATCGGCTACAACTCGGACTTGAGTCACCGGATGGAGGCGGGAGCCGATTTTTTTCTCATGCCCAGCCAATTTGAACCCTGCGGGCTGAATCAATTGTATAGTCTTCGATACGGCACCATTCCTATTGTCAACCAGACCGGCGGACTTCAGGACACCGTAGACGATTACCGTCAAAACCCTAAAACAGGAACCGGACTGCGTATGAGTCAATACACGCCCGAATCCTTCCTGGAATGCATCCGCGATGCCATCAGCCTGTTCCACGACAAAAAGAAACTCCGCGGTATCCGCCAAAACGGAATGAGGCATGATGTTACCTGGACCCGAACGGCCTCCCAGTATCTGGAGCTGTATCGGGAGTTGGGCGAGGAAAAGTGAATTACATACCAAGTACCCAGTGCCGTGTTGATCTACGCGGTCCTTCAGACCGAGAAAATTGTTTGGTATAGGTATGCTCAAACCCCACCCAGAGTCGCTGCGCTCCTTGGATGGGACTAATATCTTCGCAGACCTCCAGACCGAATAACCGGACGCTGGTGACCTATTTCAAGTACACCACCGAACCTTTCCGAGTGTCGGAAGAGGATGTGTGAACACTTCCGGACGTCGGAACTGTCCAGAGGCGATGTGTTACCCTCATTATCCACAAAACTTATAAACATCTTGTTCAAGAGGTTCTATTACAACACTTTATGATATATGCAATTATACATAATATATATTATGCGACGTTATTAATAGGAGATAGGAGATAGAAGTTTGGAGATCGGATTATTACTCCTGTTACAGAACCATCATTCTGCCCCCCCATCATTCTGCCGCAAATTCAGAGTCAGATATAATCAGTGTGGATCAGTGTGAATCAGTGGTTTCAAAATTCTGACTTCTACCCTCTAACCGCTCCCTCAATTGAACTCCATTTTCACTTCGCCACCCTGAAGCCTGAGTTTGGCGGAAAAGGATTTTCCCGCTCTTGAGGTGAAGTCATCGATTTTGTCCGTGACCCCGTCGGTGAGCAGTTGCTTGACCATGGCCTGGGTGATGTTTCGTTTGGCGATGGTTTTCCAGATGATCAAGGGGCAGCCCTGATCCTGGTTGCTGCACACATAGAGCTTGGGTTTCGCGATGACATCCCCGCCGCAGAGCGGACAAGTCCCCAGCGACTTTTGATCTTTCCCAGCCTTGCGTCCCTTGACCGGTTTCAGGCTCAGGTTTCCGTCCGGTTTCAACACCAGCGTGGCCAGGCCGGGTTCGCCCCCCTCCCCCTTGACCGGAACCGGGCGCAGGCTGTGTCCCAGATCCAACAGTTCCCGGGCCAAGGCTCCATCGATCTGTGATCCCTGATTTTCTTTCCACAATACAAAGGTGCAACCTTCCTTCCAGCGACTGCAGCCAAATCCGCGTTTTCCTTCAACCACCGCGGCTTCACAGAGTGGACATTTGCCGAATCCTCCCGATTTCTCTGTATCCGTGGCGGCGTTGACCATTTCCCGTGCGTGATCCCGAATTCCTTGCATAAATTCTTCCGGATCGCCTTTGCCCAACTCGATTTCTTTTAGTTTGGCCTCCCAGTCACCGGTCAATTCCGCAGATCGCAAACTCGGGTCCTGAATCAGGGTCAGTAAATGACGCCCGGCTTCGGTGCTGATCAAAAGCTTCTTTTGACGGCGGATGTAGGTGCGGCCAATTAGGGTTTCGATGATCGATGCGCGGGTGGCCGGGGTTCCCAGTCCCCGCTGTTTCATGGCGTCCCGAAGCGCCTCGTCATCCACCAGTTTTCCCGCAGTTTCCATGCGCTTGAGCAGAGACGCTTCGGTGAAGCGCTTGGGCGGTTTGGTGGTTTTAGTGAGGACCTCCGGTTCATGGGGGCCGCTCTCGCCTTTTTCCATAGGCGGCATCATCTGGTCCGCATCTTCCTGATTGGCGTCCGACACCTTGGTTTTCTGCATGTGCGGATACAAAAGTTGCCAGCCCCAGTCGCTGACCACCGCGCCCCTCGCCTGAAATTTTTCTTTTTCGACCGAGGCCTTCACGGTGGTGATTTGTTGGATACAAGGCGGATACAACGCGGCCAATAATCGACGAACCACCGCCGCGTACACTTTTTCCGCCGGACCCTGTAGGTGTCCCGGATCCTGTTGAGTCGGAATAATCGCATGGTGATCGGTCACCTTGCTGTCATCGACCACCCGCTTGCCCGGTTTCAGTTTATCCAGATTCAGTTTCTGCACAAATTCCTGATACGGATCCGGCAGCGAGCGCAACAGGTCCGGAAGACCCTCCGCCTCCGCCTGTCCAATATGCCGACTATCGGTTCGGGGATAGGTCAGTTTTTTTGCCTCGTAGAGTTCCTGCGCCAATTGCAGGGTTTGGTCGGCCGTAAATCCGAACCAGGTATTCATGTCCTGTTGCAGGCTGGAGAGATCGTACAGTTGTGGGGCCGGAATGCGTTTTTCCTTCTGCTCCACCGAATCCACCACCAATGGCGAGTCTTTGAGCGAATCCCGCAGAGCCTCCGCCTGTTCCATGCTGCTAAATTTTACTTTTGGCTGATGAAAACGGGTGTCGCGATAGCGGGTCACCAACACCCAATAGGTCTCCGGTTTAAAATTCTCGATTTCGATGTCCCGCTCCGCCAACAGCGCCAACACCGGGGTCTGCACCCGCCCCACACTCCAGAGTAAATTGCGGGAGCCATACTTGGCGGTGTGATAGCGGGTGGCGTTCAATCCGATAATCCAATCCGCCTCGCTGCGACAGCGAGCGGCCTGGAAAAGCGGATCGTAGTCGTGTCCGTCCCGCAGCGAGTTAAACCCCTTACGAATCGCATCGGGGGTCAGAGACTGAAGCCACAGACGTTGAAAAGGAAGTTTTTCCGACTTTGCCCACTGCAGGATATAGCGGAAGATCAGCTCCCCTTCCCTTCCCGCATCCGTGGCGCAGACCAATGAATCCGCCCCTTTGAACAGCTCCTTGATGACGCGGAGTTGGTCCTGCGCGCCTTTGTCGCCCCGGGGACGCAACTGAAAGGATTCCGGCAACAGCGGCAGGGTATTCAGATCCCACTTGCGCCACTCGGGAAAATACTCGTGAGGTTCCTGTAACTCCACTAAATGCCCTAACGCCCAGGTAACCGCCCAGCCATTTCCGATCATGTGCCCCTGTTTCTTTTGAGTGGCCCCCAGCACCGCCGCCAAATCACGCGCCACCGAAGGTTTTTCTGCCAATACGACTTTCATGCCGTAGCGCTACCCATTTTTCAATCGAAAGTCCATGAGAATCCCAATGTGCGAATAAGATAAAGGCGGTGTGGTTTATGATCCTGGCCACTTTGTCCATCCGCTCCACCCCGCTGTGGTGAGGATGGTATGCGGCGGTGTTCACGATTGCCATTTCCAAATATCTCCTCTGCCTTAAAACCGATCTTTCTCCGGTACTGCGCGACTACGCCCGGGAAAAAGTCCGACTCGAATCCCCCTCCGTATTTCTATTTATCGCCTGCGCCCTGCTGGCCCGGTATCTGCCCGGGGATGCATTCCCCCCTCTGCTCATCGAAGCCTCTATCCTTGCCGCCTCCATCCTCTTCGCTGTCTACATGATCGGCATCAAGCGGGCGTATCAAAAAGTGGCCAACGGATAAGCGGGATTCCAGTCGCAACTGAAACTGGAAGTAAGCGAAAATTAAGTTGACCACGGATAGCCCTGCCGGACCACGGATAAGCGGGATTCCAGTCGCAACTGAAAACTGGAAGTAAGCGAAAATTAAGTTGACCACGGATAGTCCTGCCGGACCACGGATAAAGAGCCGCGAGACACGGGATATTTCGGTTTAACGCGGAGGTGAATATGTAATGGGGGATGTAATATTGTGCTTCCTGCTATCCGTGGTCCGGCAGGGCTATCCGTGGTCCTAAATGTCCTTTATCTCTGACTTCAGACTTCTGACCACTGACTTCTAATCTCAAGCCAAATTCGGCGCCAGCCAGCGGCGGCCTCGCGGAGGGTCAGGTTTTTTCGTTCGGCGTAGGATCGGAGTTGGTCTTCGTCGATGATACCCACGGTGAGATACTGGGACTCTGGATGGCTGAAGTACCAGCCGCTGACTGCCGCACCGGGGTGCATGGCGTAGCTTTCGGTGAGCTTCACCCCTATGTCCGCTTCCGCATTGGTCAACTCGAACAAGGTGGCTTTTTCGGTGTGATCAGGACAGGCGGGATAGCCGGGTGCGGGGCGGATTCCCTGATAACATTCGCGGATCAAATCGTCGTTGCCGAGTTGTTCGTCTGGAACGTATCCCCAGAACTCTTTCCGTACCAGTTGATGCAAATACTCGGCCAGCGCCTCGGCGAAGCGGTCAGCCAAAATTTTCACCATGATCGCGTTGTAGTCGTCCTGCTTCTGTTCAAATTCTTTTGCCAACTCGTCCGCGCCGATCCCGGCGGTCACCACAAAGCCGCCGATATAATCCCGCAATCCGCTGTCGCGGGGGGCCACAAAATCCGAGAGACATCCATGCGGCATATCCTCTCCGCTGCCACTCTGTCGGCGAAGATGATGCAAACGGGTCAGCTCCGTGGAGCGGGTCTCGTCGGTGAATACCGCGATGTCGTCATCGTCCACGCTGTTGGCCGGCCAGAATCCGCACACCGCGCTGGCGCTGAGTCGGTTTTCTTCCACCAACGTCTTCAACATGTCATTCGCATTCTCATACAGATCCCTCGCCTGTTCCCCGACCAGTTCGTCGTCCAGAATCGCGGGGAATTGTCCATGCAGATCCCAACCGGCAAAGAAAGGCCCCCAGTCGATGAACGGAACCAACTCTTTCAGCGGCACGTTTTTGAGCACTTTAGTGCCGGTGAAACGCGGTTCGGGCGGAATGTAGCCGCTCCAGTCGATGGGTACCTTGTTTTCGCGGGCGGCCTCCAGATCGACCATGATGCGTTTCCCCTCTTTGCGCCGTTCCCGGTAGCGTTGATACTCCTCCCGGATTTCCTGCACATAGGCGGGTTTACGTTCCTTGGACAGCAGGTTGGAAGCCACGCCCACTACCCGCGACGCGTCCGGCACATACACCACCGGATGTTCGTACTCGGGTTCGATTTTGACCGCAGTATGAATCTTGGACGTCGTGGCCCCCCCGATCAGCAGGGGAATATCAAAACCTTCCCGTTTCATCTCCGCCGCCACATACACCATTTCATCCAGGGACGGGGTGATCAATCCACTCAGGCCGATGATGTCCGCCCCATGCGTTTTCGCCTCCTCCAGAATGCGGGCGCAGGGAACCATCACTCCGAGATCGATGACTTCGTAGTTGTTGCATTGCAGCACCACTCCCACAATGTTTTTGCCGATGTCGTGCACGTCCCCCTTCACCGTAGCCATGATTACTTTGCCATTCGCCTCGCGCTTGGCTCCGTCCGCTGACTCGAAGAACGGCTCAAGATACGCCACCGCTTTTTTCATCACCCGCGCGCTTTTCACCACCTGAGGTAAAAACATTTTGCCGGATCCGAACAGGTCGCCCACCACGTTCATCCCGTCCATCAGCGGACCTTCGATCACTTTTAAGGGATGACCCAACTCGACCCGGGCGGTTTCCGCGTCCTCTTCGATGTACTCGGTGATCCCCCGGACAAGCGCATGGGAAATGCGCTCGGTCACCGGTTGCTCCCGCCAACTCAGGTCCTCCACTCGGCTCTGCTTCTTGCCGACAAATCCCTCCGCGAATTCCAACAGACGATCAGTAGCATCCTCCCGCTTGTTGAAAATGAGATCCTCCACCCGGGATCGCAGTTCGGGATTAATTTCCTCGTACACCGCCAACTGACCCGCGTTGACAATGCCCATATCCATCCCCGCCTGTACGGCATGGTACAAAAACACGCTGTGCATAGCCTCGCGAACGGGATCGTTTCCCCGGAAGCTAAAGCTCAAGTTGCTGATACCGCCGCTGATGTGGACCAAGGGAAAGCGTTTTTTCAATTCACGGGCCGCCTCGATAAAATCGATGGCGTAGCGGGAGTGTTCCTCGATGCCGGTGCCGATGGCGAACACGTTGGGATCGAAAATGATGTCCTGCGGGGGAAAACCGATCTCCT